>DATJVS010000203.1:0-7744 GCA_035501715.1 Usitatibacter sp.
TGCGGGGTCGAATCCTGGGTCATCGAATCTGTGCCAGAATAAAAAATGGTAGCGCTACCGCTCAAGGATGCCACAACTCCAAGTGATTGCCCGATGGCAAAGGCTCGTCACCCTCGCGCTGGCCACCCTCGCATGCGCCGCATTGCCTTCCGTCTCCATGGCTGATGCGGAGCTCCGTTCCCTCGAGCACTCGGGCTTTCCCGAGCCGCTGTCGCTCGCTTGCAGCTGGGATCCCGCGACCGTTCGCGAGGCGTATTCGGCGATGGCCGCGATCGCGCACGCAAGCGGCGCGAAGATGGTGCTGGGTCCCTCGCTCGCCATCGCGCGTGATCCGCGCCGCGGAAGGATCGAGCGATCGTTCGGCGAGGATCCGTATCTCGTGGGCGAGCTGGGCCTCGCCGCGATCGAAGGACTCCAGGGACCGGGCAAGCCGCATGCATTGGCGCCGGGCAAGGTGTTCGCGGCGGTCACGGACTTCGCGGGCCCGGGATTGCCGGCCGAAGGCGTGGGGCCCGCGCCGGTGGCCGAGCGCGAGTTGCGCGAGACCTACTTCCCGCCCTTCGAACGCGCGATCCAGCGCACCGCCGTGGGCGCCATCGTCGCTTCGCGCAACGAGATCGACGGCGTGCCGTCGCACGCGAGCCCGTGGCTGCTGAAGGACGTCCTTCGCGGCGAATGGAAATACGGCGGCACCGTGATCGCCACGCGCGAGGGCATCGGCGACCTGCATTCGACGTACGGCGTGGCGGCGAACGAAGCCGCGGCGCTTGCGCTCGCGCGCTCCGCGGGCGCCGATGCGGGTCCCATGGACGTCACGCCATGGTCCGGCAAGATGAGCGACTCTTCCAACGCGGTCGCCGCGAAGGCGGCGCAGCGCGCGATCGCGCTCCTCGCAAACGACGGCACGCTGCCGCTCGAGTTGCCGGTCGCGGGACGCACGCCGCTCAGGCTCGCGGTGATCGAGCTGGGCTCGATGACGCCGCTCGCCGAAGACATTCGCGCGCGCATGCGGGATCGCGGCACGATCGTGCCCCCGGTCCAGGCCGACCTCGTCGTGCTCGCGCTCGGCGACACCGGCGCCGCGGCCGTGCGGGATGCCCTTGCCGGACTCGCGGACGCCGGCAAGCCGGTGATCGTGGTGCTGGTGGGCGAGCGCCCGAACATCGCGCCGGAGACCGCGCAGCGCGCGAAAGCCGTGCTCGCCGCGTGGGGCCTGGGAGTCGCGGGACCCAAGGCCGTCGCGGCAGTGCTCTTCGGCGATGCGAATCCCGGCGGCAAGCTTCCCATCACGATCGCGCGCGACGCGGGGCAGCTGCCGCTCTTCTACGACGCGAAGCCCTCGGCGCACCGCGGCTATCTCTTCGACTCGAGCGAGCCGCTCTATGCCTTCGGCACGGGGCTTTCGTACTCGTCCTTCGAGCTGGGAACGCCGATGCTGTCCACGACCACCATAGGCCCCGAGGGCTCGGTCCAGGTCTCGGTGGAGGTGCGGAACAATTCCAGGCGCGCGGGCGACGAGACCGTGCAGCTCTACGTGCACGGCAAGGTGAGCTCGACCACGCGGCCCATCAAGGAGCTGAAAGGCTTCCAGCGCGTGACGTTGAAGCCCGGCGAGAAACGCACCGTGCGCTTCGCGCTGGAAGCGCGCGACCTCGCCATCTGGAACACGGACATGCGGCGCGTGGTGGAGCCCGGCGAGTACGAGGTGATGACAGGACCGGGCTCGACCGCGCTGAAGACGGTGGTGCTCAGGGTCCGCAAGGGAGCGGGCAAATGACGCGCGACGGAAGGCGCAAGGCCATCAAGGCCATCGCGGGAATCTCGGCCCTGGGCGCGCTGCCGCCCTTCGCGAAGGCCGCGCCGCCGATCGATGCGCCCTATCGCAACGCGCAGCTTCCCGTCGAGGAGCGCGTGAAGGACCTCGTGGGGCGCATGACGCTCAACGAAAAGGTGATGCAGCTCATCGCGCTCTGGGCCACGAAGAAGGACGTCCTCGACGGCAACGACGCCTTCTCGCCGGAGAAAGCCGGCAGGCTCTATCCCGATGGCTTCGGGCAGGTCACGCGGCCTTCGGACCGCAAGGGCGCCACGGACATTCCCGGCACGCGTTGGCGCACGGAGGACGACACCGTGCGATTCGTGAACGCCATCCAGGAATGGGCGGTGAGGAAGACGCGGCTGGGCATCCCGGTGCTCTTCCACGAGGAATGCCTTCACGGATACATGGCCGCGGGTTCCACCATGTTCCCGATGGCCATCGGCATGTCGGGCAGCTTCGATACCGGTCTCGTGCGCGAGGTGAACGCGGTGATCGCCCGCGAGGTGCATGCGCACGGATCGCATCTCGTGCTCTCGCCCGTCGTGGACATCGCGCGCGACCCGCGGTGGGGCCGCATCGAGGAGACCTTCGGCGAGGATCCGTACCTGTGCGGCGAGATGGGCGTGGCCTCGGTGCATGGCCTGCAGGGCGAGGGCCGCGCGCTGGGCCCCGGCAAGGTCTTCGCGACGTTGAAGCACATGACCGGCCACGGGCAGCCCCAGGCGGGAGAGAACGTGGGGCCGGCGCCGATTTCCGCACGCGAATTGCGCGAAAACTTCTTCCCGCCCTTCCGCGAAGTGGTGGAGCGCACCGGCATCAGCTCGGTGATGCCCTCGTACAACGAGATCGACGGCGTGCCCTCGCACGTGAACAAGTGGCTGATCGGCTCGGTGCTGCGCGGCGAGTGGGGATTCGACGGCGCCATCGTGAGCGACTATTTCGCTGTGGAGCAGCTGGAGAGCCTGCATCACGTGGTCGCGGACCACGACGAGGCGGCGATCCGCGCGCTCGCCACCGGCGTGGACTGCGAGCTGCCCGACGGCGCGGCGTACCGGGCGCTGCCCGCGCTCGTGCGCGCCGGCCGCGTGCCCGAATCCGTGATCGACACCGCTTGCGCTCGCGTGCTCTCGCTCAAGTTCCGCGCGGGCCTTTTCGAGAATCCCTACGCCGACGCCGACCAGGCCAGGAAGATCACGGCGAACGACGAGGCCCGTGCCTTGGCGCTTCGCGCGGCGCAGCGCTCGATCTGCCTGCTCACCAACGACGGCACCCTGCCGCTCGCTGCCGGCGCGCACAAGCGCGTGGCGGTGATCGGCCCCAACGCCGCGGTCGCGCGCCTCGGCGGCTACTCGGGCCGGCCCAGGCACACCGTGTCGCTGCTGGACGGCGTGAAGGCGAGGCTCGCGGGCAAGGCCGAGGTGCTCTTCGCGCAGGGCATGTTCATCACGCAAAGCGAGGAGCGCGAGGCCGACGACGTGAGGCTGGGCGATCCCGGGAAGAACCGGAAGCTCATCGCCGAGGCCGCGGAGCTCGCGAAGACTTGCGATGTGGTGCTGCTCGCCATCGGCGACACCGAGCAGACGAGCCGCGAGGCCTACGCCGCGAACCACCTGGGCGATCGCACGAACCTCGATCTCGTCGGCGACCAGAACACGCTCTTCGACGCCGTGCATGCGACGGGCAAGCCCATCGTCGTGCTCGCGATCAACGGCCGGCCGCCGAGCTATCCGAACGTCGCGGTGAAGGCGAATGCAATACTCGAGTGCTGGTATCCGGGGCAGGAAGGCGGCACCGCCATGGCCGACGCGATCTTCGGCGACGTGAATCCGGGCGCGAAGCTTCCGGTCACCGTGGCGCGGGACGTCTCGCAGGTGCCCGTGTACTACAACGCGCGACCCGAGCCGCGCATTGCCGAGAGCGGCATCCCCATCACTCCGCTCTTCCCGTTCGGCCATGGCCTGAGCTACACGACGTTCGAGCTGGGCGCGCCGCGATTGTCCTCGGCAAGAATCCGCGCCGGCGAAGGTGTCACGGTCGAGGTCGATGTGCGCAACACGGGCAAGCGCGCGGGCGACGAAGTCGTGCAGGTGTACGTGCACGACCCACTAGCCTCTGTCGTTCGCCCGGTGAAGCAGTTGCGCGGCTTCCAGCGCGTGACGTTGGCGCCCGGCGAACAGCGCACCGTGACGATCGCGCTTCATCCGCGTTCGTTCGCGCTCTGGAACCCCTCCATGAAAGAGGTGGTGGAACCCGGCATCTTCGAAATCCTCACCGGCCCCAACTCCCGCGACCTCCAGCGCGTCACGCTGGAGATTGCCTAGAGCTTCCTTGGGGGACAGGCCCCGAATGAAGATCACCCGACGCGACGCCACCAGGCTCCTCCTCGGCGCGAGCCTCGCCGCCGCCCTGCCCTCCCGCGCGGCCGAGCCATCCGATTCCCTCGACGCGCTGGCCCGCGCGAAGGGCATGCGCTTCGGCAACGCCATCGGCATCTCGGGCAGCGGCTCGCGCTCGAAATCGCGCTTCCACGACGAGCGCTATCGCGAGCTCATGAAGCGCGAATGCGGCGTCCTCGTCTGCGAGAACGAGACCAAGTGGCAGCACCTGCGTCCCAATCCCGAGACGTTCCGTTTTGCGCAGGCCGACGAGATGTTCGCGTGGGCCAGGTCGAACGGGATGCTCGTGCGCGGGCACACGCTCATGTGGCAGCCGTCGAAGTGGCTGCCCAAATGGGTGAACGAGCACGACTTCGGCGCCGACCCGAAGAGGGAAGCCGAGCGGCTGCTCGTCGAGCACGTGAGCACCGTCTGCAAGCACTTCGGCGACATCGTGTCCTCGTACGACGTGGTGAACGAGGCCGTCGATCCCAAGACGGGCGAGCTCCGCGCCAACGTCTTCACCGAGCGCCTGGGAGCTATCGAAGAGCTCGACCTCATGTTCCGCCTCGCGCGCGAGAATGCGCCGCACGCGCAGCTCGTCTACAACGACTACATGAGCTGGGGCGACGGGTACATCTTGCACCGCGCGGGGGTGTTGAAGCTGCTCCACGAATTCCGCAAGCGTGGCACGCCGGTGCAGGCGCTGGGACTGCAGAGCCACATCGGCGCCACCGAGGACGGATCAGAAGGCACGAGCGCCAGGGGCTACGACACCGAGTGGCGCAAGTTCCTGGACGAGGTGAACGGCATGGGCTTCGACCTGCTCATCACCGAGTTCGACGTGAACGACCGCGAGTTCCCCGCCGACATCGCCAGGCGCGACGCGTCGGTCGCGGCCATCGGCAAGGCCTACCTCGATCTCACGCTCTCCTATCCGCGCGTGAGGACGATGATGTGCTGGGGCATGGTCGATACGGTGAGCTGGCTCCAGGACCGCTATCCGCGCGAGGACAAGCTCCCACAGCGGCCCAATCCCTACGACGGCGATTTCAAGGCGAAGGCCTTGCGCGGTGCGATCGCGGAGGCGATACGCGCGATGCCGGATCGCGCGGCGCAGCAGACGAGCGGATCCTAGCTTCAGCCCGCGACGATCCCTCGCCCCAGCACCCACAGGCCCCAGGCGATCAGCGCGAATCCCGTGGCGTGCACGAACCCCCGCGGCCGCCGCAGGAATTTCTCCAGCAGGACGATCACGGTGAGGACCGCGATCCAGGCGAGGTTCATGACCCCCAGCACGAAGAGCAGCGCCATGAGCAGGGCGCAGCACACGGTGCAGTAGGCGCCGGAACGAATTCCCAGGAGGAAGGCGTTGTCGCTGCCGGCCGTCATGAGGAAGCTCAGGGGCGAGCGGCAGCGGGTGAGGCACGCATCCTTGAGGCCGCTGAGCTGGTAGGCGCCCGCGGCGAGCAGCAGCGCGCTCGACAGCCACGTGCTCGCGCTTTCCATCGCCGGCGAGACGAGCCTCGCTTCCAGCAGTCCCCACTGCGCGAGCGTGGCGAGCACGCTGAACCCCGACCACACCGCGAGATAGCCCGATGCGAAGGCGGCGCCCTTGAGCGCCGCGCGCTTCCAGCCGTCGCGCTCGAGGTACATCCGGTTCACGAGCATCAGCAGGGGTGCCGCCGACGGCAGCATCATCGCCGCCATCATGAGGGCCCACATCACGAGGACGAGGAAGAGGTCGGTTGCGTCCCAGCCGCTCATCCGCGGCATGAGCAGCCAGTCGGCGGCGGCGTCCATGTTCTCCATGCCCCACGCCATGTAGGCGAGGTAACCCCAGAGAAACACGAGCGCGACGGCGAGGCCGATGCCCGTCGGCAGCAGCGCCTTCCAGGCGGCCGGCGCCGCGCTAGGCCTGGTAAGCGAAGGCCGAATAGAAGCCGTTCCGGCCGCTGATGTCGAGCGAGATTCCATGGTCGTGCACGCTCAGCTTCTTCGAGGTGGCGACGACGGCGGGCTCTCCCGGCACGGCAGTGAACGGATGGTTGTCGACGGTGACGAGCGCGCCGCCCTGGCCCTCGAGGGCCTGGATCTGCATCTCGGCGAGCCTGGGAATGGAGAGGCTGCGTTCCTTGCCCTCGGCCCTGTACTCGATCGGCACGGCCTTCACCCCCATCACCTCGCCGATGAGCGGCCCGAGCGCGGCGAGGTGGCCGCCGGCCTGGCCCGAGAAGATCGCGCCCAGGGCCTGCTGCTGCTCCGGGCTCGCCTTGTCGTCGAGGTAGAGCGCCACCTTCCACTTGGTCTGCATCATGTGGCCGGGTGAATGCGCGAGCAGCGCGGCACACAAACCCTTCAGGCCCACCTTGCCGAAGCTTCCCTCATCGATGTGCCACGCGAGCAGCACCGTGCAATTGCCTTCGGTGGGGGCGCTCAGGAACACGCACGGGCATGCGGCGGCGCAATTGCACGATTCGAAATAGGTGCCGCGGACCTTCCAGGATTCGGCCATGGCGGGCTCCCGAAGTCGGGTCTTCGAGTCTAGTCCGATCCCCCGGCCGCTTCAAGGAAAGCGGGCCGGTCGCGCTTGGGTTCGTGCGCCGGTTCGTTGATCCTCGACAAATGGGATCTGCGGTCCTGTTTGACCATGGACGCATGGTGAAATCGAGATCGGCCGCGTGGGCGTTGGCGCTGCTATTCACCGCGCTTGGCGTTGCGTGCAGCCCTGTCGCGGAGCCGCAGAAGGCAGCCGCCCCTGGCGAGTGGCATGAGTTCGAAGGCTCCTGGAACGCCGCGGGAAGCCGCCACACGATCGCTCTCGGCGCCGATCGCAAGGCATCGATCCTCGATCTGCGCGGAACGATGCTGCTTTCGGGACCCGGCCGCCCGGGCGTGGGGTTCCAATCGGAGGTGGTCGCGCTCAGCGACAGCGCGACCGGCCTCGCCGGTCGAAGCGTATGGACCGACGAACGCGGCGACCAGGTGTTCAGCGAGCTCAAGGGCGAAGGCACGGCGGCGCGAAACCGCCTCACCGGGACCATCGTCGGCGGGACCGGCCGCTATGCCGGCGCCAGCGGCTCCTACGAATTCTCCTGGCAATTCGTGATCGAAGGCGACGACGGCTCGATCCAGGGGCGCGCGGTCGGGCTCAAGGGACGAATTCGCGCAGGCGAGCCCAGCGCGGGGAGCTCGAGGCCATGATCGCTCCCGGCCTTCTCATCAAGCGCGCGGCGCCCTTCGCGATTGCGATCGGCATCTGGTTCTGGCCCGTTCCCGCCGGCCTCACCGCACCGGCATGGCATTTGTTCGCGGTGTTCGTGGCTGCGATCGCCTCCGTGCTACTCGGCTCCTATCCGCTGCTCACCGCGGCGATGATGGCCGCGGGAACCGTGGTCCTCACCAATACGATCACGCCGGCGCAGGCCTTCTCGGGCTTCGCCAACACGAGCGTGCTGCTCGTGGTGATCGCCTTCATCGTCGCGTTCGCGGTGGTGAAGTCGGGGCTGGGCCGGCGCATCAGCCTCTTCATGGTGAGCCGGTTCGGCGG
>DATJVS010000204.1:0-14769 GCA_035501715.1 Usitatibacter sp.
GCATCACCTTCCATCGCGTGCCCTACGACAATCTCGCGGCGGCGGCGAAGATCCGCGCGGCCGGATTGCCCGAGGTGCTCGCCTATCGGCTCGAGCGGGGCGTGTGATGGGAAACGAGATCGACGGCTTCGTCCTCGGAGCCTGCGTGCACGCGGGCGCGATGGGCAAGCTCTTCGAGGTGACCGGGCGCGAAGCGGGATTCCCGATGCTGATGAAGGTGCCCATCCTGGATGGCGCCGCCGAGTCCGCGGAGACGCTGCTCGCCTTCGAGACCGAAGCGATGATCCTGCCCCGCCTCTCGGGAATCCATGCGCCGCGCTTCGTGGCCGCGGGCGACGTCTCGTCCGTCCCATACGTCGTGATCGAGCGCATCGCGGGCGAAAGCCTCGACCATCGCGCGCGCCCGATGCCGGCGGCGGAGGCCGCGCGCATCGGCGCGGCGATCGCCGATGCGCTGCACGACATCCACTCGCAGGGCGTGATCCACCTCGACCTCAAGCCCGACAACGTGATCATCCGCGAGGATGGAAGCGCGGTGCTCCTCGACTTCGCGCTCGCGCACCATCGCGCGCTGCCGGATCTGCTCGCGCAGGAGCACCGCTACGCCGCCGGCTCCGCGCCGTATGTCTCTCCCGAGCAGGTACGGGGCTCGCGATCCGATCCGCGCAGCGATCTCTTCGCGCTGGGCGTGGTCCTCTACGAGCTCGCGACCGGGCACCTCCCGTTCGGCGTTCCGCGCACGCTCGCGGGGCTGCGCGATCGCCTCTGGAGGGACCCCACGCCGCCCATCGCGCACCTGCGCGACATTCCGCCCGCGCTTCAGGAAGTCATCCTGCGTTGCCTGGAAGTCGATGCCGCCCGCCGCTACCAGTCCGCATCGCACGTGGCGTTCGACCTGCGCAACCCGGACCAGGTGCCGCTCACGGAGCGCTCGCGCCGGCGCATGAGCCTGGGCTTCGGAGAGCAGGCGGTGCGCTGGTGGCGCGCGCGCGATGTCGCCCGCATGGCGATCGGCTCGCGCGGCGACGAGGAAGCGGCTCCCGTCGTGATGGTCGCCGTGGACACGACCCACCCCGACGACCCGCGCCAGCCCGACCTGCAGCGCGCGACGCGGCGCATCCTGTCGCTCTCGCGCGAATTCCGGCTGATCTGCGTCGCGGTCGTATCTTCGCCGATCGGCGCGCCCGCGGCGTCGGAGAAAGACGTGCAGCTCGAGCACCGCATTCGCCTGCGGCACTGGCTCGCTCCGCTCGAGGTCGAGGCCGAGCGCGTGTCGATGCACGTGCTGGAGGCCGCCGATCCCGGCAACGCGCTCGTCGAGTTCGCGGGCCGCAACAACGTGGACCTCATCGTGCTGGGCGCTCCGGCGCCCGACGAGCGGGCGCTCGCCTGGTGGCGCTCCGTGGCCTCGTCGGTCACGGCGAACGCGCGCTGCAGCGTCCACGTGGTGCGCCGGGCGCCGCGAAGCTCGCCGATCAACGGCGACTTTTGACGCTGGTCAAGCCCCTTCGGCCGCCACCGACTACGGTGGCGTTGGAGGAGCTCGATGTCCCCGCTGGAATCACTTGAATTCGACGTGGCGATCGTGGGCGCGGGCGGAGCCGGCCTGCGGGCCGCCATCGCCATCGCCGAGCGCGATCCGTCGCTCACGATTGCGCTCCTCTCGAAGGTCTATCCGATGCGAAGCCACACGGTGGCCGCCGAAGGCGGCAGCGCCGGCGTGGTGCTGCCCGAAGACAGCCTCGAGCACCACTTCAACGACACGGTTTCCGGCGGCGACTGGCTGTGCGACCAGGACGCCGTCGAGTACTTCGTCGCGCATTGCACCGAGGAGATGGTGCAGCTCGACCACTGGGGCTGTCCGTGGAGCCGCCGCGACGACGGACGCGCCAACGTGCGCGCCTTCGGCGGCATGAAGATCGAGCGCACGTGGTTCGCGGCGGACCTCACCGGCTTCCACATCCTGCACACGCTCTTCCAGACCTCGATCAAGTACCCGACCATCCATCGCTTCGACGAGCACTTCTGCTGCGACCTGCTGGTGGACGAGGGCCGCGCCGCGGGCGTGCTCGCCATCGAGGTGGCCACGGGGGAGTTCCGCGCGATACAGGCGCGCTCGGTGGTGATCGCCACGGGCGGCGCGGGGCGCGTGTTCCGGCAGAACACCAACGGCGGCATCGTGACGGGCGACGGCATGGGCCTCGCGTACCGGCGCGGCGTGCCGCTGCGCGACATGGAATTCGTGCAGTACCACCCGACCTGCATGCCCGGCTCGGGATTGCTCTTCACCGAAGCGTGCCGCGGCGAAGGCGGCATCCTCGTGAACAAGGACGGCTATCGCTACCTGCAGGACTACGGGCTCGGCCCGCCCGATCCGTGGCCGCGCAAGAAGGCGATGGAGCTGGGGCCGCGCGACCGGCTTTCGCAGGCGTTCTGGCACGAGGAGAAGAAGGGCCGCACCGTGACGACCTCCCATGGCGCGGCCGTGAACCTCGACCTTCGCCACCTCGGGGCGGCGAAGCTGCGCGCGCGCCTTCCGCAGATCTGCGAGCTCGCGGAGAAGTACCTCGGCATCGATCCCGCGCACGCGCCGATCCCCGTGCGCCCGGCGGTGCACTACACGATGGGCGGCATTCCCACGAACGTGCGCGCGGCCACGCCGATGCCGGGACTGTTCGCCGCGGGCGAATGCGCGAGCAGCGGCATCCATGGCGCCAATCGCCTCGGATCGAACTCGCTTTCGGAGCTGTGCGTGTTCGGCAAGGTGGCGGGCGAGGAAGCGGCGCGCTTCGCGCGCGAGAACGGACATGGCGACCGTGGCCGCGTCCGCGCGCAGGCCGAGTCCGGCCGCGACGCGGCCTCGGCGCCGCTCAGGCGCCTGGGGAGCGGGGAGCGCCTTGCGCAGCTGCGCGACACGATGGCGCGAGCGATGGAAGAGGGCTGCGGGATCTACCGCACCGCCGCGGGGATCGAGCGCACGTGCTCGACGCTCTCGCAGCTTCGCGAGCGCATCGGCCAGGTCGCGCTGGAGGACCGATCCTCGGGATGGAACACGCAGTGGCTCGCGCTCCTCGAGCTGGGATTCCAGCTCGAGGTGGCCGAGGCCATGGCGCACTCGGCGCTCGCGCGGCGCGAATCGCGCGGGGCGCACCAGCGCCTCGACGAGGGCTGCACGCAGCGCGACGACGCGGGCTTCCTCAAGCACACGCTCGCCTGGCACGACGGGCGCGATGCTCCACGCATGGGCTGGAGCGACGTGGTCATCACGCGCTCGCCGCCGGGCGAGCGAATCTACGGACGCGAGGTGGCGCATGAGTGATACCCGGCCCATCGAGATCGAGGTGCTGCGCTACCAGCCCGGATCGCGCGCCGAGCCGTACGTGCAGAGCTGGGCCGTTCAATTCGCCGACGACACGTCGGTGCTCGAGGCCCTGCAGCGCATCAAGGACCTGCACGACGGGTCGCTCACCTTCCGGTGGTCCTGCCGCATGGCGATCTGCGGAAGCTGCGGAATGATGATCAACGGCGTGCCGCGCCTCGCGTGCCGGACGTTCCTGCGCGAGTTCCTTCCGGGCCCGGTGCGCGTCGAGCCGCTCGCGCATTTCCCGATCGAGCGAGACCTCGTCGTGGACGCCAACGACTTCATGACGAAGCTCGCCACGATCAGGCCGTTCATCGTGCCGCGCGAGGAACGCCCGCTCTCCGAGGGCGAGTACCGGCAGACGCCCGCCGAGCTCGAGCGCTTCGAGCAGTTCAGCCATTGCATCAACTGCATGCTCTGCTACGCGGCGTGCCCGCAGTACGGGCTCGATACGAAGTTCCTGGGTCCCGGGCTCACGGCGCTGCTGCACCGCTACAACAACGATTCCCGCGACGGCGCCCGCGAGGAGCGCATGCAGCTCGTGCACTCCGACGAGGGCGTCTGGGGCTGCACGGCGGTGGGCTACTGCTCCGTGGTCTGCCCCAAGCAGGTGGATCCGGCCAACGCGGTGAACCAGAACAAGACGATGAGCGCGGTGGACTGGTTCGCGCGCTTCCTTCCCGGGCGAAGGCCATGACGCGCAAGCCCTACGTTCGCCCGATGCGCGGATGGTGGCGCCGCGATCCGTACTTCACGCGCTACATGGCGCGCGAGGCGACGGCGGTGCTCGTGCTCGCGTATGCCGCGATCCTCCTCGTCACGATCGAGCGCCTCGCCCAGGGGCGTGCCGCCTTCGAGGCGTGGATGGAATTGCTGCGCGGCGGAGCGTTCCTCGCCCTGCACCTGGCCATCGTCGCCACGTTCGTGCTGCACACCGTCACGTGGTTCGCGATCATGCCCAAGACGATGCCGCCGGTGGAAGTGGCCGGCCGCAGGCTCGGTCCCGCCGCGATCACCGGCGCGGGGCTCGTCGCGAGCCTCGCGGCCTCCGTGATGCTCTTCCTCACGCTGCGCCACTTCGCATCGTGAAGCGCTCCGTCCAGCCGGTCTTCTGGATCCTCTTCGGCGCGGGCGGCATGCTCTCGGCGCTCGTTGGATGGATGCTCGCGTGGATCACGGGCATCGCCGTTCCGATGGGCCTGGGATTTCCGCAGCTGGGCTACGACAGCGTGCTCGCCTTCGAGCGGCACTGGGCGGGCGCCGGGTTCACCTTCGTCGTGATCGCGCTCTTCCTCTGGCATGCGGCCCATCGCATCTTCCACACGCTCCACGACCTGGGCGTGCATGCGAACGCGGGCGCGTGGGTCGCGTGCTATGGAACGGCGGCGTTCGGGACGTTCGCGGCGGCGGCGCTGCTGCTCTCGCTCTGAAGCGGGCCTACGCCTTCGACACCACCAGCTTCTGGTAGAGCCCGCCGTAGAAGGTCTCGCGCTCCACGCGCGCGCAGGGCACGTCCGGCATCCACGCGTCGATCGGTTCGCGCCACAGGTCCATCGCGAAAGGCTCCAGGTGCGTGAGGATCCAGCGCATCGGCGCGCGCAGCGGATGCCACGCACGCGGGCGATGGTAGTCCACGATCACGAGGCGGCCGCCGGGCTTGAGCACGCGCATCGCCTCGGAAAGCGTCCTCCTGCGTACTTCGAGCGGCATCTCGTGCAGCAGGAAGAAGAGCACCGCGCGGTCGTAGGAAGCGTCGTCGAAGCCCAGGTCGGAAGCGTCCCGATGGACCAGGCTCGCGCGCATCGCCCCTCCGAGCTTGGCGCGCAGGTTGGCGAGCTGGATCGGCAATACGTCCACCACGTCGAGAGACCCGTTCGCCGGAACGCGCCCGGCGAGGCGCGGCGTGAAGTCGCCGTACACGCAGGCCACCTGGAGCGTGCGCCCGGGAATCGAGGCCCCGAGCGCATCGAGGGCCGCGTCGCGCAGCTTGCGGAAGTTGCCCCACAGGATCAGGTTCACGAGCCACTGGCGCTCGAACAGGCGCACCGCTCGCGGGTGGACGTAGGCCCACCAATACGTGTCGAGGAGATATTCCGGGATCGAGGCCGCCGGTGGCATAAGGCCAATATGGGGCGAGTTCGCGGCGCGCCCATTGACGCCAATCAACAAGTGCCCGGCAGCCGACCGGACAATGCAGTCTCCATGCAAAGGAATGTCGCCATCGTCCAGGGCCACCCGGACCCCGCGAAGGGCCGCTTCGGCCGCGCGCTGCAGGCCGCGTACGAGGAGGGCGCGCGCAAAGCGGGCCACCCGGTGCGGGTGATCGACGTGGCGACGCTCGACTTCGCGCTCCTGAGATCGAAGCAGGATTGGGAGAAGGGCGTGCCTTCGCCCGCGATCCGCGAGGCGCAGGCCGCGATCCGTTGGGCCGATCACCTCGTGTTCTTCTACCCGCTCTGGGCGGGCTCGATGCCGGCGCTGCTCAAGGGATTCATCGAGCAGGCGTTCCGGCCGGGGTTCGCGATGGACCCGGGCGGGGGCCTGCTCGCTGCGAGGCCGCTCGCGGGCCGCAGCGCGCGCATCGTCGTCACCATGGGCATGCCCGCGTTCGTCTATCGCTGGTTCTTCCGCGCGCACAGCCTGAAGAGCCTGCAGCGCAACATCCTGGGCTTCTGCGGCATCGAGCCCATCAAGGTGAGCCTCGTGGGCCAGGTGGACGATCCCGATCCCGCCAGGCGCCAGCGCTGGCTCGCGAGGATGCGCGAGTTCGGCGAGGCCGCCGACTCGGGTTACCTCTAGGAGCGGCGGGCATGCAGTCCGCGATCCGCGCCGATTCCGCACCCGAGAGCTGCTTTCACTGCGGGCTGCCCGTCCCCGCGGGCGGCGCGCCGCGCTTCGAGCTCGACGGCGCCACGCGCGTGTTCTGCTGCCCCGGATGCGAAGCGGTGTCGCGATTCATCCACGGCGCGGGGCTGGACGATTTCTACCGGCTGCGAAGCGCGAAGTCCGAGCGCCCGGGCGATGCGCCGATCCGCGAGACGCTCGCCCTCTACGACGAGCCCCTGATGCAATCGCGCTTCGTCACGGCGCCGGGCGAGGGCCGTTGCGAAGCCGAGCTGATCGTCGAGGGCATGACCTGCGCCGCGTGCGCGTGGCTGGTCGAGCACGCGATGGCCCGCGTGCCGGGCGTGGAGTCCGCGCAGGTGAACTATTCCACGGGGCGCGCGAGGGTCAGCTGGCGCGCGGGTGAGGCGCGGGCGAGCGAAGTCTTCGCCGCGGCGCTCGATTGCGGTTGCCGCGCGTGGCCGTTCGAGGCGGGGCGCCTCGAGCTCGTTCGCGACGGCGAACGCAAGGCGATGCTGCGCCGCTTCCTGGTCGCGGCCCTGGGCATGATGCAGGTGATGATGTATGCCGTGCCCACGTACATCGCGCGCGAGGGAGAGATCACCCCCGACGTCGAGGCGCTCCTGCGCTGGGCGGGGCTCGTGCTCACCACGCCGGTGATCGCATATTCGGCGGCGCCGTTCTTCCGCAACGCATGGAACGAGCTTCGCGCCCGGCGCCTCGGGGTGGACCTGCCCGTGAGCCTGGGCCTCGCGGCGGCATTCGCGGCGAGCCTCTTCGCCACCGTCTCGGGATCGGGCGCTGTGTACTACGACTCGGTCGCGATGTTCGTCTTCTTCGTGACGGGCGCCCGTTACCTCGAGCGCCGCGGCCTCGAGCGCGCGGGCCGTTCGCTGCAGCGCATCGCGGCGCTGGTGCCCGCGTCGGCGCGCAGGCTTCGCGGCTCGCCGGGCGATGAGGCCGAGCTCGTCGCGGCGGCCGAGCTTCATGCCGGCGACCGCGTGCTGGTGAGGTCCGGCGAGGCAGTGCCGGCCGACGGCGTGCTCGCGAGTCCTTCGGCCACGGTGAGCGAGGCGCTGCTCTCGGGGGAGAGCAAGCCTCTCCCGCGGCGCCAGGGCGAGCGCATCGTGGGCGGATCGATCAACGCCGGCGACGCCTTCATCGTGCGCGTGACGCACGTGGGCGCCGACACCGTGCTCTCGACGCTGCGCCGCATGATGGAGCTCGCCCTCGCGGCGCGCGCGCCGTCGGTGGAGCTCGCGCGGCGCGCCTCCGGCGTCTTCGTGGTGTTCATCCTCGCCTCGGCCGCGATCGCCGCCCTCGCGTGGTGGGCGATCGATCCAACGCGTGCGCTGTGGATCGCGGTGTCGGTGCTGATCGTGACCTGCCCCTGCGCGCTGTCGCTCGCCACGCCGGCCGCCATGTCCGCGGCCCTGGGCGCGCTCGCGCGGCGCAACGTGGTGGTCGCACGGGCGGGCGCGATCGCTTCGCTCGCCGACGCGACCGAATTCGTCTTCGACAAGACCGGCACGCTCACCGAGGGCCGCATGAAACTGCAGCGCGTCGTGGAGCTTGGCGAGGTCGCTCCCGCCTACTGCGTCGCCATCGCCTCGGCCATGGGGCGCGACTCTCCGCATCCGGTGGACCGCGCGATCGCCGAAGCGATGCCCAACGGCTCGCTTCCGGACGTGGCGTGGCGTGTGCGTCACGCCGGCCTCGGCATCGAGGCGGAGGTGGACGGCCGCGTGATGCGCCTGGGCAACGCCGAGTTCTGCCGTTATCTCGCGCAAAGCGAGCCGCCGCACATCGCCGAATCCGACAGCTCCGTCGTGTGGCTCGCCTCGGCCGAGGGATGGATCGCGGCGTTTCGCATGGGAGACCGCGTGCGCCCGGGAGCGCGCGAGGCCATCGGCGCGCTTCGCGCCTCGGGCCTCAAGGCGCACCTGCTGAGCGGCGACGATCCGGTCGTGGTGAACCTCGTCGCGCACGAGCTCGGCATCGAGGAGTCCCACGGCGCGGCCACGCCCGCGCGCAAGCAGGCGTACGTGCAGTCGCTGCAGCTTCGCGGCGCGCGCGTGGCCATGGTGGGCGACGGCATCAACGATGCGCCGGTGCTCGCGCAGTCCGACGTGTCGATCGCGATGGGCGGCGGGGCGGACCTCGCCAAGGTGCGCGCCGATGTGGTGCTCGTGTCCGACGACCTCGGCGACCTCGCCGCGGCGGTGTCGATCGCACGCCGCGCGCGCGCCGTGATGTACGAGAACCTCGCGTGGGCCGTTGCGTACAATGTCCTCGTGCTTCCCCTCGCATTCACCGGCCACGTGACGCCCCTTGCCGCCGCGCTCGCGATGTCGGCGAGCTCGCTCGTGGTCGTGGCCAACGCGCTTCGCATCCGCTAGCGCATGGACATCCTGTTCCTGCTGATTCCGCTCTCGCTGGTGCTCGCGTTCGCCATCGGCGCTGCCGCGTGGTTCGCGGTGGGGGCGGGGCAATTCGACGACCTCGAGGGGCCCGCCGTGAGCGTGATCGCCGACGACGACGATCCGCCGGCCCCGTCGCCGTGATCCGGTCGGCCGCGGCGATCGTCGCGCTCGGCTTCGCGCTTCCCGCCATGGCGGGCGATTGCGACATCGCCGAGCCCGCGAAGGTCGCGGCCCCCGCGTTGCACCTTCCGCCGGGACGGACCATCGGCCTCGCGCTGGGCAGCGGCTCGCTCCACGCGCTTGCCCACGTGGGCGTGGTCGAGGCCCTCGAAGACGCGGGCGTGAAGGTGGACGTGGTGACCGGCACGAGCGCCGGCGCGATCGTGGGCGCGCTCTGGGCGAGCGGCATGCCCGCCCACGAGATCGAGAAGCGCGCCCTGGACAGCGACTGGAACGACATCGGCACGCTGCGCCTGTCGGGCGGCGGGCTCATGTCCAACGCGAAGCTGCGCACCGAGCTGGAGGGCGTCTTCGGCAATCGTCCCATCGAGACATGGCCGCGCCGCTTCGCGGCCGTCGCCACCAACGTCGCCAACGGACACACGCGCCTGCTCATGACGGGCAGCGGCGCGCTCGCCGTGCAGGCCTCCACCGCCATGCCCGCCATCTATGCCCCGGTCGTCGTGGGAGACGAGAAGCTCGCCGACGGCGCGCTCGTGCAGCCCGTGCCGGTCGAGGCGGCCAAGGCGCTCGGCGCGAACTACGTGATCGCCGTGGACGTGGCCTACCGCCCGTACGAGGAGAAGGTGAGCGGCATCTCGGGCTACGCCTTCCAGGCGATGCACATCCTCGTGAACAAGCTCGCGGAGCGGCAGCTGCGCGACGCCGACCTCGTGATCCGCCTGGACGTCCACCACCTCATGGGATGCGGCGGTACCACGATGGTCGCGGCCGGGCGCGCCGCGATGGAATGGGCGATGCCCGATCTCGAGAAGGCGCTCGCGCCGCGCTAGCGCTCGCGGGCGACGATCAGCCCGTCCACGAGCTCCACGATGCGGTCGCAGCGCGCCGCGAGCTGCGGATTGTGGGTGACGAAGAGCACCGCCGTGCCCTGCGAGCGGTTCGCTTCGCGCATCACATTGAAGACGCTGTCGGCGGATTTCGTGTCGAGGTTGCCGGTGGGCTCGTCGGCGAGGATGAGCGCGGGGTTCATGGCGAGCGCCCGCGCGATCGCCACGCGCTGCTGCTGCCCGCCGGAGAGCAGGTTCACCTTGCTCTCGCTCCACGCCGTGAGGCCCACCTGCTCGAGCAGTTTCGCGGCGCGCTCGCGCATCGGCGCATCGGGGCGGCCTTGCGCGAGCAGCATGGGCATCATCACGTTCTCGATGGCGGTGAACGCGGGCACCAGGTAGTGGTACTGGAAGACGAAGCCGATGCTGCGCCCGCGAAGGCGCGTGAGGCCCGCCTCGTCGAGCGTGGTGGTCTCGTTTCCCGCGACGCGGATGCGGCCCGCGCTCGGCCGGTCGAGCAGCCCCACGAGGTTGAGCAGCGTGCTCTTGCCCGATCCCGAAGGCCCCATGAGCGCAACGAACTCGCCCTGGCCCAGCACGAAGTCGATGCCGTGCAGGACTTCGACGTCGGCGCCGCCCGCGCCCGGATAGGACTTGCACACGCCTTCCAGCACGACGACGCCTTCAGCCACGGATCGCCACGACCGGATCGAGCCGCGCGGCGCGGCGCGCGGGCGTCACGGCCGCGCCTACGCCGGTCAACGTGGCGAGCACTGCGGCCCACACGGCAAGCCCCGGGTCCCAGGTAAGCAGGAAGAGGGGCGTGCCGTCGGGGTTCTTGAGGAGCGACATCCACATGTGCAGGCACGCGGCGGCGATCGAGGTGCCGAAGAACGAGCCCACCAGGCCCACGATCCCGCCCTGGATCAGGAACACGTTCATCACCTGCCTTCGCGAGGCGCCCATGGCGCGCAGGATCCCGATCTCGCGCGATTTCTGCACCACCGACACCACGAGCACGCTCGCGATGCCGAGGGCCACGCACGCGGCCACCGCGATCCTGAGCGACGTGTTGGAGATGGTCTGGGCGTTGAGCGCGAGGAAGAGCTGGCTGTTGGTGCGTATCCAGCTGTCGGCTTCCAGCCCCACCGCGGCGTTGATCTTCTGCGAGATGTCCTCCGCGGCCCAGATGTCCTTCACGGTGACGTTCAGGTTCGACGCGCCGCCCACGAGGTTGAGCAGGTCCTGCGCGGTCCGCAGCAGCACGTAGACCTGGCGCTCGTTCACGCCCTTGTTTCCCAGGTCGAAGATGCCGCTGATGATGAGCGTGAGCGAGGTGCCGTTGGGCGTCGCGATGCGCATCTTGTCGCCCACGGCCGCTCCCAGGTCGAGGGCGAGCTCGGTGCCGATCAGCACATCGGTCGACGTGAGGCGCCACGTGCCGGCCACCACCTTGTCGGGAAGGGGCACGATGCGCGAGTACTCGTCGGGCTCGATGCCCGTGAGTGTCACGCTGCGGTTCGCGTCGCCGCGCAGCGCGAAGGCGGCGCCCGAGACCGTGGGCGTGACCACGTCCACGCCGGGGATCGCGCGGATGATCTCCATGTGCCGCTGCCACTGGTCGATGGAGATGAGCCGCTGCGTGCGCTTCTGCACGATGGCGGCCTCGCCTTTCAGGTCGCGGAGCGGCCGGGCCACTTCCTCGGCCGGCTGGATCATGATGTGCGGCTGCGAAAGCAGCGAGCGCCGGATGATGTTGGCCTGCATGCCGGTGAGGATCGCGGACATGAACACCACCACGGCCACGCCGATCGAGGCGCCCACGATGATGAACGCGGTCTGCATGCGCCCTTCGCCCAGGAAGCGCAGCGCCGCGATCCACTCGAAGGGCATCCACGATCTCATGCGGTGCGCACCCGGCCGCCGGCCTGCGCCGAGGTCTCCGTGGAGGGAATGACGCGCTCGCCTTCCTGGAGGCCCTTCAGGATCTCGATCTGCCCGCCCGTGCCACGCACGCCCACCTGCACGGCGCGCCGGATCGCGCGCCCGCCGCTCGCCACCAGCACCCAGGGCGTGGCCGTGGCCGCATCGTGCACCGCGTCCGCGGGCACCGCGAGGACGCCGGGGCGGCGCGAGACCTCGATGTCCACCGACACGGTCATGTCCTGCAGCAGGTACGCGGGAGGCTGCGGCACGCGAAGCTTCACCTCCACCGATCCGCGCGAGGCGTCGATGCCGGGATTGATGTACACGAGCTCGGCGGCGAAGCGCTGGCCGGGATACGCGTCGGCGGAGGCGAGCGCGTTTTCGCCCAGGCGCAGGAAGTTGAGGTTCTTCTCGTCGATCTCCACGGTGAGCCACGTCACCCCCGCGGGCGAGAGCACCAGCAGCACCTTGCCGGGTTGCGCGATGCTGCCCACCTCGACGTCGCGCGAGATCAGCGTGCCGCCCACGGGAGCGCTGATCGTCATGAGGTCCAGGTGCGCCTGGGCCGCCGCGAGCGCCGCGCGCGACTGCTCGAGCGCGGTCCTCGCCACGAGGTAGTCGGCGCCGTGGGGCGAGACGCTCGCCTCCTGCACGCGGGCGGCGTCGAGCTGGCTTTGCGCCACGTCGCGGGCGCGCTCGGCGTCGTCGAGGGTCGCCTGTCCCAGGAAGCCCTGGTCGAAGAGCTCGCGCGTGCGCACGAGCTGGCGTTCGGCGTTGAGCAGCGTCGCCTCGTCCTGGCGCACCGACTGCGTGGCGACGGGAAGGCCCGTCTTCTCGATCTGCGTCACGCGCGCTTCGGCCTGGACCACCGCCGTACGCGCCGCGGCGAGGGCCGCGCGCGCCTCGGTGTCGTCGAGGACCACGAGGACCTGTCCCGCGGACACCACCTGGCCTTCGTCGACGGGAACGCGCGCGACGGTGCCCACGAGCGCTGAACCGATCTCGACGCGCCGCGGGGATTCCACGCGCCCGCTCGCGACCACGCTCTGCACGAGGTCCGTTCGCCGCACTTCATACGTGGCCACGCGCGGGCCGAGGTACCAGCGCGCCAATCCCAGCGTCGCGGCCACGCCCAGAATCGCCACGGCGACGATCATGTTGCGTCGTTTGGAATCCATCGATTCCATTGTCACGGGCCACGGCGCAGGCGGGCTTGACTTGGCGCAAGGGCGCCGGGAAGCTGGCCGCTAGGCTTTCATATGACTTGCGCGTACATCACCCACCCCGCGTGCCGCCGCCACGAGATGGGCGAGGGACATCCCGAGTGCCCCGAGCGGCTCGATGCGATCTCCGACCACCTGCTCTCGACGGGCGTGATGGGCCTGCTCGTGCCCTACGACGCGCCCGAGGCCACGCGCGAGCAGCTCGGGCGCGCGCACGCATCGCTCTACGTGAGCGAGATCTTCGCGGCCTCGCCCGCGCGGGGCCACGTGCAGATCGATCCCGACACGTCGATGAATCCCGCGACCCTGCAAGCGGCGCTGCACGCGGCGGGCGCCGTGGTGCTCGCCACCGACCTCGTCGTCGCGGGAGAGGTCGATCGCGCCTTCTGCGCAGTGCGCCCGCCGGGACATCACGCTTCTCGCAGCGCCGCCATGGGTTTCTGCTTCTTCAACAACGTCGCGGTGGGCATTCGCCATGCGCTCGATGTCCACGGCCTGCAGCGCGTGGCGCTCGTGGATTTCGACGTGCACCACGGCAACGGCTCCGAGGACATCCTCGCCGGCGACGATCGCGTGCTCATGGTCTCCACGTTCCAGCGCGACATCTATCCCTACCTGGGCGACATCCCGCTCGGGCCCAACATGGTGAACGTGGGGCTGCCCGCGGGCGCCACGGGCGAGGCGCTGCAGGAGGCCTTCGAGTACGCGTGGAAGCCGCGGCTGGACGAGTTCCGCCCGGAGCTCATCTTCGTCTCGGCGGGCTTCGACGGCCATCGCGCCGACGAGATGGGCGGGCTTCGCTGGGTCGAGGAGGACTACGCCTGGATCACGCGGCGCATCGGCGAGGTCGCCGACCGGCACTGCCGCGGCCGCGTCATTTCCGCGCTCGAGGGCGGATACGAGCTCTTCGCCCTGGCGCGCAGCGTGGCCGCCCACGTGCGGGCGCTCGCCCTGGCGGCTTGACGCGCGTCAACGGAAGCCTGCGTCCGCGGTCTAAAGTGGATTTGAGGCGTGTCGCCTCGAGAGGAATTCAATGAAAACCCTGGACATCTGCAGCAGGCAAGTGATCGTCGCCGAGGCCTCCACTCCGCTGATCGAAGTCGCCAAGCTCATGCGCAAGAGCCACGTGGGCGCGGTCGTCATCGTGGACGGCCCCACGACGAAGCGCCCCGTGGGCATCGTCACCGACCGCGACATCGTGGTCGAGGTCGTGGCCGCCGGGCAGGATGCGCGCGCGCTCACCGCGGGCGAGGTGATGAGCGATACGCTCGCCACCACGTCGTCCGAGGACGACATGCACTGGTCGCTCAAGATCATGCGCGACCACGGCGTGCGGCGCCTCCCGGTGGTGAACGAGCGCGGCGCCATGGTGGGCATCGTGGCGCTCGACGACCTGCTCAAGGCCTACGCCTCCACGCTGCACGACGTGGCGCAGGCGATCGGCACCGAGCGGGTGGTGGAGTCCGCGCTACGCGCCTGAGGCCATCTCGCGCGTGACGGCGTGCAGCTTGCCGCTGCGCGGATCCACGCGCGGCGGGTGCGGGTCGATCTCGACGCGCACGCCTTCCACCGATTGCGAGGCGAGGTAGCGCTCGAGGGCGCGGCAGGCGAGCCGGCCGATGCGCTCACGCTGCGCGGCGCCGCCCTCGGAATCGAATCGCACGCGCAGCCGGTCGGCCGCGGACTGCGTGATCTGGAAGCGGTGTTCCCCGGCCGCCTCCTCGACCACAGTCGAGAGCGCAAGCGGCGGCAGGCGCACTCCGCGCACCTCCAGCGTCGCGTCGCGCCGGCCTTCCACGCGGATCGCCGGCAACGGATTGCCGCAGGCGCAGCGCCCGGGAGAAGCGATGATGCGGTCGCCCAGGTCGTAGCGGATCACGGGCTGCACGCGATTGGCCAGGTTGGTGACGAGCGTCGTGTGCGAGAGCTCGCCCGGCTCGACCGGCCGGCCGTGCGCATCGACGCCTTCGACGATCACCCAC
>DATJVS010000205.1:0-16628 GCA_035501715.1 Usitatibacter sp.
AGGTCGATGAACATGAACGCGAAGCCGGTGTGGTGCCGCGCCGCGTTGAAGATGCCCTGCTCGAGGCGATCGTGCAGGAGCACGCGGTTGGGCAGCCCCGTGAGCGCGTCGCGCGTGGCGAGGTACTCGGCGCGTTCCTCGGCCTGCTTGCGCTTGGTGATGTCGTGCGAGGTTCCCGTCATGCGCGAGGCCCGGCCCGATTCGTCGCGCAGCATCACCTTTCCGCGCGAGTGCACCCAGACCCATTCGCCCGACGCGTTGGGCACGCGATACTCGCAGTCGAACTCGTCGCTCACGCCCTTCAGCGCGTTGGTGAGCGCCGCCGTGAACACGTCGCGATCCTGCGGATGGTTCCAGTCGGCGACCTCGTCGCCCGTGAAGGTGGACTCGCGCGGGTCTCCGCCCAGGAGCGACGACCAGCTCTCGTTGAAGTAGACCCTGTTGTTGCGAAGGTCCCAGTCCCAGAGGGCGAGGCGCGAGCCGGTGAGCGCGAGGTCGAGGCGTTCCTTGGCGCGGATCATCTGCTGCTCGGTGCGCTTGCGCATGGTGATGTCGCGCGCGACACCCACCATGTAGGTTCGATCGCCGACACGCAGCGGCTTGCCGCTGATCGCATAGGGACGGACGTTGCCGGCGCGGTCCACCACCTCGGCTTCGAGCGAGACCTCGCGTCCCTGCTCGAGCACCTCCCGCATTGCCGCCTCGACGGCCGCGCGGTCGCGCTCGGAGACGAAGTCGAGGGGATGCATGGTGCCGATCTCCGCACCGGAGTATCCGATCGCCGCGGAAAGCGCCGCGTTCCACCGCAGGATCGCGCCGTCGGAAGACACGAGGAAGAAAGCGCCCGCGAGGCTGTCGAGGACCGCCTCGGAGAACTCACGCTCCCGCGCGAGCCCTTCCTCGGCGGTGAGGCGCTTGCGCACCTCGTCCTCGAAGCGATCGCCCGCAGCGCGTCCCGCGGCAAGCGCGCGCGCCGCGACGGCGGCATCCCCACGCCCCGCCTCGAGCCGTGCCATGGCGAGCGATGCGAGATTGCCCAGCGCGGTGCGCTCTGCGCGGCCGAGCTTGCGCGCGGTGCGATCGAGCACGGTGAGCGTTCCCACCACGAGCCCATCCGGAGCCGCGAGCGGGAGGATGCCTATGAAACGTGCCTGCGGACCCGACGCGACGAGCGGGTGCGTGGCGTGCTCCGTGGCCGCGAGGTCCTCGATGAAGAGCGGCTCGCGGCTCGCATCGCTTCCGAACGCGAACGATTGCTCCCTGGGCAGGTAGGCGAACGACACGCCGGCGCGCGCGCGCAGGCGTTCGCGCCTTCCGTCGAAGAACGACAGCCACGCCATCGGGAACGACGCCACGTCCTGGGCGCGGCGCACGAGCTCGTCCAGCGCCGGCAACGCCTGGTCCGGATCGAGCACGCCGTAGGCGCGCAGTCGCGCGATGCGGTCTTCCTCTTCGTGCATGGTCCTCACGTCGCGATCTCGCAGACGACCGGCGCGTGGTCCGAGGGCCGCTCGAGCCTGCGCGGCCCCAGGTCGATGGAGCATGACGTGCAGGCCTTGGCGAGCTCGGCCGAAAGCAGCGCGTGGTCGATGCGAAGCCCCATCTTGCGGCGGAACGCGTTCATGCGATAGTCCCACCAGGTGTAGGACCGCTCGGGCTGGTCGAAGAGGCGGAACGCGTCGGCGAAACCGAGCCCCAGGAGGTGCCTCAGCGCGGCGCGCTCGGGCTCGCTCGCGAGCACCTGGCCCGACCACGCGGCCGGATCGTACACATCCCGGTCCTCGGGCGCGATGTTGAAGTCGCCCAGCACCGCGATGCGCGGATGATGCTCGAGCTCCCGGGCGAGCCATGCCGAGAGGGCCGCGAGCCAGCGCAACTTGTACTCGTACTTGTCGGAGCCCACGCTCTGGCCGTTGGGCACATACACGCTCACGAAGCGCGCGCCGTCCACGTCCACGGCGATCACCCGGCTCTGCTCGTCGGCGAATCCCGGGATGTTGCGGCCCACGACCGCGCCCTCGCCGCGCGAAAGGATCGCCACGCCGTTGTAGGCGCGCTGGCCGAAATGCGCGCTCGCATAGCCCGCGTCCCGCAACTCGCCGGCGGGAAACGTCGCGTCGTCGCATTTCGTTTCCTGCAGGCACATCACGTCCGGCCGGTTCGCGGCGAGCCAATCGACGAGGTGCGGGAGGCGGACCCGGAGCGAATTCACGTTCCAGGTCGCGACCTTCATGCGGAAGGCTCCAATCGCTACTTGGCGGCGGCCTCGTTGGACGCCGGGGCGCGGCGCATGGATCCCGTGCCGGGCAGCCGCGTGCGCGGATATCCGGCGGAATCGAGCGCCTCGTTCCACTGGTCTTCCTGGTAGCCCTTGAGCATGTTGTCTCCCACCATGAGGACCGGGACGAAGAGCGCGCCCGCCGCCTTCTTGAGCGCGTCCTGGTCGGCGGCGCTCTTGAGCGGATCGCGCTCGGTGTACGGCACGCCGCGCTTCTCGAGCAGGTCGCGCCCGCTCGTGCACGAGTCGCCGCAATCGGCCGACGAGTAAAGCGTGACGGGGCTGCGCTGCATCGCCATCTGCGTCGCGTAGGGAAGGTTGGCGTTGCCCGAGTCGCCGCCGCCCATGGTCTTCTGCGAGGCGTTCACGTCCGCGTCGGGCAGCGTGTCCGAGAAATGGACCTTGCCGTCCTTGTCGGTCCACTTGAAGACCGTGGTCTGGGCCGCGGCGCCCAGGGCGAGCGAGGCGGCCAGGATTGCCAGTGCGATCTGCGTCGGCTTCATGGAATCCCCCGTTCTTCTATCCGCCGGCGACGGCGGTCATCCCATTATGACGCAGAAGGGCGTCGATCTGCGGCTTGCGTCCGCGGAACGCGACGAAGGATTCGAGCGCGGGGCGGCTGCCGCCGGCGGCCAGCACTTCCCGCCGGAATCGCGCGCCCACCTCGGGGTTGAGCACGCCCGCCTCCTCGAAGGCGCCGTACGCGTCCGACGAGAGCACTTCCGCCCACTTGTAGCTGTAGTAGCCCGCGGCATACCCGCCCGCGAAGATGTGCGCGAACTGGTGCGGGAACCGGTTGTACTCGGGCGGGCGGACCACGGCGACCTGCGCGCGAACTTCCCCGAGCAGCGACATCACGTCGCCGCGCGACGGATCGAAGTCGTGGTGCAGGCGCATGTCGAAGATCGCGAACTCGAGCTGGCGCACGAACCCGGCGCCGCTCTGGAAGTTCTTCGCCGCGATCATCTTGTCGAAGAGCGCGCGCGGCAGGCGCTCGCCCGTGGCCACGTGGCGCGTCATGGGGGCGACCACGTCCCACTCCCAGCAGAAGTTCTCCATGAACTGGCTCGGCAGCTCCACCGCGTCCCACTCGACGCCGCTGATCCCCGCCACGCCGATCTCGTCGACCTGCGTGAGCAATTGGTGCAGGCCGTGGCCGAATTCGTGGAAGAGCGTCTTCACTTCGGTGTGCGTGAAGATCGCGGGCTTGCCTCCCACCGGCGCGGAGAAGTTGCAGGTGAGGAACGCGACCGGCATCTGCACGCGGTTGCCCAGGCGCCGGCGGTTGATGGCGTCGTCCATCCACGCGCCGCCGCGCTTGCCTTCGCGGGCGTAGAGGTCGAGGTAGAACTGCGCGATGGGGCCGCCCGCGCGGTCCCTGATCTCGAAGAAACGCACCGTCGGATGCCACGTCTCGGCGGCGACTGCATGGATCTCGATGCCGTAGATCGTCTGGACGACGCGGAACATGCCGGCGAGGACATCCTCCTCGGGGAAGTACTGCTTCACTTCCTGGTCGGAGAACGCGTAACGCCGCTGGCGCAGCTTCTCGCTCACGTACGCCACGTCGCTCGCGCGCACCTCGGACATGCCGAGCTCGGCGCGGGCGAAATCGCGAAGGGCCTGCATGTCGCGTTCCGCGAAGGGCTTGGAGCGGCGCGCGAGGTCGTCGAGGAACGCGAGCGCCTCGCGGGGATTGCCGGCCATCTTGGTCGCGAGCGACACCTCCGCGAACGATTCGTAGCCCAGCAGTTTCGCCGCCTCGTGGCGCAGCTCCAGGATGCGCCGGATGTTCGCGGTGTTGTCCCGTTCGGGCCGGCCGAATTCCGAGGCCTTGGTCATGTAGCCGCGGTACATGCGCTCGCGAAGCCCGTGGTCGTCGGCGTACTGCATCACCGGCAGGTAGCACGGCATGTGCAGCGTGAGCTTCCAGCCCGAGCGCCCTTCCTTCGCGGCGGCCTCGCGCGCCGTCTGCAGCACGTCGGCGGGAATTCCCGAAAGCTCCGCCTCGTCTTCGACGTACAGGCCGAACTCGTTCGTCGCGTCGAGAACGTTGTCCTGGAAGCGCGAGCCCAGCGCGGCGAGCTCTTCCTGGACCGCGAGGAAGCGCGCCTTCTGCGGCGGCGGCAGCTCCGCGCCTC
Source organism: Usitatibacter sp. (assembly GCA_035501715.1). GTDB lineage: Bacteria > Pseudomonadota > Gammaproteobacteria > Burkholderiales > Usitatibacteraceae > Usitatibacter. The sequence goes on from DATJVS010000205.1 coordinate 4,420, forward strand.
CCAGCCGGAAATCGCGAAGCTCGAGCTCCACGTGGCGCCGGCGCGCGGCGGGCATCGCGGCGAAACCTCGCGACGCGGCGATCGCCTTGAATCCCGCGTGCAGGCGCTGGTCCTGCCCCTGCTCGGAGAAATACTGCGTCACCTTCGGAAGCGCCGCGTTGTAAGCGTCGCGCAGCTCCGGCGTGTTCATCACGGCGTTCAGGTGCGAGACCTGGGCCCACATGCGCGCGACCTTCTCGTTGGCATCGTCGAGCGGCTCGACGAAACCTTCCCATGTGGGCTCGGCGTCCTGCGCGGCGAGCCGCTCGATCGTGGCGCGGCCGTCGGCGAGGAGCTCGTCCACGGCGGGGACGACATGCTCCGGGCGAATGGAGGCGAAGCGCGGAAGGGTCGTGAAATCGAGCAGCGGATTGGACATCTCAAGTCTCCAGGATGCGGCCCCTCAGGCCGTGTGCACGGTACGCCCGGCGAAGAGCGTTCGCACCACGCGTCCCGTGAGCTCGAGGCCCAGGAACGGCGTGTTCTTGCCTTGGCTCGCGAGCGACTGGGGCTGGACGACCCAGGATCGCGAAGGATCGAAGAGGCAGATGTCGGCGTGGGCGCCGGGCGCGAGCGTGCCCGCGGGAACTCCGAGGATGCGCGCCGCGCGGTGCGTGACGGCGCCGAGCGTTTCCACCAATCCCAGCTTCGATTCCCGGCCCCACTGCAACGTGAGCGGAAGCAGCAGCTCGAGCGCCGTGGCGCCCGGCTCGGCCTCGGCGAACGGAACCTGCTTCGCATCGTCGTCGATGGGCGTGTGGTCCGAGCACACGGCGTCGATGACGCCGTCGGCCAGCGCGCGGCGCAGGCGGTCCCGGTCGGACGGATCGCGAAGGGGCGGCGTGAGGTTGCACTGCGCGTCGAAGTCTCCGATGTCGCGGTCGCAGAGGTGCAGGTGATGGATGCCGACGTCGCAGGTGAGGGCCGCGCCCTTCGCCTTGGCCTCCGCCACCAGCGCCACGCCCGCGGCGCTGGAGATCCGCGCGAGGTGCACGCGGGCTCCCGTCACGCCCATGAGCTCGACGAGGGTGCGGATCGCGATCGTCTCGGCGACTACCGGAATCGGCGCCAAGCCGAGGCGCGTGGCCACTTCGCCTTCGTGCGCGACGCCACTCGCGGCAAGCGACGCGTCCTGCGGCCTCAGCCACACGGTGTATCCGAAGGTGGCCGCGTAGCGCATCGTCTGCAGCAGCGTGGCGAAGTCCGGAAGCGGCGCGTTGCCCTGGAAGAAGCCCACGCAGCCCGCCTCGGTGAGCTCCGCCATCTCGGCGATGCGCTCGCCCCTGAGGCCCACCGTGAGCGCGCCCAGGGGGTGCACGCGCGCGCAGTCGAGGCTCCAGGCGCGGCGCTTCAGCATCTCCACGAGGCCCGGCTCGTCGAGCGGCGGATCCGTATCGGGAGGACATGCGAGCGTGGTCACGCCACCCGCGGAGGCCGCGCGCAGCTCCGACTCCAGCGTGGCCTTGTACTCGAAACCCGGCTCGCGAAGCCGCGCCGAGAGGTCCACGAGGCCGGGACACGCGATGAGGCCCGCGGCGTCGATTGTCTCGTCGGCCTTGAACGATGCCGGCGCCTTGCCGATCGCGGCGACCTTGCCCTCGTCGACGAAGATCGAGGCCTTCTCGTCGCGGCCCGAGGCCGGATCGATCACGCGCGCGCCGCGAATCTCGATCTTCATGCCTGCGACCCCAGCATCGACATCACCGCCATCCTCACCGCGATCCCGAAGGTCACCTGCGGCATGATCACGCTCTGCGGCCCGTCGGCGACCGGCGAATCGATCTCGACGCCGCGGTTCATCGGGCCGGGATGCATCACGATCGCATCGGGCTTCGCGAGCGCGAGCTTCTCGGCGGTAAGCCCGTAGCACTTGAAGAACTCGCCCGCCGACGGCAGGAGCGCGCCGTTCATGCGCTCGTTCTGCAGCCTCAGCATGATCACCACGTCGCAGCCCCTGAGGCCCTCGGCCATGTCGCTGAACACGCGCACGCCGAGCCGCTCGACCGCGGCGGGCAGCAGTGTCTTGGGCCCGATCACGCGAAGCTCGGGCACGCCCAGGGTCTTGAGCGCGTGGATCTGCGATCGCGCCACCCGCGAGTGCAGGACGTCGCCCACGATGGCCACGGTGAGGCCCGAGAAATCCTTCTTGTAGTGGCGGATCGTGTACACGTCGAGCAGGCCCTGCGTCGGGTGCGCGTGCCGCCCGTCGCCCGCGTTGATCACGGCGACGCCCGGCTTCACGTGCCGCGCGATGAGGTGCGGCGCCCCCGATTGCGAGTGGCGCACGACGAACATGTCCGCGTCCATCGCCTGGAGGTTCCACACGGTGTCGAGCAGCGTCTCGCCCTTGTTGGTGGACGAGGCGCCGACGTTCAGGTTGATCACGTCGGCCGAAAGCCGCTTGGCCGCGATCTCGAACGTGGTGCGCGTGCGCGTGGAGTTCTCGAAGAACACGTTGAAGATCGTCTTGCCGCGAAGCAGCGGCACTTTCTTCACGTCGCGCTCGCCCACCGAGACGAACTGGTCGGCCGAGTCGAGGATGTGGCGGATCAGCTCCGCGGGCAGCCCCTCGGTCGTGAGCAGGTGCCTCAGGCGCCCGTCGGGCCCCACCTGCAGGTTCGATCGCGTCATCGGGCTCATGCGGGCCGCTTCACCGCGGCAAGCCGCAGGCGCCCGCTTTCGTTGGAAAGGACGAGGTCCTCGTCGGAGTCCACGTCGATCTTCGCGCCGAGGAAGTCCGCGGCGACCGGAAGCTCGCGCCCGCCGCGGTCGGCGAGGATCGCCAGGCGCACGGCGCGCGGCCGGCCGAAATCGAAGAGCTCGTTCAGCGCCGCCCGGATGGTGCGCCCCGTGTGCAGCACGTCGTCCACGAGCACGATCTCGCGCCCGTCGACGGGGAACGGGATCTGGCTGCGGCGCGATTCGCGGTGCAGGCCGATGCGCCCGAAGTCGTCGCGGTGCAACGTGACCGCGAGCAGGCCGAGCGGCGCCCCGGGCAGGAGCAGGCGATTCAATCGTTCGGCGACCCACGCGCCTCCGGTGTAGATGCCGACGAGCGCCGCGTCCTTCGCGAGCCGGCCGCGCATCTGCTCGGCCATCGCGGCCACGAGCTTTTCGGGATCAGGGAGCGAGGCGCTCATGGCCCTCCGGCTGGTCGAGGAAGCTTTGCAGGATGATCGCGGCCGCGAGCGCGTCCACGTCCGTCTTTCGCGCCGCGCGCGTGCGCGTCTCGCGCAGCTCGCTCTCGGCGGTGGCCGACGTGAGCGTCTCGTCCACGAGCACCACCTCGCGCTTGTAGCGCCCCGCGAGGCGCCGCGCGAACTTGCCCGCGAGCTTCGCCACCTCGTGCTCCGATCCGTCCGAGTGCCGCGGCTGGCCGACCACGAACGCGACGGGACGCCACTCGTCCACGTAGCGGTCGATCGCCGCGAATCTCGCCTCGTTCGCCTCGGCCTCGATGGCCCCCAGCGGATTGGCGATGCCCGTCGAAGTCTCGCCCACCGCGATGCCCACGCGCTTCGCGCCGTAGTCGAAGCCGAGGATCGTCCCGGACACGGCCATCACGCGTGACCCGCCTCCTCGGAAAGGTTGGCGGCCGAGATGCCCAGGGCGCGCATCGCCGCGTCGTAGCGCGCTTCGGGCGGCACGTCGAAGATGAGGTCGAGGCCCGCGTCCACCGTGAGCCATCCGTTCCTGCGGATCTCGTCCTCCAGCTGGCCCGGCGCCCACCCGGCGTAGCCCAGCGCCACGAGCTGCTGGCGCGGCCCGCCGCCCTTGGCCATCGCCTCGAGGATGTCGCGCGAGGTCGTGAGTCCCACGTCGCCCACCGGCAGCGTGGACTTCCACTGGCCCACGGGGCGGTGCAGCACGAAGCCGTGGTCGAACTGGACCGGCCCGCCGTAGAACACCGGCTGGTCGGCGAGCGGCGAGTCGGCGAGCGGGATCTCCACCTGGCGGAAAAGCGCCGAGAGCGTGACGTCGATCGGGCGGTTCACCACGATCCCCAGCGCCCCGCGCTCGTTGTGCTCGCAGACGAAGGTGAGGGTGCGGGAAAAATTCGGGTCCGACATCGCCGGCATGGCGATGAGGAAGTGGCTTGTGAGATTGATCGTTTGCATTGGCCACCGGACGCGTATTTTAATCCTTCAGGCCATTTGGCTCAAATTCCGGTCCCGGGGTTCCCCGCACGTGCCCGCCTACGCCGCTGCCCTGCACTGGTTCCGCCGCGACCTGCGCGACGAGGACAACGCGGGCCTTTACTACGCGCTCACCTCGGCCTCGCGCGTCTACTGCGCGTTCGTGTTCGACAGCGCGATCCTGGACACCCTGCCTTCGCGGGCCGACCGGCGCGTGGAGTTCATCCACGCGAGCGTGGCCGAGCTTCGCGAAGCGCTGCGACGGCGCGGCGGCGACCTCATCGTGGCGCACGGCGATGCGCGCGCGGAGATTCCGCTGCTCGCGCGGCGCCTCGGCGTCGATTCCGTGTTCGCCAACGCCGACTACGAACCCGATGCGATCGCGCGCGACGATGCGGTCCGCGAGGCGCTCGCTGCCGACGGGCGCCGTTTCCATCTCGCGAAGGACCACGTGCTCCTCGAGAAGGACGAGGTGCTCTCGCGGTCCGATCGTCCGTTCGTGGTCTTCACGCCCTATCGCTCCGCATGGCGCGCGAAGCTCGACCCGTTCTACGTGAAGGCCTATCCGTGCGCCAAGCACGCCCGCGCCCTCGCGCCGGCGCCGTTCGCCACGACGATGCCCGATCTGATGGCGCTGGGCTTCGCGAAGACCAACCTGTCGCAGATCGGGATCCGCGCGGGAATGGCCGGCGCGAGCGCGGCGCTCGCGGACTTCGCGACTCGCATCGCACGTTATGGGAAGACGCGCGACTTCCCGTCGCTGAAGGGCGTGTCGTACCTGTCGGTGCATCATCGCTTCGGCACGCTCTCGATCCGCGAGGCGGCGCGGCTCGCGGTTTCGTCGAGGAGCGAGGGCGCGGCGACATGGCTTTCCGAGCTCGCGTGGCGCGATTTCTTCGTGCAGATCCTCTGGCACTACCCTCACGCGGCGCGCGGCGCGTTCCGCCCGGAGTACGACGCGATCGAGTGGCCCGGCGACGATGCGGCCTTCGCCGCGTGGAGCGAGGCGCGCACCGGCTACCCGCTGGTGGACGCGGCCATGCGCCAGTTGAATTCCACCGGCTACATGCACAACCGCCTGCGGATGGTCGCGGCCTCGTTCCTCGTGAAGGACCTCCTGGTCGATTGGCGCCGCGGCGAGCGCCTTTTCGCCGAGCGCCTGAACGACTTCGACCTCGCGGCGAACAACGGCAACTGGCAATGGGCCGCTTCCACGGGCTGCGACGCGCAGCCGTGGTTCCGCATCTTCAATCCCGTGACGCAATCGAAACGCTTCGATCCGGAAGGCCGCTTCATCCGCCGCTACGTACCCGAGCTGAAGGACGTCCCGGGCGACCTCGTGCACGAACCGTGGACGATGAGCCCGGCCGAGCAGGCGGCGAGCCGATGCGCGATCGGCCGCGACTATCCGCACCCGGTCGTCGACCACGACGTTCAGCGAAGGAAGGCGCTCGCGCTCTTCGCTACTCGGAGAGCACCTGGTCCGACTTCGTGAACATCCACGTGCGCGTGATGTAGAGGATGTCCGTGTCGCGGTGGATCTCGACGGAGAAAGGCTCGAAGGGCGCCGCAAGCCGCACGATGCGGATGGCGGCCTGGTCGAGGAACTTGTAGCCCGAGGAGCGGTTCACCTCGATGGACTCGACCTCGCCGTCGGCCCTGATGCCGACGGTGAGCTGCAGCGACGCGTAGATCTTGCGGGCCCGCGCCTCCTCGGGGTAATTGAGCGTGCCGATGCGCTCGATCTTCACGCGGAAGTTGTCGATGTACTGCGCGAAGCGGTACTCGGAGGTGCGCGCGCCCACGAACTTCTTCTTCGGGCGCTGCTGGTAGGCCTGGTGCTCGCGCGCGATCTGCGCCTCGAGGCGCGCGATCTCGAGGCTCTTGTCGACGAGGTCGCGCGCTTCCGTGGCCCCCTTGGTGGGGCTGTCCTGCGGCGCCTCCGAGGGCGGGGCCACCGTGGTCTTCGACTTCAGGGCGACCATGAGCTGCTTGGCCTCCTGCTCGAGCTGCGCGCGGCGCGCCTCGGCGGCGCGCAGCTCCGGGCTCGGGTCGCGCGGGTCCACGGCGGGGAAGGGGCTCTTGGCGCGCAGCTTCTCGTCGGTATTGCCGCCGCCGTTCAGGTTCGCCTGGGCGAGCGCGTCGGCCTTGGTGGGCTTGGCGGGGCTCTTGGAGTTCACGAGCACCACGTCCATCACGTTGTGGGGCTCGTCGTGACCGAACGCGCGGATGAGCGTGAAGCCCACGCCCACGATGACGATGGAGTGGATCGTGATCGAGGCGATGAGCGCCACCTGCATCGAGGCGACGAGCCCGAAGCGTTCGAGCAGGAAGTCGGAAAAGGAGACGAGGGCGTCGGGAGAAGGCTGCCTCAGCTGCACGGCAGGTGCTACCAAGGTCGATCGGGTCTCGTCATGAACCGCAATTGTACGGTCATTTCCCCGCGTAGCGCGCAAGCACGTTGGCTTCCCAGAGGTCGACCTCGCCGAAGGCCACGCGAATGCGCTCGCCGGGCGCCGTGGCGGGAAGCCCGACGGCCCGGCAAACGAGGGGCATGCCCTCGATTCGCACCAATTCGTCGCGCACGACGGTGGCCTCCGCCGTCTCGATGCCCTCCTGGAGGAGGTACTTGAGGCACCAGTAGCGCTCGAGCAGCCTCTGGTGCTCCGCATAGGCGTCGTGCGCCGTCTCGAAGTCGCGCGCCGCAGCGATAAGCTCCTCGCGGGAATAGGCGGGCTGCGCGCCCGCAAGCAGCGCCACGAGCTGGCGCTGGTTGGCGAGGTCGCTGAAGCGCCTGAGCGGCGAGCTTGCCCAAGCGTAGTGGGAGACGCCCAGCCATTCGTGGGCCGCGGGCTCGACCTCCATGCGTGTCTTGCCGCCCTTCTGGTTGCGGTAGATCGCGTCGTAGCCCCTGTCGGCGAGCAGCTTTCCCCATGTGGCGTTCACGTGGATCATGAGCTCGGCCACGACCGTGTCCACGGGCGTGCCGCGCTGGCGCGGCTCGATGGCCACGCGCCCGCCATCGACGCGAATCGTGTAGTCGGGCCGATCGGAACGCTCCTCGGCCGCGCCGCGGGCCGCCTTCAGCGACCTGGCGAGCCGCCACAGGAAGAGCAGCTCCGCCCCGTGGGCCCCCTCGACCTTGCCCGCCGCCACGCTCTCGCCGTTGAGGCGCGTCTCCACTTCCGCGATGCGCAGGTTGTCCGCCACGGTGATCCATTCGAGGCGCGACTCGGCAGCCTCGACCGCGAGGCTCGCCGGATCCACGGTGAGGTAGAGCGATGCCGAAGGAACGCGGCGGCCCTGCGCGAGCGTGGCGTGCTCCACGGCCTGGGGCGGAAGCATCGTGACCTTGCCGCCGGGAAAATACGCCGTGCAGAGGCGCTCGCGCGCGATCGCCTCGAGCGCGCCGCCGCGCGGGAACCAGAGCGCGGGCGCGGCGATGTGCACGCCTACGCGCAGCTTGCCGTCCGCGGCCGCCTCGAGCGAGAAGGCGTCGTCGATCTCGGTGGTGTCGGCATCGTCGATCGAAAAGGCCGCGACCTTCGATTCGGCCAGGCCCTGCGGCTCCGCGGGAGCGGCCAACTCGGGAAACCCCAGGCCACGCGGGAAGAACTCGAACGCGAACCTGCGCAGGAAATAGTCCTCGGGCCCGGCGAGCGCGCCCGCGGCGGCGAGCACCCGCGGCGGCGCCATGCCCGCGCGGCTCGCGGCGGCATCGAGGGCACGCCACTCGAGGCTCGTCTTGTCCGGCTTGAAGAGCAGCGCGTTCACCTTCGCGGCGAGGGCCTCGGGAACGCGGCCCGCGGCGAGCTCCGCGCTCCACGCGTCGACCTGCTCCTGCTGCCTGCGCTTCTTCTCCGCTCCCGCGAGCGCGGCGCGCAGGTTCTCCTCGGGCGCCGCCTGGTAGTGCCCTTTGCCGCGCTTGTAGAAATACATCGGATGCGCGTGCAGCGCGAGGGCCACGGCGGCGGCTTCCTGCGGCGTGGGCTCGTGTCCGAAGTATTCCCGTGCGAGCGCGTCGAATCCGAACTCCCCCGGCCCGCACACCTCCCAGAGGAATTTCGGGTCGATGGGCTCCGAGAGCTTCTGCGCCTCGGGCATGAACCCGGCGAGCGCCTCGCCGTCGAATCGCAGCAGGATCGCGGCAGCCTTGAGCTTCGAGCGCTTGCCGTGCGCTGCCTCCACATGCACCGACGCTCCCGCCTCCGACAGGATCGTCCCCACGCGGAACGCGCCGTCCTCCTCGAAGAAGACCTGCTTCACGACTTCGCCCACTCGACGATCTCGGGCACGTGCTCCGGAAACGACACGAGCGTGTGGTCGCCGCCGCGCACGACAGTCTGCAGCGCACCCTCGTAGAGTTTCACGGCGTCGCGATAGTCGAGCACCACGTCGCCCGTCTCGACGAAAAGCCAGTAGCGCTCGGGGCGCGTGATCGCGCCGGGATCGAGGTCGCGCAGCTCCTCCACGTGCTCGTGGGTCAGCGTGAATTTCTCGTGCGTGTACAGGTTCTCCTGCGGGCCCAGGTACTTCTCGAAATGCAGGTGGGGGTGGACCGCGGGATTGAGCAGCGCGGCGCGGCAGCCGAGGCGCTCGGCCATCACCGTCGCGTAGAAGCCGCCGAGCGAGCTGCCCACCAGGGTGAGGTCGCCCACGTCCACGCCGGCGCACGCGTCGGCGACCTGTTCGATGGCGCGCGCGGGGCGATGGTGCAGCGCGGGGACGGCGTACTCGATGCCGGCCGCGATGTTGCGCAGGTAGTCGCCCAGCATCACCGCCTTCTTCGACAGCGGCGAGCTCACGAACCCATGGAGGTAGACGATCGTCTTCACTCAGAGCGCGAGCGTGCCGCGGGCGAGCTCGATCACGCTGCCGCTCACGCGGATCACGCCGGCCTTCACCGAAAGGTACAGCGTCGAGGGCCGCGACACCTTCTCCCCTTGCGAGACCGTGCGCTCCACGTCCTCGCCGGGCCGCGTCGCGACGAACCAGCCGCCGAGGTTCGCGCAGGCACTCCCCGTAGCGGGATCCTCCAGCACGGCGGCGCCGCTCGTGAAGAAGAAGCGCGACTCCACGGCGCTACCCATGTCCGCGAACACGTACGCCTGGCCCGGACCTTCGTCGGTCGCGAAGCGCTGGAAGATGTCGGGGCGGGGACTGGCGCGGCGCACCGCATCGACGGATTTCACCTGCACGAGCAATTGCTCGCGGCCGATGCTCACGCGAAGCGGCCTGGAGGCGATGTCGCCGGGATCGAGTCCCAGCACTTCCGCGACCTCGGGGACCGCGAGCTTCTCTTCACGCGCTTTCGGCGGATTGGCCTGGAGCGTCCAGCGGTCGCCCTGCGCGGTGACCGGGATCACTCCCGCCTTCATCTCGAGCGTGAGCGCGTCGCCCGCGCGGCGCAGGTCGCGCACCACGTGCGCGGTCCCGAGCGTCGGGTGGCCCGCGAACGGCATCTCGTAGGAAGGGGTGAAGATGCGAACGCGCGCGGTGGCCTTCGCGGAGGCGAGGATGAACGTGGTCTCGGAGAGATTGAACTGGCGCGCGAGCGCCTGCATGGTCGCATCGTCCAGGCCCGCGCCGTCCTCGAAGACGCACAGCGGATTCCCGGTAAGGCGCCCCTCGCGCGCGAAGACGTTGAGGATGCGGAAGGCGTATTGCTTCATGGCTTCAGGCTCCGGTGTGGGTAGACGCGGGCCGGCGCACGAGGCGCGCGATGAGCTTCTCGTGGATCGCGCCGAATCCCCCGTTGGACATGACGAGCACGTGATCGCCCGGCCGCAGCACGCGCGCGAGCTCTTCGACGAGCGCGTCGATGTCCTGGTGCACCGAGGCGCGCGTGCCCAGCGAAGCGAGCGACTGCGCCGGGTCCCAGCCCAGGCCCTTCGCGTAGCAGTACACGAGGTCGGCGCCCGCGAGGCTCTTGGCGAGGCGCTCCTGCATGCGCCCCAGCTTCATCGTGTTGGAGCGCGGCTCGAACACGGCGACGATGCGCGCGTCGCCCACTCGCGTGCGCAGGCCCGAGATCGTGGTCTCGAACGCCGTGGGGTGATGCGCGAAGTCGTCGTACACGGCGATCCCCTGGACCTCGCCCTTCACTTCCATGCGCCGCTTCACGCCCTCGAAGCGCGCGAGCGACTCGATCGCCGCCCGGGGCGGAATGCCGGCATGGCGCGCGGCGGCGAGCGCGGCGAGCGCGTTCATGCGGTTGTGCTCCCCCATGAGGGACCAACGCACCGTGCCCTGCTTCTCGCCGGCGAGCAGCACGTCGAACGAGTCGTCGGGATGCACGGCGCCCACGCTCCAGGCCTGGCCCGCGCCGAAGCGCTCGACGGGCGTCCACGCGCCGCGCGCCAGCACACGCTCGAGCGCGGCGTCCTGGCCGTTGGCGACGATGAGGCCCTGCGACGGCACGATGCGCACGAGGTGGTGGAACTGCGTCTCGATCGCCGCCAGGTCGGGAAAGATGTCCGCGTGGTCGTACTCGAGGTTCGCGAGGACCGCCGTGCGCGGCCGGTACCAGACGAACTTCGAACGCTTGTCGAAGAAGGCCGTGTCGTACTCGTCGGCCTCGATCACGAAGAACGGCGTCGTGCCCACGCGCGCGGAAACGCCGAAGTTGCGCGGCACGCCGCCGATGAGGAATCCGGGCTCGAGCCCGTTCGCCTCGAGGAGCCACGCGAGCATCGACGAGGTCGTGCTCTTGCCGTGCGTGCCGGCCACCGCGAGCACCCACTTGCCGGGCAGCACGTTCTCGGCGAGCCACTGGGGGCCCGAGACGTAGGGCAATCCCCGGTCGAGGATCGCCTCGACGACGGGCTTGCCGCGTGTCATCGCGTTGCCGACCACGTAGAGGTCCGCCTTCGCCGCGTCCAGCTGCTCCGCGTCGTAGCCCTCGTGCAGCTCGATGCCGAGCGCGCGCAGCTGCTCGCTCATGGGCGGATAGACCTGCGCGTCGCAGCCCGTCACGACATGGCCGCATTCGGCCGCGATCCTGGCGAGGCCGCCCATGAAGGTGCCGCAGATCCCGAGGACGTGAAGGTGCATCAGCCGCGGAAGATGAAATACACCGCGCCCATCATGCAAAGCGCCGCCCAGAGGTAGTCCCACTTGAGGGCCTGTCCCATGTAGAGCATCGCGAAGGGCACGAAGATCGCGAGCGTGACGACCTCCTGCACGATCTTCAGCTGCGCGAGCGTGATCCCGCCGGAGAATCCGATGCGGTTCGCGGGCACCTGCAGCACGTACTCGAAGAACGCGATGCCCCAGCTCGCGAGCACGGCGATGTACCAGGGCGTGGACTGCAGGTGCTTCAGGTGCCCGTACCACGCGAAGGTCATGAAGAGGTTCGATGCGGCGAGCAACGTGACGGTCGCCGCGAGGGACTGGAGCGGAGTCATGGTGGGGAAAAACCGGACGCGCGAGAGGGGAATTCTAGCATTGCGAAGCGTGTAAACTGATCCTCCCGCCGCGCCCGAAGAGATCCCCACACCCCATGTTCGCCCAGCTCACGACGACACTGAAGGCGCCGCTCCAGGACCTGGAGCGCAGGGTGCTCGAGAAGCGGACCGAGATCGAGCACTGGTTCCGCACCGAATGGCTGCAACATCCGGTCACGTTCTACGCGTCGGTGGACCTTCGCAACAGCGGCTTCAAGCTCGCCCCCGTGGACACGAACCTCTTCCCGGGCGGCTTCAACAACCTCGCGCCCTCGTTCCGGCCGCTGTGCGTGCAGGCCGCGATGTCCGCGGTGCAGCGCATCTGTCCCGACACGCGCCGCTTCCTCATCGTCCCCGAGAACCACACGCGCAACCTGAACTACCTGCAGAACGTGTGGGTGCTGAAGCGCATCCTCGAGGACGCGGGCCTCCAGGTGCGCATCGGCAGCCTCATCCCGGACCTGAAGGAACCGATGACGGTCGAGACCTCCGCGGGCGAGAAGCTCCTGCTCGAACCGGTCCAGCGCCGCGGCAACCGCGTGGGCGTCGAGGGATTCGATCCCTGCGCGATCCTCAACAACAACGACCT
>DATJVS010000206.1:0-3869 GCA_035501715.1 Usitatibacter sp.
GGGTCCATGGAAGCGATGTGCCACCACTCGCGCGCCTCGTAGCCGCACTCCTCGATCAGCTCGCGCTGCGCGGTGGCGAGCGCGTCCTCTCCGGCCTCGAGCTTTCCCGCGGGAATCTCGATGAAGTGGCGGTGCTTCGGATAGCGGTACTGGCGCTCGAGGATGATCGTGTCGTCGTCCATGAACGCGAGGACCATCACCGCGCCGGGATGCGCCACGTACTCGCGGTGGGCCGTGGCGCCGTCGGGCAGGCGCACGGTGTCGCGGAAGACCTTGAGGAACGCGCCCTCGTAGATGGGCTCGGAGGAAATCGTCTCTTCGGTGAAGTCCGCGGAGAATTCCGGCGGCTTCGCCACGGCGCTACATGGAGCCCGCGATGGCGCGAGCGCAGAGGTTCAGCAGCGGCGCGGGCAGGATGCCGAGGGCGAGCGTGGCGATCGCGGTGGCCGAGAGCATCCAGCGCGTGCCGGGCTGCGCGTCGAGCGTGATCTCGCCGGCGGGCGCGTCCATGTACATGAGCTTCACGATGCGCAGGTAGTAGAACGCGCCGATCACCGACATCAGCACCGCGTACACGACGAGCCAGGTGTAGCCCGCCTCGAGCGCGGCCTGGAGCACGAAGAGCTTGCCGAAGAATCCCACCGCCGGCGGGATGCCCGCAAGCGAGAACATCAGCACCAGCATCACGAACGCGTACCACTTGCTCTTCTGGTTGAGGCCCTTGAAGTCGTCCAGGTTCTCGGCCTCGAAGCCCGCGCGCGAAAGCAGCAGGATCATGCCGAAGGAGCCCAGCGTCATCAGCGCGTACACCACCACGTAGAACATCGAGGCGGTGTAGCCGTTGTCGGTGCCGGCGAGGATGCCGAGCGTGACGAAGCCCATGTGGGAGATCGTCGAGTAGGCGAGCATGCGCTTCAGGTTCCCCTGCGCGATCGCGATGATGTTGCCCACCGCGAGCGAGGCCACCACGAGGATCACGAGCATCGGCTGCCAGTCGGTGGCGAGCCCCGCGAGGCCGCCGGTGAGGAGCCGCATGATGAACGCGAATGCCGCGAGCTTGGGCGCGGCGCCCACGATGATCGTCGTCGGCGTGGCCGCGCCGTGGTACACGTCCGGGATCCACATGTGGAAGGGCGCGGCGCCCAGCTTGAACGCGATGCCCGCCACGATGAACACGAGGCCGAAGAGCACGAGTGTATTCACCATGTTGCCCTGCTCGACGGCATGCGCCACGTGCGAGAGCTCGAGCGAGCCCGTGCCGCCATAGACCATGGACATGCCGTAGAGCAGCAGGCCCGAGGAGAGCGCGCCCAGCACGAAGTACTTCATCGCCGCTTCCGTCGCGCGCGCCGAGTCGCGCTCGAGCGCCACCATCGCGTATTGCGAAAGCGCCATGAGCTCGAGGCCCAGGAAGAGCGTGATGAAGTGGTGCGCCGAGATCATCACCATCATGCCCAGCGTGCCGAAGAGCGCGAGGCAGAGGAACTCGCCCGTGAGGAGCTTCCTCTTCTCGAGGTACGAGCGGCTGAGCACGAGCGTGGCCGCGACGGTGACGAGCGTGAGGAACTTGAGCGTCTGCGAAAGGAGGTCGGAGACGAACATGCCGCCCAGCGTGACGCCCATGTGGTGCCCGAGCGTGGTGAGCGTGAGCATGGCCGTGCCCACGAGTGTCACGATCGCGAGCCAGTAGGTGGTGCGCTCCGCGTCCTCCTTGAAGAAGAGGTGCGCCACCAGCAGGATCGACACCAGCGTGAGCAGCGCGATCTCCGGCATCGCCGGGGCCACGGTCGCTATCGAGAAGGTCGCGTTGTTCATGCGCCCACCTTCGGCTCCGCGACGTGGCGCAGGAGCTCCTGGATCGAGGGATTCATCACGTCGGAAAGCGGCTTGGGATCGATGCCCATGGCGAGCACCGCCACGGCGAGGATCACGAGGAATACGAGCTCGCGCCGGCCCACGTCCTTCAACTGCCTCACGTGGTCGTTGCCGATCTCGCCGTACACCACGCGCTTCACCATCCAGAGCGTGTAGGCCGCGCCGAAGACGAGCGTGGTCGCGGCGAGGAACGTGTACCAGAAGCTCACCTTCATCGTGCCCAGCACCACCGTGAATTCGCCCACGAACCCGCTCGTGGCCGGAAGGCCCGAGTTGGCCATGGCGAAGAGGACGAAGAACGCCGCGAAGACGGGCATCGTGTTCGCGACCCCGCCGTAGTCGGAGATCTGGCGCGAGTGCACGCGGTCGTAGAGCACGCCCACGCAGAGGAACATCGCCGCCGAGACGAACCCGTGCGAGATCATCTGCAGGAGCGCCCCCAGCATCCCCTCGGCGTTGAAGATGAAGGTGCCGAGCGTGACGAACCCCATGTGCGAGATGGACGAGTAGGCGATGAGCTTCTTCATGTCCGACTGCACCAGCGCCACCAGGCCGATGTACACGACTGCGATCAGCGAGAGCGTGATCATGAAGCCCGCGAGGTAGTGCGAGGCGTCCGGCGCGATCGGCAGGTTGAAGCGCAGGAACCCGTATCCGCCGATCTTCAGCGTGATCGCCGCGAGTATCACCGAGCCGCCCGTGGGCGCTTCCACGTGCGCGTCCGGCAGCCACGTGTGCACCGGCCACATCGGCACCTTCACCGCGAACGAGGTGAACATCGCGATGAACACGAGGACCTGCGCGGTCATGCCCAGCGGCACCTGGTGGAAGTCCAGGATCTCGAAGCTGCCGTTGGTCTGCTGGTAGAGGTAGATGAACGAAGCGAGCATCAGCAGCGAGCCCAGCAGCGTGTACAGGAAGAACTTCACCGCGGCATAGACGCGATTGGGTCCGCCCCACACCCCGATGATGAGGAACATCGGGATCAGCATCGCCTCGAAGAACGTGTAGAAGAGGATCGCGTCGAGCGAGGCGAACACGCCGTTGATGAGCCCCGACATGATGAGGAACGCCGCGAGGTACTGGCCCACCTTGTCGGTGATCACCTCCCAGTGCGCGACGACCACCAGCACCGTCATGAGGCTGTTCAGCAGGATGAACGGCATCGAGATGCCGTCCACGCCCAGGTGGTAGTTCACGTTGAGGGCGGGGATCCACCGCCCCATCTCGACGAACTGCATCGCCGCCGTGCCGCGGTCGAAATCCGTCCAGAGCGGGATGCACACGGCGAGGCCCAGGACCGAGCCCGCGAGCGCCGTCCAGCGCGTGCCCTTGGGATCGCGGTCGCTGCCGATCATCAGCACCGCGATGCCGAACGCGATCGGGACCCAGATTGTGAGCGAGAGAACCGGCATGCCGAGGAGCATCTAGATCTTCCTCAGGTAGAAGAGGAAGAACGTGAGGAACGCGAACACGCCCAGGATCATCGTGAACGCGTAGGTGTAGATGTAGCCCGTCTGCATGTTGCGCGCGAACCCGGCGAAGAGCCCGATCACGCGCGCGGTGCCGTTCACCATGATGCCGTCGATGATGGTCTTGTCGCCCCAGGCCCAGAGGCCCGTGCCGACCTTGCGGGCGCCGCCCGCGAAGAACCAGTCGTTGAAGTCGTCGAAGCCGTACTTGCGGTCGAGGATCGCGACGATCGGGCCGAAGGCCTTGCGCACGCCCGCGGCCTTCTCGGGCGCCTTGATGAAGTAGTACCAGGCGGTGGCCACGCCGGCGAGCGCGAGGTAGAGCGGCAGGCCGGTGAACGCGTGGCCCACCATCGCCATCCAGCCGTGGAACTCCTTGCCCATCTCCTCCATGATCTCCGTGGGCACGATGGCGCCCTCGAACCACCCGCCGTAGAGCATCGGCTGGATGGCCCACGCTCCGATGAGCACCGACGGGATGGCGAGCAGAATCAGCGGCAACGTGACCACCCACGGCGACTC
>DATJVS010000207.1:0-7167 GCA_035501715.1 Usitatibacter sp.
GTCGTCGGTGAATCGGGCTCGGGGAAGTCCACGCTCCTCAACATCGTGGCCGGACTCGACCGGCCCGACCGCGGCGAGGTGCGCCTCGACGGCCTCGCGCTCGATTTCCGCGACGACGATGCGCTCGCGCTCTGGCGGCGCGGGAACGTGGGCTTCGTCTTCCAGGCGTTCCACCTCCTTCCGTACCTCACCGTCGAGCAGAACGTGGCGCTGCCGCTCACGCTGCTCGGAGCCTCCCCGCGCGAACGAAGCGAGCGGGCAGCGCGCATGCTGGAATCCGTGGGACTCGCGGCGTTCGCCTCGCGGCGTCCCGGCTCCCTTTCCGGCGGCGAGATGCAGCGCGTGGCGATCGCGCGCGCCCTCGTGCATTCGCCCTCGCTCGTGCTCGCCGACGAACCCACGGGCAACCTCGACGAGGCCAACGCCGCGGCGGTGCTCGATTGCCTTCGCGCGGCGGTGAAGGGCGTGGGCGCGGCGGCCCTCATGGTCACGCACTCGCAGAAGGCGGCGAGCGCCGCCGATCGCGTGCTGCGCCTTGCCGGCGGGGTGCTCCGGTGAACCTCGCCTCGGCGCTGCTCCTCGCGCGCGGCGCGCTCTCCGCGAACGCGTTGCGGCTCACGCTCACAATCGCCTGCATCGCGCTGGGCGTCGCCCTCGCGGGCACGATCCACACGGTGCACACCTCGGCGCTCGCGGAGGTCGATCGCGCGGCGCACGCGCTCGCCGGCAAGGCCGATCTCGAGATCCGCGGACCCCACAACGGATTCGACGACGCCTCGTTCGCGCCCATCGCGCGCCTGCCGGGCGTCGCAGTGGCGAGCCCCGTCCTCGAAATCGAAGCGCCCCTCGCGGGACGCGATTCGTCGCTTCGCATCCTGGGCATCGACGCGCTGCGCGCGGTGCGCATGCAGCCCGCTTTCGTCGTCGATGCGGCGAAGACCGGCGCGGGCGAGACCGCTTCGATCCTCGATCCCGACGCGCTCTGGCTCACGGCGCCCGCCGCGAAGCGGCTGAAGCTCCAGCCCGGCGACGCGCTGCGCGTGGTCTCGGGAACGCGATCGATCGCGCTGCGCGTGGCGGGCGTCCTGGAAGGGTTGCAGGCGGCGGGCGAGCTTGGCGTGATGGACATCGCGGCGGCGCAGTGGCGCTTCGACCGCGTGGGATCCATCTCGCGCATCGATGTGCGCCTGAAGCCCGGCGCCGACGCTTCGGCTTTCCGCGCGCAGGCCGAGAAGCTCCTTCCGGCGGGCGTGGCCGTCTCGGAGCCCGCGGCGCTCGCGGGCCGCGCGGCGGCGATCACGAAAGCCTATCGCGTCAACCTCGACGCGCTGTCGATGGTGGCGCTCGCCACCGGCGCATTCCTCGTCTTCTCCACGCTCGCGTTGCAAGCCGCGCGCCGGCGGAACGAATTCGCCTTGCTGCGCGCGCTCGGCACCACGCGCCGGGGCATCGCGGCGCTGCTCGCGTTCGAAGGGGCCGTGATCGGCGCCATCGGCTCGGCGATCGGAACCGTGCTGGGCCTCGCCGGATCGCGAGAGATGCTCACGCACGTGGGCAGCGACCTGGGCGCGGGATTCTTCGGCGGCACGAGCGCGGTGTTCGAGCCCGACCCCATGGCGCTCGCGTTCATAGCCGCGATCGGCATCGGCATGTCGATGGCGGGCGCGCTGTGGGTCGCGCGGGCCGTAGGACGCATCGCCGTGGCCGAAGCGCTCCGCGACCGCGCCGTCGACCTGCCCGGATCGCAGGGCGGCGCGCTGCTCGCCCTCGCGCTCTTCGCGGCCGGATGGCCGCTTCTGCTGCTGCCCGCCGCAGGGGAGCTTCCGCTGGGCGGGTATGGCGCGATCACGCTGTGGCTCGCGGCGTCGGTGATCGCGGTCGGGCCCGTGAGCCGCTGGATCCTCGCGCGCGCCGCGCCGGCAACGCCAATCGCTACGCTCGCCCTCGCTCAGGTGCGCGAGCTTCCCGGCCATCTCGCGGCAAGCGTCGCCGGCATCGTCGTGAGCGCATCGCTTTGCGTGGCGATGGCGATCATGGTGTTCTCGTTCCGCATCTCGCTCGAAGACTGGCTCGCCGGCGTGGTGCGCGCGGACCTCTACGTGCAATCCGGAGCGAGCGGCGGTGACGGCTACTTCACGCTCGAGGAGCAGGAGAAGATCTCCGCGCTCGCCGGCGTGAAGTCGATCGAGCCGCTGCGATTCGAGCGCATCGCCACCGGGGCCACGAGCCCGCCCCTGACCCTCGTGGCGCGGCCTGTGAACGAACGCGTGCTCGCCGGGTTCCAGGCCGAGCCTGCGCTCGTGCCGCCCGCGGGCGACGCGATCGCCGTCTGGATCTCGGAAGCGGCGCGCGACCTCGAGGGCTGGAAGACCGGCGAGCGCATCGAGCTTCCCATCGCCGGCAAGATGCGGACGCTTCGCGTGGCCGGCACGATCCGCGACTTCGCGCGCACGTGGGGCGCCATGATCATTCCGCTGCAAGACTATCGCCGCCTCACGGGCGATACACGCGCCAACGACCTGGCCGTGTTCCTCGCGGCCGGGACGAGTTCCTCGCAGGCCGAAGCGGCCATCCGTGGCGCGCTTCCCCACGCCGGCGCCCTCGCCTTCGAGGACTCGGCGAACCTCAAGCGCGTGTCCCTCGAGATCTTCGACCGCACGTTCGCCGTGACCTACGCGCTGGAAGCGATCGCCGTCACCATCGGGCTCGCGGGAATCACCAGCAGCTTCGCGGCGCTCGCGTGGTCGCGGCGGCGCGAGTTCGGCGTGCTGCGCTTCCTCGGATTGCGCCGGCGCGACGTGCTGCGCCTGCTCGCGATCGAGGGCGTGGCCACGGGCGCGCTGGGCGCCGCGATCGGCCTCGCCTCGGGAATCGCCACGAGCTTCGTGCTGGTGCGCGTCGTGAATCGCCAGTCGTTCCACTGGAACCTCGAGGTGCACTGGCCGCTCGCCACGCTCGCGATCCTCATGGTGGCCATCGTGGCGCTTTGCGCCGCCGGCGCGCGCGCGAGCGCGGCGCTCGCGGTGCGCGACGAGGCCGTGCGCGCGGTGAAGGACGATGCCTAGGGCGATCCTCGCGATGGCTGCCGCCGCGATCGCGTTCATCGCGAGCGCCGCCGCGTTTCCCCCGGTGGTTCCGGGGCGTGTGTTCGCCTTTCCGCGCGACGCCGGAGCGCATCCGGACTATCGCGTCGAGTGGTGGTACGTCACGGGGCAGCTCGACACGAAGCGCGGCCCCATGGGATTCCAGGTCACGTTCTTCCGCGTGGCCAATCCCGACGCCATCGGCAATCCCAGCCGCTTCGCGGCCCGCCAGCTCCTCTTCGCGCACGCCGCGCTCTCCGATCCCTCGAAGGGAAAGCTCCTGCACGACCAGCGATCGGCGCGCGCGCTGGAAGGCCTCGTCCAGGCATCGGGCACCGACACCGGCGTGCGCATCGACGATTGGACGCTCGAGCGCGAGGGGCCGGGCTACCGCACGCGCATCGCCGCCGAAGGCTTCGCGCTCGACCTCGCGATGACGCCCACGCAACCCGTGCTCCTCGAAGGCGACCGGGGCTTCAGCCGCAAGGGCCCGCTCGAATCGCAGGCGAGCTACTACTACAGCGAGCCGCAGCTCGCCGTGCGCGGACGCATCGCTTCGGGGACGGAGCCCTACGAAGTGACGGGCAGCGCGTGGCTCGATCACGAGTGGTCGAGCGAGATGCTGGCGCCCGACGCGCTCGGATGGGACTGGCTCGGCGCGAACCTCGAGGGCGGCGGCGCGCTGATGGCGTTTCGCATTCGCGGGCGCGACGGCGCGATCCTCTGGTCGTCGGCCACGCTTCGCATGCCGGGCGCCGAATCGTCGCTCTTCGCGCCGCACGACGTGCGCTTCCGCCCGCGCCGCAGCTGGAGCTCGCCCGCCACCGGCACGAGCTATCCGGTCGCCATGGACGTGGAGATCGACGGGCGCCTCTGGCGGCTCGACCCGCTCATGGACGACCAGGAGCTCGATGCGCGCGCGAGCACCGGCACTCTCTACTGGGAAGGCGCCGTGCGCGTGGAAGGGCCCGACGGAGTGCACGGCCGCGGCTATCTCGAGCTCACCGGCTACGGCGAGCGCCTGAGGCTCTGATGGACGACAGCGTTCGCTCCGAAGTAGGGCGCATCGCGCCGGTCGAAGGGCTGCGCGGCGTGGCGGTGCTCTGGGTCATCCTCTTCCATTGCTTCGTGCTGCGGCCCGACGACCCGTGGATGCGTCTCGCCGCGGCCTCGCCGCTCGCGCCCTTCGTGCGCAACGGCTATCTCGGCGTCGACCTCTTCTTCCTCATCTCGGGCTTCCTCCTCGCGATGCCGTGGTTCGTGCACGAGGAGCGCCACCGCCCCCCGCCTTCCATCGCGGGTTTCTACGCGCGGCGCTTCTGGCGCATCGCGCCCGCCTACTACGTGCAGATCGTGTTCCTCTTCGTCGTGGTGCTGCCGATGCTGCGCGGCGCCGACTACTGGCGCTACGACCTGTGGGTGTACCTCTACAACTTCTTCGCCCACGCGCTCTTCCTGCACAACACGACGCCCCTATCGAGCGGATCGATGGCGGTGAACGGCGCGTTGTGGACGCTTTCGGTCGAAGCGCAGTTCTACCTGCTGCTGCCGCTCACGATGCCGCTCATCGTGCGCTGGCCGCGGACGGCGCTCCTCGCCTCGCTCGCCGTCGCCGCATGGTGGCGCGTGGCCTCGCAGCTGGGCCTCGACGGGCTCGTGCGCGCGGAGCTCGCCATGGGCCACATCTGGAACTGGCCGGAAGCCTCGGTGCGCTACCTCCTTCTCCACCAGTTGCCCGGATACCTCGCGCACTTCGCCCTGGGCATCGTCCTGGGCCGCGCATGGCTCAGGGGACGCGATCGCGCGCGCTCCGCGTGGCCCTTCGATCTCATGGGTGCCGCGGGCCTCTTCCTGCTCTACTGGACGCTCGCCATCGACGGCTCGCTGCTGGGGGGATGGAGCTGGGTGCTCCCCGTGATCGCGCTCGCGGCGATGCTCCGCTGGTCGGCCTCGCGCCCCGGAGCGCTCACCTCGTCGATCCTCGGGCGCGGACCGCTCGCCTGGGTGGGGCGCATCAGCTATTCGGCCTACCTCTATCACCTGCCGCTGCTCATCCTCGCGAACGAGTTCCTCGTCGGCACGCCCGCGTGGCTCCTGATCCCGTTCTATCTCGCCGCGACGCTGTCGGTCGCCTGGATCTCGTGGCGCTACGTGGAGCAGCCGTTCCTGCGGCGCTACGCGCGCGAGCGGGAACCGACCGCGAGGGCGGTGACGATGGCCAACACCTGAAGGATCGCCACGCCCCAGAGCACGGCGGTGTACCGGCCCGCGTCCATGAACGGACCGAACGCGAGCGGCGCCAACGCGAGCCCCGCGTCGATGCCGGAGTACACGAACCCGTACACGCGGCCGAATGCGCCGGCGCCGAAGGTGGCGGTGGCCGCGCGGCGCACGAGCATGTCGCGCGAGGGGCCGATGAAGCCCACGCCGAATCCCATGATTCCCATGAGGGGCACCACGGTCCACGGCGGCACCATGCCCGAGGCGAGCCCGATGGAGCAGGCCGCGGCGCACGAGAGCGAGAACATGATGCGCATGTCCTCGCGCTCTCCTTTCGCCGCGAAGAATCCGCCCGTGCCCACGCCCGCGGCGCTGCCCAGCAGGTACGCGGTGAGCGCCGAGGTCGCGAGCGCGAAGGAAAGCCCATAGGTGCGCGCGAGCAGCGGCGGCGCGAAGTTCTGCAGCCCGCCGAAGGCCATCACCGAGATGAGGAAGAACGCGAAGCACATCCACACCACGCCCACGCCGAGGAACCCGAAAGACCCGCCCTTCTTCTTCGCCGCTTCGCCCTGGGGCAATCCTTCCGCATCCTCGAGGAGCCTGCGATTGGCCACGAGCAGCGCGAGCGAGAACGCGCCCACGATGGAAGCGCCGACGCATGCGGCGCGCCATCCGCCCCAGGCGGCGACCGCGAGCACGAAGACCGGAGCCGCCGCCCAGCCGAGGCTTCCCGAAAGGCCGTGCACCGAGAACGCATGGCCCAGCCGCGCCGTGGACACGCGGCGGTTCATGATCGTGTAGTCGGCCGGATGGAAGACGCAGTTGCCCACGCCCGCGATCATCGCGGCGCCCAGCAGCATCGCGTAGTTCTGCGCGACCGAGTACGCGAGCCCGGCCACCGACAGCAGCGCCACGCCGCCGCAGAGCACCTTCATGCCGCCGAAGCGGTCCACGGCGAAGCCCGCGAGCGCCTGGCCGATGCCGGAGACCACGAAGAACACCGTCATGATGGCGCCCACCTGCGTGAACGTGAGGCTGAACTCCTGCATCAGCATCACGAAGAGCGGCGGGATCAGGAAATGGAAGAAGTGCGACGTCCCGTGGGCGAAGCCCACGAGCGAGATGACGGTGGCGTCCTCGCGAAGGCTCGCGGCGGCGGCAGGCGTGGCGGCGGACATGCGTGCATTGTAGCGAACATGACCGCGATCAATCGACGCACCCGACAGAAGGGCTCTAAACTACGGGCACAATACCTACGAGGAGGAGGAATCCCATGCGCAAGAGCATCGCGCCCGCATTGCTGGCATCCACCCTGTGCATCGCGCTCGCCGCCGGCCCCGCCGCCGCGTGGGAGCCCACCAAGCCCGTCGAGATCGTCGTGGCCGCCGGGGCGGGAGGCGCCTCGGACCAGATGGCGCGCATGATGCAGGCCGCCATCCAGAAGAACCACCTCATGAAGCAGCCGATGGTGGTGTCGCTCAAGGGTGGCGCCTCGGGCGCGGAAGCCCTGATGTACATGAAGTCGGGCGCGGGCGATCCGAACCGCCTGCTGCTCGCCTATTCGCTCATCTACATGCTGCCGCTCTCCGCCAAGATCCCGTTCAACTGGCGCGAGCTGACGCCAATCGCAGTGACCGCGATGGACGAATTCGTGCTGTGGGATAACACCACGCTGCCGTACAAGTCGGTGAAGGAGTTCATCGCCGCGGCGAAGAACGCCAACCCGCCGTTCAAGATGGGCGGCACCGGCTCCAAGCGCGAGGACCAGATCCTCACCGTGTTCATGGAAAAGAAGACCGGCGCCAAGTTCCTCTATCTGCCGTACAAGTCGGGCGGCGAGGCGGCGACCCAATTGGTAGGCAAT
>DATJVS010000208.1:0-39493 GCA_035501715.1 Usitatibacter sp.
CGGCATGGCGCCCGCGGGCAACATCGGAAAGGACGCGGCGATCTTCGAGGCGGTGCACGGCTCGGCGCCCGACATCGCCGGCAAGGGCATCGCCAATCCGCTGGCATTGATGCTCTCCGCCGCGATGATGCTCGACCACGTGGGCCACCAGGACAGGGCGAAGCGCGTCCGCAAGGCGATCGACGACGTGCTGCTCAAGGACAAGGTCCGCACCGGCGACCTCGGCGGCAAGGCCAACACGAAGCAATTCACGCAGGCGGTGGTGAAGAGATTGAAGTGAACGGTCTGGCATGACCCGGGGAGAAAGGCTTTGGAAACGCAGATGAACGCCGATGAACGCAGATGCCCTGCGCTTCGCTTTCCGGAGATGCTTGGCCCACTCTCGAACGCTCCACGGGGTTCGGCAAGACATCTGCGTTCATCGGCGTTCATCTGCGTTTCCAAGGCTTTTCCTCCGCGTCACTCCCTCTGCTTCGATGCGTAGCAAGCTCTTCGTTCCGGGTTCGCGACCCGAGCTCTTCGCCAAGGCCATGGCGAGCGAGGCGGATGGGCTGTCGTTCGACCTCGAGGACGCGGTCGATGAGTCGAGGAAGGACGAGGCGCGCGCGATCCTGGGCGGGTTCCTGCGCTCGCTCCCGGCCGGCCACGGCAAGACAATCATCGTGCGCGTGAACGGCCTCGCGACGCGGCACTTCGAGAAGGACCTCGAGGCGGTGATGTGCGATGCCCTCGACATCGTGAACCTGCCCAAGCCCGAGTCTCCCGACGACGTGCGCGCGTGCGCCGCGGCCCTTGACCGCATCGATCCGGCCGCGGGCGTGGGCATCCTCGCCAACATCGAGACGCCGCGCGCCTATCGCCTCGCCGCGGAGATCGCCACGGCGAGCTCCCGCGTCGTGGGCCTGCAGGCGGGCTGGGGCGATCTCATCGAGCCGCTCGACATCGACCGCTACAACCCCGCGACGATCGAGGCGTGCCTGCTGCACATCCGCATCGCCGCGGGCGAGGCGGGCGCATGGGCCTACGACGGCGCGTACGCCAACTTCAAGGACGTCGAGGGCTACAAGCGCGAGGCGGAAGCGTCGCGCCGCCTGGGCTACCTCGGCAAGAGCTGCATCCATCCCACGCAGGTGCCGCTCGCCAACGCGGCGTTCCGTCCCACCGACGCGGAGATCGCGCACTCGCTGAAGGTCGTCGAGGCCGCGAAGGAGATGTCCGCGAAGGGCATCGGCGCCTTCACCGTGAACGGCAGGATGGTGGACGGACCGTTCATCCGGCGCGCGGAGGCGATCGTGGCGCTCGCGCGCAAGCTGGAGATCGTCAAGTGAAGTCGAAGCTCGCCATCGTCCTCGCGGCGATCCTTTCGTTGACGGCTGCCGCAGCATTCGCGCAGCACGCGTTTCCCTCGAAGCCCGTCACCATCGTGGTGCCCTATCCGCCCGGCGGGTCCAACGACGTCTTCGGCCGCGCGCTCGCCAAGGGCCTGTCGGACCTTTGGAAGATCCCGGTGATCGTGGACAACCGCCCCGGCGCGGGCGGATCCATCGGCGCGGGCATCGTCTCGCGCGCGGCGCCCGACGGCTACACCCTGTGCTTCCTCTCGTCCTCGTTCACCACCAACGCGGCGGTGCAGCCCAACCTTCCGTTCGATCCCATCAACGGGTTCACGCCCATCGCGATTGTCGCCAAGGGCCCGATGATCCTCACGGTGTCCAACAAGCTGGGCGTGGCGAGCACGCTCGAGCTCTTCGCGATGGCGCGCAAGGACCCGGGCAAGTTGAACTACGGCTCGTCGGGGCTGGGCAGCACGAACCACTTCGCCACCGAGCTGCTCATGGAAGCGGCCGGCATCAAGATGACGCACATTCCGTACAAGGGCATGTCGCCGGCGGTGACCGACGAGATCGCCGGCAACGTCGACGTGCTGGTGGCGAGCGCGCCCTCGATCTACGAGCAGGTGAAGGCGGGGCGCGTGCGCGCCCTCGGCGTCACGAGCCTGGCGCCCTCGAAGGTGCTGCCGGGCCTCGTTCCCGTCGCGCAGATGGGCGCGCCGGGCTACAACTTCGAGCTCTGGTGGGGCGTGCTCGCGCCTCCGAAGATGCCCTCCGACGTCGCGGCGCTCCTCAACGCGGACGTGAACCGCGTGCTGGCGTTGCCCGAGATGAAGGAGCTCTTCCAGCGCGAAGGGGCCGAGCCTGCAGCGATGTCGGTCACGGAATTCTCGGACACGATCCGCCGCGAGATCGCCGGCTGGAAGAAGGTCGCGGCCACGGCCCACATCCAGGCGGAGTGATGCCTTGACGCTCAGGAAGCGCGACTACACCCCCGGCAAGCGCGGCGCGCTGGACGGCGTGCGAGTGCTCGACCTCTCGCGGCTCGTCGCGGGCAACACGCTCACGGGGCTCCTCGCGGATTTCGGCGCGGAGGTGATCAAGGTCGAGCCGGCCGCGGGCGATACGCTGCGCGCGTGGCGCACTAAGGACGTTCAGACCAACTGGAAGGTGTACGCGCGCAACAAGAAGAGCGTGGCCTTCGAGCTTCGCAAGCCCGAGGCGCGCGAGCTGCTGTTGAGGCTCGTGGACAAGGCCGACGTGTTCGTCGAGAGCTTCCGTCCCGATACGCTGGAGAAGATGGGGCTCGCGCCCGAGGTGCTCCTCGCCCGCAATCCGCGTCTCGTGATCGTGCGCATCTCGGGCTGGGGACAGACGGGCCCCTATCGCCGCCGGCCCGGGTTCGGCACGCTGGTGGAGGGCATTTCCGGCTTCGCGTCGTTCAACGGATTCGCCGATCGCGAGCCGGTGCTGCCGCCGATCTACCTCGCCGACTCCTTCGCGGGGCTCTACGGCGCATCGGGCGTGCTGATCGCGCTTCGCAACGTCGAGGTGAACGGCGGCCTGGGCCAGGTGATCGACCTGCCGCTGCTCGATCCGCTCTTCCACGTGCTGGGCCCGCAGGCGGCCAACTATCGCCTCACGGGAAAGGTGAAGCCGCGCACCGGGAGCCGCTCGACCAACTCGGGCCCGCGCAACGCCTACAAGACGAAGGACGGGCGCTACGTGTGCCTCTCGGCCTCGACGCAGAAGATGGCCGAGCGCGTGTTCACGTCGATAGGGCGCGCCGACCTGATCGACAACCCGCGCTACAGGACCAACGCGGATCGCGTCGCCAACGCGGCCGAGCTCGACGAGATCATTTCCGCGTTCGTGGCGAAGATGACGCAGGCGGAGAACGTCGCGTTCTTCGAGAAGGCCGAGGTCACCATCGGCCCCATCTACGACATCACGCAGATCCTCGAGGACCCGCACTTCATCGAGCGCGAGGTGATCGCGGACTATCCCGACGCGGACATGGGCGAGTTCCCCATGCACCACGTCGTGCCGCGCCTTTCCGCCACGCCCGGCGCGGTGGCCACGCCGGCGCCGCTCCTGGGCCAGCACAACCGCGAGATCCTTCGCGAAGTGGGCGTGGACGACGCGCAGTACGCGAAGCTGCTTGCCGGCGGCGCGGTGATCGAGGGCTCGGCCGCGAGCGCCGAAGAGACCGAGTGAGCCGGCCGGTCCCGAATTCCTCCGGCACGTCGCTGCCGCGCTTCAAGGCGCCGGCCGATGCCTGCGACAGCCACGTCCACATCTACGATCCGCGCTTCAAGATGAAGTGGCCGAACCTGCGGGCGGTGACCGATGCGTCGGTGACGCAGTATCGGATGCTGCAGGAGCGGCTGGGCACGGCGCGGGTGATCGTCGTGCAACCCGCGGCCTACGGCATCGACAACGCGGTCACCGTCGACGCCGTCGCGCAGATGGGCATCGACAAGGCGCGCGGCATCGCCGTGCTTCATCCCACGGTCACCGACACCGAGCTCGTGGCGCTCGACAAGGGCGGCATCCGGGGGCTCCGCTTCACGCTGCACGAGCCGCGCACGGCGGTCACGAGCGTGGACATGATCGAGCCGCTCGCCCATCGCGTGGGGCGCCTGGGATGGCACGTCCAGCTGCACCTTCGCGGCGAGCAGATCGTCGAGATGGCCGACCTGATCGACCGCCTGCCGGGCACCATCGTGTTCGATCACATGGGCCGCATGCCGCAGCCCCAGGGCACTCGCCATCCGGCCCTGGCGATCGTGAAACGCGAGATCGACAAGGGGCGCGCGTGGGTGAAGCTCTCGGGGCCGTACCTCGACACCCAGACCGGCGCGCCGCGCTACGCGGACGTGAAGGCGGTGGCGCGCGAGCTCGCGAAGCACGCGCCGGAGCGCTGCGTGTGGGGCAGCGACTGGCCGCATCCGACCGAGCCCACCGACAAGCCCGACGACGCGGTGCTCCTCGACCTGCTGCAGGAGTGGGCGCTCGACGAGGCCACGCGGCGGCGGATCCTGGTGGACAATCCCGCGACGCTCTATGGATTCCAACGATGAGGAGGAGGAACATGCGCCCGATCAAGATTGCCGCTGCTGCGCTCGCGCTTGCCGCCACGACCGCGCTCGCCGATCCGTATCCGACCAAGCCCGTGCGCATCATCGTGGCGTTCACGCCGGGCTCGGCCACCGACGTGCTCGCGCGGCTCGCCGCGGACTACATGTCGAAGTCCATGGGCCAGCAGTTCATCGTCGAGAACCGCGCCGGCGCCGGCGGCATCATCGGCACGCAGGTCGCGAAGGACGCCGCGCCCGACGGCTACACGCTCACCGCTTGCCCGAGCGGGCCGTTCGGGATCAATCCGGGCATCTACTCGCACCTGCCCTACGACCCGGTCAAGGACTTCGAGCCCATCTCCAACATGGGCCTCACGCCGCAGGTGATCGTCGCGGGTGCCCAGTTCCCGTACAAGACGCTCAAGGACCTCGTGGCCGACGCGAAGAAGCATCCCGGCGAGATCGCCTTCGGCTCGCTCGGCACCGGCTCCACGAGCCATCTCACGATGGAGGCGTTCCAGTCGGCGGCCGGCATCAAGATGAACCACATTCCCTTCAAGGGCGGGCAGGAAGCGCAGACGGCGATACTCGGCGGATCGTTCCCGGTGATGTCGGACACGGTGCCGGGCGTGCTCGCGCAGGTGAAGGCGGGCCGGCTTCGCGCGCTGGGTGTCGCGATCCCGAAGCGCTCGCCCTTCATGCCCGACGTGCCGACAATCGCCGAGCAGGGCTATCCCGGATTCGAGAGCGTGGGCTGGATCGGCCTTTGCGCGCCGGCGAAGACCCCGGCGGCGATACTCGACAAGCTGAATGCCGAGGTGCAGAAATTCCTCGGCGCGCCCGAGACGAAGGACAAGTTCGAGAAGCTCGCCTTCACCGCCGCGGGCGACTCGCGCGAGCACTTCGCCGCGTGGATCAAGTCCGAGATCGTGAAATGGTCCGCCGTCGCGAAGGCGTCCGGCGCGCACGCGGACTGATGACCGAAGTCATCGTGGTCGGCCTGGGCGCCGTGGGCGCCGCGGCCACGTGGCAGCTCGCCAAGCGCGGCGCGAAGGTGCTGGGCATCGACCGGCACTCGCCGCCGCACGCGCTGGGATCGTCGCACGGCGACACGCGCATCACGCGCCTCGCCATCGGCGAGGGGGCGGTCTACACGCCGCTCGCCATGCGCTCCCACGAGATCTGGCGCGACGTCGAATCGCGGACGGGCGAAGACCTCCTGGTGCGAACGGGCATGCTCGTGATCTCGAGCGAGGCGCGCCGCGGCAACCTGCACGGCTCCGACTTCTTCGCCAACACGCTGGAGGCCGCACGCCGCTACGGAATCGCCCACGACGTGCTCGACGCGGCCACGATCCGCAAGCGCTTTCCCTGCTTCGAAGTGCGCGACGGCGAAGCGGGTTACTTCGAGCACGAAGCGGGGTACCTCAGGCCCGAGGCGTGCGTGGCCGCACAGCTGCGCCTGGCCGAGGAGCACGGCGCGACGCTGCATCGCGACGAGCGCGTCACGGGCATCGAGGCTCATGCGGGCGGCGTGCGCGTTCGCACGGATCGCGGGCACTACGATGCGCCGCATGCCATCGTCGCCGCGGGGCCGTGGGTGCACGAGCTGGTGCCCGCGGAATTCTCCCGCCATCTCACCGTCACGCGCCAGCTCCTCTTCTGGTTCGACGTGAGTCCGCCGCTCTCGCGTTTCACGCCTCCGGAGTTTCCCGTGTGGATCTGGGAGCTGCGGGAGCGCGACCAGGCGCTGTACGGCTTCCCGGCGATCGACGGCCCTCATGGCGGCGTGAAGGTCGCCACGGAGCAATACGCGCGCAGCACCACGCCCCAGGAGGTCGATCGCGCGGTGAGCGACGCCGAAAAGTCCCGGATCCACGAGGACCTCGTCGCGCCGCACCTGCGCGGCGTCACGGCGCGCTGCGTGAAGGCGCTGGCCTGCCTCTACACCACGACGCCCGACTTCCATTTCCTCATCGACCGGCACCCCCGTGCGCCCGCCGCCGTCGTGGCATCGGCCTGCTCGGGCCACGGATTCAAGCACTCGGCGGCGATCGGCGAGGCGCTCGCGCAACGGATCGTCGAGGGCGCGAGCCGGATCGACCTCGCGCCCTTCGGGCTCGCCCGGTTTTAGGAAAATTTCACGTGAGGCCCCGGGGCGCCGGGATTACCATTAGCGCCGAAACAACCAAGAGAGGGAGAACGAAAATGAACAAGCGCGCGCTGTGGGCCCTTTTGTCCGTCACCGTTGCCGTCGCCGCATGCACCTGCCTCGAGCCGAAGAAGGCCGAGGTGGCCGCCGCGCCCCGCGCCGGCGCGCCGCACACCGACCGCAACTGCAAGACCGGCGACGCATGCGTCGTCTTCGTGGACGTCGCGGATTGCGCGGCCAAAGGCGGCGTCACCGTGGATGCGAGCCAGCTGGGCATCCTCACCGACACCCGCAACCTCGACATCTACTGGGTGATCCGGACCGAGGGCTACGAGTTCACCAGGGACGGCGTGAAGTTCAAGAACGACTCGTACAAGAGGGAGTTCGACCATCCGAAGCCGGGGCGCAGCGTCTATTCGTGGCGCGACCGCAACGACGCCGGCGGCCAGCCCTTCCGTCCGTACGACTATGCCGTCACCGTGGCGAAGGCGGACGGCACGCAGTGCGTCACGCTCGATCCGACAATCATCAACGACATGTGACCTACGCGGGCGGCTCCGAGAGCCACGCGCGCGCTTCCGCGATCGACTGCGGATAGGGAAGCGCGCGTCCCGCGTCCTCGACTCCGCGGTAGCGTGGTCCCATCGCGTGGCGCGCCTTGTCGATGAGCGGCGCGAGGAACGCCTCGTCGGCCGGATCGCGATGCAGTCCCGTGCTGCTGTTCTGCGCTTCCGCCACGCCGTAGAGCCGCGCCGCCCGGTCGAAATCGCCGCACGAGGCCGCGAAACCGGCGCACACCTCGATCGTCGAAAGGCCCAGGCGCTGCAGGCCCGTGGACTCGGAGGTGGCGATCGCCTCGAGCAGCAGCGTGCGCGCGTCGTCGCGGTGCCCGCGCAGGATCGCGAGGATGGCGAGGTTGAGCACCACGATCGCGCGGCTCGCGAGGTCGCCCACCTCCCCGAGGATCGCGATCGCGTCCTTGTAGAGCGCGGCGGCCAGATCGAGCTCGCCCTGCACCCGATGGAACGAGCCCAGCGAGTTGAGGGCGGCGCCCAGGTCGCGCTTGGAGTTCGATTCCCGCGCGAGCGCCACGCCCTCCTTGAGGAGCGCGAACGCCTGCTCGCGCAGCCCCTGGCCCAGGTAGGCCGCGCCGAGCGGCTGCAGCACCGCGGCCACGCGCACCGTGCTGCCCAGCTCGCGGGCGATGACGAGGCTTTCCTCGAGCCGGCGCTGCGCCTCCGGATAGCGGCCCATGAAGAACGCGAGCTGTCCCGCGTCGAAGAGCGCGCGGCAACGCGCCTCGTCGCGCGAGGCGGTCTTGTCGCGGGCGAGCGCTTCGGACACCAGGCGGTGGCCCACGGTGAGCAGGCCGCGGTTGATCCAATAGCCCTTCGTGGCGCGCGCGAGGCGGTATCCGCGCTCGATGCCGTTGGATACGTGGTCGCACCACGCGTGGGCCGCGAGGAGGTTCTCCGTCTCGACGTCCAGGCGCGCCATCGAGACGCCCGGATCGGGGCTCGCGAGCCCCGCGCGCGCCTGCTCGGAGAAGGCGACGTAGTAGTCGAGGTGGCGCGAGCGCACGGCGTCCGACTCGCCCGAAGCGTCCAGCAATTCACGCGCGTACTGGCGCACGGTCTCGAGCAGGCGATAGCGGCTGCGCATCGACTCGGTGGCGACGAGGGATTTCTCGACGAGCCGTGCGAGCAGGTCGATCACGTCGTCGGATTGCACGTCGCCGCCCGAGCCGATCGCCTCGGCCGCGTCCACGGTCCACCCGCCCGCGAACACCGAAAGGCGCCGGAAGAGCTCGCGCTCGGGGATCGAGAGCAGGTCGTAGCTCCAGTCGATTGAAGCGCGAAGGGTCTGCTGGCGCGAGAGGTTGGTGCGGTCGCCGTCCTTGAGCACCGCGAGCGAATCGGAAAGGCGCGCGGCGATCTGCTCGACCGACAACGTGCTCACGCGCGCGGCGGCGAGCTCGATGGCGAGCGGGATGCCGTCGAGGCGCCGGCAGATCTCGGCCACGGAGCCGGCGCTCGCGCCTTCGGCACGGAACGCGGGCTGCACCGCCGAGGCGCGATCGGCGAAGAGGCGCGCCGAATCGTCCGCCGCGAGCGCCGGCAGCGGGAACAGCGACTCGCCCGAGATGCGCAGCGCCTCGCGGCTCGAAGCGAGGATGCGCACCGAGGCTCCCGCCTGCAGCAGGCGCTTGGCGATCAGCGCGCAGGCCTGCAGGAGGTGCTCGCAGTTGTCGAGGATCACGAGGACCTTGCGGTCGCGCACGTAGCGCTCGAGCGCCTCGGCGATGGGACGCCCCGCTTCTTCCTTCACGCCCAGCACCGCGGCCACCGCGAACGGCACGCGCTCCGGATCGGAAAGCGGCGCCAGCTCGACCAGCCACACGCCGTCGGGAAACGCGTTCAGCAGCTGGTGCGACGCCTGCAGCGAAAGGCGCGTCTTGCCCGTGCCGCCCGGCCCCGTGAGCGTGACCAGGCGCGAGGTGGCGAGCATCTCCCTCACCTTGGCGAGCTCGCCTTCGCGGCCCACGAAGCTGTTCAACGGCGCCGGAAGGTTGTGGTGCCGCGGCGTGACGGGGCCGGAAGGCGAGTCCACCACCTCCACCTTCGGCATGAAGCGAAAGCCCCGGCCCGCGACGGTGGACACGGCATTGGCGCCCAGCACCTTGCGAAGCGCCGAGATCTGGACGTGCAGGTTGTTTTCCTCGACGACGAGGCCGGGCCATGCGAGCTCGAAGAGCTCGTCCTTCGTCACGACCCTGTCACGCCGGTCGACGAGGGCCACGAGCACGTCGAAGGCGCGGCCGCCCAGGTGGGCCGGGACCCCTTCGACGAGCAACTGCCGCTCGGCGGGGCGAAGCTCCACCGGGCCAAAGCGGTACGACTGTGCCAACCGGCCTCCCCTAGGGCGCGATAAGGGCGGAACGACCCCGCGATGTTACCGCGAGGCGGCTTGATTCATCTTTTAGGACGCTTTAAGGACGTTAACCCGCGGGTGAGGGAAAGTGCGTCCCATGTTGATCCTCATGGAACCGCCCGAGCAGGACAGCCCCGAGGGCACGCGCAAGCGCCGGCTGCGCCGCGAGTACATCGCGCTCGCCGCCGTGATCCTCGCGATCGTGGCGAGCCTCGCCGGGGTGGCGCTGGTGATCCTCGAGGCGTCGGCGGAACCGCCGCGCATCGGTCACCTGGCGGCGGCCTAGCGCATGGGGACCAGGGAGATGCACATGACAGACGACGACCTGCGCAACCACGACCCGAATCCCACGGACGAGGAACGCGCGTGGATGGAGACCGACCCGATCGCGGCGGTGAGGCGCATCGCGGTGCTGATCGTCCTTGCGTTCTCCGTAGCGGGCTACCTCGGCTATGCGACGGACGGCGGCGGCAAGCCGGAAGTCCTCGCGGCGAGGCAGCACCCGTGATGCGAGGCGCAAACCTTTGACGCCCACGTGCGGGGCGAGAGCCCGATTCCCCTCCCGGGCACTCCGGCGGTCCGCACGTTGGGCTTTTTATTGGGCCTCGGCGCCCTGGATGAGCAGCTGCACGAACATCTGGATGGTGCCCTTGTTCTCGGTGGTCATGGACGAGAACTCGATGCCCACGCGGTGCCTGGCCGCGTGCGGCACGCACTTCACGACCTTGCCGTAGAGGTCGCGCACGCGCTTGCCCACGAGCGGGACGTCGAACTCGAGCACGAGCTCGCCGAACTGCGCGATGGGACGCTCGACCTCCGCCAGCACGCCGTGGTAGCCGATGTCGAGCACGCGCCCCGGCAGGCGCTCGGGCAGCACCACGTCGTTCTCGACGACCTGGTAATGCATGGGCAACGCCACGGACACGCGCGGGCTGCGGCGGACTTCCTGGCGCGGCACCTCGCGCGCGCGCGAGGGAATGGCGAGCACTTCGCGCAGCACCACGATGGTGCTCTTGCCCTTCACGAAGACGTCCATGGGGTCGCCCGCCTTCACCCACTGCGCGCAGCGCTTGTACGTGCTCTCGCTGATGAGCACCTGGCCGCGCAGGCTGAACGACTCGATGCGCGAGGTGAGGTTCACCTCGTCGCCGATCACGGTGTGCTCCGAGTAGAGGTCGCTGCCCAGCAGCGCCGACATCACCCGCCCGGTGTTGATGCCGATGCCGAAGTACATCTCGGGCCAGCCTTCCTCGCGATGCTGGCTGTTGAGCTCCTCCATGGCGATCTGCATGTCCACCGCGCAGCCCACCGCGCGATGCACCGCGTCCTCGCCGGGATTGGGCCCCGACTCGAAGATCACGAGGATCGAATCGCCCATGAACTTGTCGATGAGCCCGTGGTGCTGGAAGATGATCTCGCTCATGCGCACGAAGCAGCGGTTGAGCAGCTCCAGCACGATCACCGCGGGATAGTTGGAGCTGATGGAGGTGAACCCGCGCAGGTCCGCGAGCAGGATCGTCACGTCGCGCGTGAGGGCCTTGTCGTTGCCGCGCACGCCCGCGAGCTGCCCGAAGGCGCTCGTGAGCACCTTCTGGATTCGTTCGCGCGCGACCGGCAGCAGCGGTTTTCCGCTTTCTTCCGCGACGATGTCCTGGATCTGCCGAAGCGCCTCGTGGACGACGGGCTCCTTCATCGGGCGAAGAATACTCCGCCCGACGCTCCGGGCGTAGAGGGTCAGCGTCCGAGCGGGTCGGTCTGCGAGAGGACGAGGCGCTTGTCGAGCACGCGTTTCTGGGCGTCCGAAAGCAGCGCGTAGAGCTTCGCGAGATGGTCCTGCAGCGCCCGCGTGGCGTCGGCGCGCTGGCGGTCGTCGTCGGAAAGCATGGCCACCAGCGCGATGGCGGTGGGCGGCGCATCCGGGCCTGACTCCCGAATGCCCATGAAGTGGCGCCGGCGCGTGCGTCCCAGCTCGGCGATGTCGCGCACGTCGCGCTGGAACCGGCTCCACGATTCGACCTGCGCGCCGGTGAGCCCGATGTCGAGGGCGAGCGACGGAAGCTCGCGTTCGAGCGCGGCGAAGGGATCGTCGGGCATCTCGGAGCACTTCTTCGACTCGGACTGCTGCTGCGAGTCGCCCTGCATGCCGCCGCGGTGGCGGCCGCCGCCGTACTGGGCGGCCGCGTCGATCGCGAGGCACGTGCAGAGCGCGGCGGCGAGGATTGCTGCACGTCTCATCGGGAACTCCTTCAGGGCTTGCGGCCGTAGGCCTCGTCGAAGATCGCCTCGAGGCGCGGGTGCGCCCCGCGAAGGCCGTCGACCACCGCCTTCGCCCAGTCGAAATACTCGCGCACGCGGCTCTTCGGCCATGTCTTCGGCGGCGAGACCGCCATGTCGCGCAGGTTGCAGATCTTGTCGGCGAGCTTCACGAGCTTGGCCTCGCGCGAGATGAGCGGCGCATGCTCGACCTGCAGGCGCTTCCTCGTCGCCTTGTCGAGGTTCTTGTCGTCGCTCACCTCCTCGACGATGTGCGCGATCTTCACGCCGAAGGCGAGGCGGATCTCCTCGGCCGTGGTCTCCGTGTCCTCGATCGTGTCGTGCAGCAGCGCGGCGCAGATCACGGCCGCGTCGTGCACCCGGCCCTCGTCCCACAGCACGTTGGCGAGCGCGATCGGGTGGTTGATGTAGGGCGAGGCCTCCAGGTCCTTGCGCCGCTGGTCGCGGTGCTTGTGCGCGGCGAACTGCAGCGCGGCGAGGATGGCGCCGGTCGGGTCTTGCATGCTTTAGGTTAGCATCGCAGCGACCATCGGAGGAGACAGGCCTTGCGCATTCGACCCTGGAGCAACGAGGCGGCCCCGCGCGATCCCGCGCTCATCGAGGCGGTGCTCAAGCGCCGCGGCGGCAGGTTCATCAACCTGGACCTGGCGCTGCTGTGGAGCGAGCCGCTCGCGCGCGGGTGGAACGCCTATGTCGGCGCCGTGCGCCGGGAGCTGGCGGTCTCGCCGCGGCTCAAGGAGCTCGCCATCTGCGTCGTGGCGCGCATCACCGGCGCGGGGTACGAGTTCATGCACCACTGGCCCGAGTACGTGAAGGCGGGCGGCGACGAGGCGCTGCGATCGCGCCTGGACGACCCGGACCGCGCGCTCGCCGATCCCGCTTTCACCGCCGACGAGCGCCTGGCGATGCGCTACGCGGCGGCGATCACGCGCGATGTGAAGGTGCCCGCGCCGCTCTTCGACGAGGTCCGCGCGCGCTTCGGCGAGGCGGAGATCGTCGAGCTCACGGCCGCCATCGCCACCTACAACATGGTCGCGCGCATCCTCGTGGCCCTCGAGGTGAATCCCGAGGACACCTAGCGGCCGCGGCTCATGAGCGCCGGGACGACCGTGCCGAGGGCGATGCCCGCGAGCACCATCGCGGCGGCCGTGAGCTTCCACGGCGGAAGGGGCTCGCCCAGCAGCAGCGCCGAGGAGCCCATCCCGAACACGGGCACGAGCAGCGCGTAGGGCGTGACGGCCGCCGCGCCATAGCGCGTGAGCAGCCAGCTCCACGCGGCGAACGCGAAGAGCGTGTTGCCGATCGATTGCCACGCGACCGCGAGCCACGCGAGGAACCCGGCCCGCGCGAGCGAGCTCCACGAATCGGCGCCCTCGAACGCGAGGGACATCAGCGTGAGCGGCGGGATCGCGAAGAGGCTGGACCACACGACGAAGGCGAGCATGTTGATGCGCGTCTTCGACTCCGTCGCCGCCTTCTTCACCACGACGTTGGCGCAGCCCCAGAAGAACGCGGCGCAGGTCACCGTGAAGATGCCCTTGGCAGTGACGCTCGCGTCGAGGTGGAAGGCGATGACGCCGAGCCCCGCGGCCGCGAGCACGATGCCCGCCAGCGCGGGCCCGCCCACGCGCTCGCGGAACAGGAGCACGTAGAGCGCGATCGTGAAGAACACCTGCGTCTGGACCACGAGGGAGGTGAGGCCCGGGGAGATGTCCGAGCGCATCGCGTAGAAGAGCAGGCCGAACTGGCCGGCGCCGAGGAGCACGCCGTAGAGGGCGAGCCACTTCCACGCCACGCGCGGGCGCGGGAAGAAGAAGGCGAAGGGCAGGGCGCTGAAGAAGAACCTCAGGGTGGCGAAGAGGAACGGCTGGAAGTCCCTGAGGCCGTGCACGATCACCACGAAGTTCGAGCCCCACACCGCTACCACGAGCAGCGCGAGGCCGAGATGCGGCAGCCGCACGTCACATACTCCCGTTCAGGGTTCCAGATACTGGAACTGTAGCCGCCGGCGGGGAAAAGGAACAGAATCGCCTTCTGCCGTCCGAGGGTGCTTGCGATCGAGGGAGACGATGCGAGCTGCGACCCACCTGCTGTTGTTAGTGGCGATCCTCACGCCGCTTACGCTGCGCGCGGCAAGCAGCGTCGTGCCGGGCGGCGGCTCGGCAAGCGCTTCCCTCGACTTCTCCTTCGTGGTTCCCCGGGTGCTGCAGGTGCGCGAGCTCTCCCGTCCCGCATCGCTCGACATCAGCGCCGACGACATCGCGCGCGGCACCGTGACCGTGAGCGGCGCGATGCTCGACCTCCTCGCCAACGACCCGGCGGGTTACGTGATCCGCGCGCGCCTCGTGAATGCGGTCTTCACGGCCGTGTCGATCGTGGGCCTGCCCGGCCCGCTCGTGGCCACGCCGGCCTCGGCAACGCTCAGGATGGCGACCATGGTCGGGCGTCCCAAGCCCGCTCCCGTGCCGGTGCAATACGAGCTGCAGCTGTCTCCCGACGCCGTGCCGGGCCGCTACGCGTGGCCGGTGGCGCTCACGCTGGAAAATCCCTAAGGCTGCTTCGTCGCGGCGATGTCGAGGTTCGTGGTCTCGCGGGTGCGGATCATGACCTCGCGCTTGCCGTCGCCGCTGATGGAGTAGGGCAGCGAGAGGTTGTCGGGCATCACCATGATGTTGTGCGGGCCGGCGGCGAGCAGCGGGAATTCGAAGCGGCCGTCCTTGTCGGTGCGCGTGGCGAAGCGCCCGTCGAGCACGACGGTGAGGTTGCCCGCGCCCAGCTCGTTCGCGTCGTGGCGCCCGTTGTCGTTCGCGTCGTAGTACACGTAGCCCACGAGGGTGCCGGCGCCCGTGCCGGGAGCGCCGCCGAGCGGCGCCACCGGCGTGCCCGCGTGATCCTCGTAGCGCACGTTGAGGAAGAGTGCGCGGTCGCGCGGTATCGTCGGGACGAGCTCCACGGGGACCAGGGGATTCAGCGTCGAGGTGAACGGCACCACCTCGCTGCGGTTGTCGTAGTAGGTCGCGATGACCGACCAGCGCTGCGCGAGGCGCCACACCAGCCCGATGTTGGCGTAGATGCCGGTCGTGCGCGCCGTGTCGCGATCGACGCTGTAGCGCAGGTTGCCCTCGATCGACAGCCGGTTCGTGATGTCGTAGCCGCCGAAAGCGG
Organism: Usitatibacter sp.; assembly: GCA_035501715.1. GTDB lineage: Bacteria > Pseudomonadota > Gammaproteobacteria > Burkholderiales > Usitatibacteraceae > Usitatibacter. The sequence goes on from DATJVS010000208.1 coordinate 14,934, forward strand.
AGGCGCTCACGCGCTTGATGTCCGTGTCGGGCGAGACCTCGCGCCCGAAGGAGAGCGACGTGCTCAGCCGCAATCCCACCTGCGTGGGCCAGGCCTGGTCGAACGTGACCTGTTGGCTGCGAAGCTGGTTGCGCGAATCGACGAGGTCGAGCTGCGCGCGCGAGCTCCCGAAGCGCGTGGTCTCGTCGAGGAAGAGCGAGGTCGCGACGGAATAGGGGACGGAGCCCGAGCGCACCGAGGCGCTTCCACCGAATCCGGTCGAGTGGTCGTACTGGTAGCGCACGTTGCCCGTCGAGTACCAGCCGCGCGTGCCGTTGTCCGAGACGGGCGCCACGCCGTCCAGGCCCAGCGACCAGATCCACTGCTGGCTCGAGTAGTTCGCGCGCACGTAGCCGCCGCGAAGGTCCTGGTTGATCGGCGTGTAGCCCCACATCATGCCGGGATCGAAGCGGAACATGCCGTAGTTCCAGCGCATGCGTCCGTCGCGGTCCTCGCGGTCGAACCACACGGCGAGGTTGTGGCGCGAGTCGTTGGTCTCGCTGTCGAGCACGTTCACCTGCATCCATGAATTCGCGTTCTCGTTGCGCAGCGTCGCGTACACGGAACGCGCGTCGATCTTGGGGCCCGGCGAGTCGCCGCCGTTGCTGGCGGGGACGTTGCTCGCATCGGCCGCCTGCACGCCAACGGTCACGTTCTTGTCGAGGCGAAGCTGCATGCCGGCCGTGGCCACGGTGCCGCCCAGGCGCGAGAAACCCGGCACGCGCAGCCCGTCGTACAGGCCGGGAGATCCCACGCTCGCCTGGATCTGAATGTCGCCGTGGCGCAGCCACTCGGTCTGCACGCCCAGCGTGGTGAACGTGGGAAGGTAGAAGCGGTACTGGTTGCGCGAGATGTCGAGCGTCGGCGTGTTGAGCATTCCCGCGCCGTTGTTGGCGGTCCATCCGCCGTCGAAGGCGAGGCCCCGCTGCCAGAGCGAGAAGACGCTCGTCGTGCCGTCGGTGCGCAGGGTGGCGTCGGCGCTGAAGGCGCCGTACTCGAGGCTGTCGAGCCTTCCGCTCAGCACGAGGCCGTTCTCGCGCTTGGTGACGCCGCCCTGGTCCAGGTAGCTGCCAAATCCCTCGACGCGCCAGGATCGCGCGCGGCCTTGGGAGTTGTATTGGAAGTCGCCCTCTTCGGGCTCGAGCGGCGCGAGGTTGCCGCTGTCGATCAGCTTGTCTTCGTACGCGGGCGCGGCGGGGGCCTCGTCCGCGGCGCTACATCGAAGCGCCGCGAAGCCGGTGATGCAAAGGACCGCCGCGATCCATCTCACGATTCACCGCGAGAACGTCTGCTCGAAGGGCGTGGACTGCTTGTCGCCCCACTCGAGCTTGCCCTTGATCGTGATGGGGAAGGCGATCTTCACCACTTCGTCCTTGTCGCCGTAGGGCACGAGCGAGATGGAGCGCGTCTCGCCGGCGAGGATGGGCAGCGTGGAGGGGGTGAACTCGAGCTTCTTGCCCGAGGCGTCCGTGCCCGAAAGGAAGCCCGTGATGCGGCCGTGCGCCTGGCCGTGGTTCTTCACGAGGATCACCGGGACCGGAACGCCGTTCACGGGCGCGACCTTCGTGCCGGTCACCTCGAGGCTGGGCTGCGCGTCGCCCAGCGTGACGTACACGATCACGCCAAGGCGCCCGGCGATCGGGAAGGACGGGCCGTTGGGCGTCTGCACGGGCTGCTCGTCGCCCTCGATCATGATCGCGAAGCGGCATTCGCCCGCGGGCGCGCCGGCGGGCGGCGTCACCTCGAAACGGTAGCGATACTTGGCGCCCGCTCCCACGGTGATCTCGCGCCGCTCGATCGCGACCCACGGCCGGCAGCTGCCGACCGCGAGCGCGTCGTCGAACTTCACGGCGCCGTCGTCGGAGAGCGTCCAGTCGGTGGTCTTCAGCTTGTACTTCGCCGCTTGCGCGCCGGCATTGGTGATCTCCATCACCTCGGAGAGCTTCGCGCCCGGCTTGCCGTTCAGCTCGAAGCGCGGCGGCGAGACCAGGGCGGCGAAGCCCTGCGCGCTGCTGGCGAGCGGGAGGAGCGAAAGGGCGGCAACGGCGGCGCAACCGGACTTGCGCATCGCTTCACGGAGCATGGCTCAATCCACGTCGATTTCGAAATAGAACTGGAGGCGCTGCGCCTGGACGAGGCGGCGTCCGTCGGCGGTGATCTTGAGCGCGATGGTGTCTTCCAGCATGTCGGCCTTGATGGGCCCAGAGTACACGAGCGTGCGGTTGCCCGAGATGAGCGAGCCCGGCAGCAGCCTTCCCTGCGTGGTCCACTCGGCGCTGACCTGGCCGATGGGCTGCTCGGGAAGCGCCATGTAGATCTTGCCCACCTTGTTGAGCCAGGGCGACGTGTTCAGGCGGATCGTGATCACGCTCGTGCCCTCGACCGCGTTGCCCACGGCGCGGCTGGGGGCGAGCGAGCGCCACTTCATCGCCTGGTTGGATTCCTGCGGCAGGCTGAGCGAATCGTCCACGCGGTACGTGGTCGTCGCCGCGGCCGGAAGCGCGGCGCAGAGCGCGAGCAGCAGGACGGCGATTCTCATGGCGCGCTCAGCGTGTAGGTGGCGCGGCCCGTGTAGGTGCCCGCGGCCACGCTCGCCGCGTTGGCGTAGGAGAACGTGTGGCAGCTCTCGTTCCAGGTGTTGCCGGTGAAGGTCGCGAGCGTCTGGGTGCCGCCGGTGAACGTGCCGCCCGGGATCACTTCCGTGCCGGTGTCGCCGTTGCCGCTCGAGGTCCAGCTGATCTGGCTGAAGGGGATCGTGTCGCCGGCCGCGTCCACGAGATTCGCCGCGGACGTGGTCACGGTGAGTGTCGCGTTTCCGGTGGTCCCGGGCCGGCGATAGAAGCCCCCGATGTACACCTGCGTCGGCGGATTGCAGAACGAGTAGTTGTCGTAGAAGCTCACGGCCTGCGTGCTGTCGCTCGTCATCTGCTGCGCGGTGCCGTTGCCCACCTGCGCCGCGGGCACGCTCACGCTCACCTTGTTGATGGTGGCGTTCACGCCCGGCGTGCCCCCGCCGCTGTACGTGCCGGTGAAGGAGCCGTTGCCCACCTGCAGGTAGATCGCGCGGGTTCCGCTGTTGATGTTGACCGTGTAGCCGGCCGCGAGCGGCGCCACGGCGAGCAGCGCCACCACGGTTGCCACGGTCGCCAGTTCACGACGTTTCATAGGCGGGCGCAGAAGAAAAACGAGGTGCCTGCGACGTATCGCGAGGCACCTCCACCTCTAGAAACCTTGAGGTGCAACGTAACGCTTACGGCATCGAAGCAGTATAAGTGACGCGGCTGTTGTTTGCATTCACGCCGCCGTAGGTGCCGGGCGCGGCCACGCTCTGGTTGAGGTACGTGTACGTCCACTTCGCGTCGCGGTTGATGACCTTGCCGGAGGCGGGCGTGAGCGTGAGTGTCGTCGTCGTGCCGTCGGCGAGCGTCGGGTGCGCGAGGGCGGTGGCGGACGTGTTCACCGCGACGGCCGTCGCGATCTGCGCGTACGAGATCGTGTCGCCCGAGCCGTTGCCCAGCGCGCCGAGCGTGGTCGACGTGAAGGTGATGTTGCCGTTGTTGCCGATCACGCGCGCGGTGACCGTGCCGTTGCCCAGGTCGCCCGAGCCGGCGGAGGCGGCGATCACGCTCGAGTCGCCGACGTTGGCCGCGGGGACCGTGAAGGCGATCTGGTTGATCGTGGCGTTGGCGGCCATGTTCGTGCCCGTGCCCACTTGGAGGAACAGGATCTTCGGGATCGTGATCGAGAAGTCGAGGTGGGCCGAGGCGGTGATCGGGGAGCCGGCGCCGGTCGTGAACGCGGATTCCGCGTTCGCGAAGAGAGGCGCTGCAACGGCGACTGCCACGGCGGCTTTCAACAGGTTCTTGCGGAGGTTCGCGTTCATTTGAGGCATTCCTTTTCTAGAGGTTGGTCGTTAGTTGACGGTCCCCACTTTACGGGCCCGCGCGCCAAACCCCTGTGAAAGGGCGCACAGAAATGCTTGTTTTTGCTTGGGTTTTCCGTTGCAGCCGTAGCCGTCCGGTAACCTGGAGGCCTTTTCGGTAACCTGAGGGCCGTTTCCTGTAATAGAGCGGGGCAAATGGCCGATTTCGACCTGCTGCTGCGCGCGGCCACCGTGGCGCTTTCGTTTTCGGCCGCGCTCGCGGTCGCATTGAGGCGCCATCGCGGCGCGGCCGCGCCTTATGCGGCGTTCGCGATCGCGGGCATCGGCGCATTCATGATCGCGTCGGCGCCGGGCGCGCACTCGGCGCTGGGCCTCGCCGCCTTCTTCTTCAATGCGTGGTGCCTCGCTACGCCCGCCGTGGTGTGGCTTCTCGCGCGCTGTCTCTTCCGCGACGCGGGGCGGCATGACGCGAAGCACGTCCTCGCCATCGGCGCGCTCGTTTCGGCAACGATGGCCGGCGACTACGGGCGCTTTGCGCTGGGCCCGCTCGCGGCGTATCCGGGCGAGGCGCACCTGCTCCTGCTCGCGGGACGCGCCGCCGCGGTCGCCTTGCTCGCGTCCGCCTGCGCGATGGCCGTGATGCACTGGCGCGAGGACCTGGTCGAGCAAAGGCGCCGCGCGCGCGCCGCATTCATCGTCGTCGTGGGCGCGGCCTTCGTGGCGCTCGCCGGGTCGGAGTTCGTCTTCGGGGGCCGCGGCGCGCCGCTCGACGTGCTGCTCGTGGGGCACGGCCTGCTTCTCGCGCTCGCCTTCGCGCTGCTCCAGGTGCTGGCGCGCGGAGGGCTCGCCGAGTTGCTCGACGAGCCGGCGCCCGCCGCCGCGGTCCCGCTTGCCGTGGTGAGGTCCGACGGGCTCGATGCGGCGCTCGCGCAGCGCGTGGCCGGCGAGATGGACAAGCGCAAGCTCTGGAAGCGCGAGGGCCTCGGCATCGCGGAGCTCGCGCGCGAGCTGGGCACGCAGGAATACCGGCTGCGCCGCGCGATCAACAGGCACCTGGGCTATCGCAACTTCAACGACTTCCTCCACGACTATCGCCTGAAGGAGGCGGCGGCGCGCCTCGCCGACCCGGGCGAGCGTCACCTGCCCGTGCTCACCATCGCGCTCGACTGCGGCTACGGTTCCATCGGCCCCTTCAACCGCGCGTTCAAGGCGCGATACGGCATTACCCCTAGCCAATTCCGGAATCAGGCCGATTCGACGCGGGAATCGGCAAGCCATCGCGCCGCGCCGTAGCTAGGCTCGGGGCTTTCCTTTCCCGGAGGCCCCATGATTCGTGCAGCCCTCGCGTTCGTCCTCGTCGTCTCGAGCCTTCATGCGCCGGGCGCGCCGCTTGCGCGCAAGGCGGGATTGCCGGAGGAATCCGTCGAAGGCGTGGACATCCGCTACGGCGAGGCGATGACGCAGAAGGGCTATCGCGTGCGCACGTACACGTCGCGGCCCCACGGCGCCGCCGGGCGCCTTCCGGTCGCGGTATTCATTCCGTGGCTCTCCTGCGATCGGGTCGAGAACCCGAAGAACTACAAGGACGGCTGGTCCTTCATGCTGCGCATGGTGATGCGCGATGCCGGCATGCAGGTGGTGCGCATCGAGAAGCCGGGCGTGGGCGACAGCGAGGGTCCGGCCTGCGCCGACAGCGACCTCGAGGACGACATCGAGGCGTTTCGCGCGGGCATCCGCGCGGCGCTCGCCGATCCCGGCGCCGACGCCTCTCGCTTCTACATCATCGGCGGCAGCGTGGGCGGCGCGCTCGCGCCGGTCCTCGCGCGCGAGTTCAAGCCGCGCGCCATCGCGGTGAGCGGAGGATTCACGCGCACGTGGCTCGAGCACATGCTCGACATCGAGCGCCGGCGCCTCGTGTTTTCCGGCAGCACGCCCTCGCAGGTGAACGCCGCCATGCGCGCCTTCGCGAGCCTCTACGACGAAACCCTGAACCGGGGCCAGACCCCGGCAATGGCGATCAAGGCGCATCCCGAATGGAAGGATCTCTGGTACGACGAGCCCACGCGGCAGTACGGGCGCGCGATGCGCTACTACCAGCAGCTGCAGGCGCTCGACGTGGAAGGCGCGTGGCACGAGGTCGCGGTACCCACGCTCGTGATCTGGGGCGAGTACGACTGGATCATGGGGCGCGACGAGCCCGAGCGCGCGGTCGCGATCCTTCGCGCGCGCGATCCATCGCTCGTGACCTACGTCGTGCGTCCCGGCATGAACCACCACTTCTTCGTCTATGGCGACGCGAAGCAGGCGTTCGACGAGAAGGGCGGGCGCTTCGACGACGCAGCGGCGAAGCTGCTCGTCGACTGGCTGCGCGCGCACTAGGCGCGCGCAGCGGTGGGTCAGGCGTTCAGCGACACTGGATGTGAACGGTCTGGGACGTTTCCTGCATGTGCTGGTTGCCCGAGTTCGCATGGAACGTGACGCTGATGTCGTGAATCGAGCCGGGTCGGCCGAGGCGCCAGTGCTCCTTGTAGATGAGCGTCTCGCCCCCGGGGCCGACCCTCACGACCTGCACGGCCGTCTTGGCCCCGTCGCTGCGCTCCCAGTGGTAGTTGAAGGCGCCGCCGGGACCGTGGTTGTTCGTGATGAGCACGTTCGCGGTGAACACGACCTCGACGGGGCAGGCGCCATTGTAGTTCGAGCGATTCGCACCCAGGCGCAGCCCGCCAAGCACTTCGGCAGAAGCGGGAACCGCGGCGATGAGGGCGGGAACGGCAAGGGCTAACGCGAGCTTGCGCATGGAGCGGGCCTCCTCTTGTTTGTGAGTGTTTGGTGAGCGTGGACGGCCTCGGAATGCTGCACCGGATAGCTTGCGTGAAACTGAGCGCCGAACTTTCCCAGGCTCGGCAAGCGTCCCCGCTGTCCCCGCAATACACTAGCTCCCCATGAACATCGCACGCCTCCTGTTCGCGTCGATCGCGATCGCCGCCACCGCTTACGCCCAGGGACCCGCGCCGTCGTTTCGCGATGCGTATCCCGGCGTCATCTCCCTCGCCGTCGATGCGACCGACCTGGATCGCCACGTCTTCCGCGTGAAGGAGACGATCCCGGTCGCGGCCGGGCCGCTGCGCCTTCTCTATCCGCAGTGGATCCCGGGCCATCACGCGCCCACCGGGAGAATCACGCTGCTCACGGGCCTGAAGCTCGCGGCCGGCGGCGGCGAGCTCACCTGGCATCGCGATCCCAGGGACGTGTACGCCTTCGACGTCACGGTGCCGCACGGCGTGGACACGCTCGAGGCCACCTTCGAGTTCCTCTCGCCGCTCACCGACGCCCAGGGCCGCGTGAACGTGACGCCGCAGATCGTGGCGCTCGACTGGATCGACGTGCTGCTCTACCCGGCCGGCGTGCGCACCGACGGCATCCGCATGCAGGCGAGCGTGCGCTTCCCGCGCGACTGGACGCTCGCCACGTCGCTCGCGCCGGAGGGCCGCGCCGACGACATGATCCGCTTCGCGCCCGTGTCGCTCACCGAGCTCGCGGACTCGCCCGCGTGGGCGGGGCGCAACGTGAAGAAGCTCGACCTCGATCCCGGCGCGGCGGCGCCCGTGAGCTTCGACCTCGTGGCCGAGTCGCCTGCGAGCCTCGAGCCCAGCGACGAGCACGTGGCGCCGCTCCGGGAGCTGGTGCAGCAGGCCTACAAGGTGTTCGGGACGCATTACTACAGGCACTACGACTTCCTCATCGCGCTCTCGGAGCCGTTCTCGCGCATCGGCCTGGAGCACCTGCAGTCCACGGAGATCCAGGAGCCGCCGCATTTCTTCACGGACTGGAAGACGCTGCCGCAGACGCGCACGGTCCTTTCGCACGAGTTCGTGCACTCGTGGATCGGCAAGAAGCACCGGCCCGCCGACCTCGCCACGCCCAACTACAACGTCCCCATGGGCGACACGCTGCTGTGGGTATACGAGGGCGAGACCGACTACTGGACGTACGTGCTCGCGAGCCGGAGCGGGTTGCTCACGCGCGAGCAGACGCTCGATGCGATCGCGCGCGCCGCCGCGTGGGTCGATGCCCAGAACGGCCGCGAGTGGCGCAACCTCCAGGACACGACCAACGAGCCCGTGATGGCCCGCGACCGCGACCGCGCCTGGACCGGATGGCAGCGCAGCTTCGACTACTACGGCGAGAGCGTGTTCCTGTGGATGGAAGTCGATGCGCGCCTTCGCGAGATGACCCATGACGCGAAGTCGATGAACGACTTCGCCCGCACCTTCCACGGCTCGCTCAAGGGCGACGGCATCGCCACCTTCACGTTCGACGACGTCGCCGGCGCCTTGCATGCGCTCGCGCCCGACGACTGGAAGTCGTTCCTGCGCGAGCGGCTCGACTCGAAGATCCGGCACCCGGCCGCCGAGGCGCTGCGTGCCGCCGGCTGGCGTCTCGTGTACAGCGAGAAGCCGAGCGAGTTCTCGAAGGACGCCGACCGCGAGGAGAAGCGCGCCGACTTCCAGTACTCGCTGGGATTCACCGTGGGGCGCGACGACGAGGTCGCGAGCGTGGCGTGGGACGGGCCGGCCTTCCGCGCGGGCCTCGCCGCGCACGCGAAGCTGCTCGCGGTGAACGGCTACGCCTACAAGCAGCAGCGCCTCGAGCAGGCGATCACCGCCGCGAAAGCCTCGGGCGAGCCCATCGCGCTCCTCGTGAAGTACGAGGACTACTACAAGACCGTCACGGTGCCCTACACCGGAGGCCTGCGCTATCCGCACCTGGAGCGCATCGACGACATGCCCGACCGGCTGGGCGCGATCCTCGCGCCGATGTAGCGGCGCGCCGGAGCATAATGAAGGCGGCCCATTCCACCAACCTTCTGCCGAGGAAACCATGGTCAAGCTGATCGTGAACGGCCGCGCCGTGAGCGTGGACGTCGAGCCCGAAATGCCCCTGCTGTGGGTGCTGCGCGACGAGCTCAAGATGGAGGGGACCAAGTTCGGCTGCGGCATCGCGCAATGCGGAGCCTGCACCGTGCTCATCGACGGCCGGGCGGTGCGCTCGTGCGTGGTGCCCGCGAGCACCGTGGCCGGCAAGAGGATCGTCACCATCGAGGGCCTCGCCGAGAAGGGCCTCACCAAGGTCCAGCAGGCCTGGATGGACCACGACGTCCCGCAGTGCGGCTACTGCCAATCGGGAATGATCATGGCGGCGACCGCGCTCCTCGCGAAGAAGCCCGATCCCACCGATGCCGAGATCGATGCCGCGATGACGAACCTTTGCCGTTGCGGGACCTACGCGCGCGTGCGCAAGGCGATCCACGCGGCCGCGGGGCAGGCGGTGGCGCCCGCGCCCGCTCCCGTCGAAGCGCCCAACGGCCAGAAGATCTAGGAGGCGACCATGAATGCAGTCGTCGTTTCCCGCAGGCAATTCCTGAAGGCCTCCACCGCGGTCGGCGGGGGCCTCATCCTCGAGTTCTCCCTCGCGAACGAGGCGTTCGCGCAGCCGCAGGGCGCGGAGGTCACCCACTGGGTGGAGATCTATCCCGACGACCGCGTCGTCATCATGATCGCGCGCAGCGAAATGGGGCAGGGCAGCCTCACGGGCCTTGCGCAGCTCGTGGCCGAGGAGCTCGACTGCGACTGGTCGAAGGTCTCGTACGAATTCGTCTCGCCCAACGAGCAGATCCGCAGGAAGCGCATCTGGGGCTCCATGTCCACGGGCGGCAGCGCGGGCGTGCGGACCTCCCAGGAGTACCTGCGCAAGTCGGGCGCCGCGGCACGCGAGATGCTCGTCGCGGCGGCGGCCACGCAGTGGGAAGCGCAGGTCGCCGATTGCAGCGCGGCGTCGAGCTGGATCACCCACAACCCCACCGGCAAGAAGCTTTCGTACGGGCAGGTGGCCGCGGCCGCGGCGAACCTGCAGACGCCCAAGGACGTGAAGCTGCGCGACCCGAAGGACTGGAAGATCGCCGGCAAGCCGATGAAGCGCCTCGAGCTCGCCGACAAGGTGACGGGCAAGCCCATCTTCGGCGTCGACGTGGTGCTGCCGGGAATGCTCTACGCCTCCGTCGCGCAATGCCCCGTGTTCCTCGGCAAGGTGAAGTCGGTCGATTCGGCCGAGGCCGAGAAGATGCGCGGGGTGAAGGGCGTGGTGAAGGCGGGCAACTTCGTCGCCGTGGTCGCCGACAATTGGTGGCGCGCCAACCAGGCGCTGAAGAAAGTGAACGTGCAGTGGGACGAAGGCGAGTATGGCAAGGCGTCGGACGAGACGATCATGGCCTCGTTCCGCGAGGGCCTCGCGGCCACGGGCCTGCCCACGGCGCGCGTGACCGGCGACACGCAGGCGGCCCTCGCCTCGGCCGTGAAGGTGGTCGAGGCGGAGTACTACTCGCCCTACATGAGCCACGCGACCATGGAGCCGATGACCGGCACCGCGTGGTTCAAGGACGACGGCACGCTCGACGTGTGGACCTCGACGCAGAACGCGGAGGCTTCGATGGCGGCCGCGTCGGAGGCCTCGGGCCTGCCGCTCGACAAGGTGGAAGTGCACAAGACGATGCTGGGCGGCGGATTCGGCCGGCGCGGCGCGCCGCAGGATTTCGTCACGCAGTGCGTCACGATCGCCAGGCAGTTCCCGGGCAAGCCCGTGAAGATGCTGTGGTCGCGCGAGGAGGACATGCAGCACGGCTTCTACCGGCCGGCCTCGCTCGTGAGGATGCGCGGCGGCCTCGACGAAAAGGGCAACGTCCTCGCGCTGCACACGACCGTCGCGTGCCCGTCGATCCTCGCGCTGCTGCGTCCCGAGGGCATCGAAAAGGGCATCGACTTCACCGCGGTGCGAAGCCTGAGCGACATGACCTACACGATTCCGCATCAGCGGGTCGAGTACGCGATGCGCAACGGCCACGTTCCCGTGGGCTTCTGGCGCGCGCCGGGCCTGCAGAACGCCTTCTACCGCGAATGCTTCATCGACGAGCTCGCACATGCCGCGGGCAGGGACCCGCTCGAGTTCCGCCTCGCGATGCTCAAGGACGGCGACAAGAACAGGCTCGTGCTGCAGGCGGCCGCGAAGGCGGCGGGCTGGGGCGAGGCCCTGCCCGCGGGCGTGTTCCGCGGCATCGCGCAGGCCGACGGTTTCGGCAGCTACACGGCGCAGGTGGCCGAGGTCTCGGTGAAGGACGGCGCGATCAAGGTCCACCGCATCGTGCTCGCCATCGATTCGGGCTACGTCGTGAATCCGGACACCTGCCGCGCGCAGGGCGAGGGCAACGTGATCTTCAACCTGGGCTCGCTCACCGAGGGGCACACGGTGAAGGACGGGCGCATCGCGGAATCCAACTTCCACGACTTCCGCCTGCCCAACATCACGCAGATGCCGCCCAAGGTCGAGGTCGTGCTCGTGCCCACGGGAGGGTTCTGGGGCGGGCATGGCGAGCCGGGCGCGCTGTGCCTCGTGCCCGCGGTGCTGAACGCCGTGTTCGCGGCGACCGGAAAGCGCGTGCGCAAGCTGCCGCTCAAGGACGGAGACGTCCGCAAGGCGTGAGCGTGAAAGCCATGGCGGCGGCGCTGCTGCTCGCCGGTTGCGGCTCGTTGCCCGCCGCGCGGGACGCGATGGATACGCCGCTCGCGCCTTCCGGCGACGCAGCGCGTGGCCGCGAGGTCTTCGTGACGCGCGAAGCGGGCCACTGCGTGCTTTGCCACGAGGTGCCGGGCGCCGAAGCCTTCGGGAACGTGGGGCCTTCGCTCGTGGGCGTGGGCTCGCGCCTCGCGGTGCCGCAACTGAGGTTGCGCGTGGCCGACATCACGAAGGTCGACGCCGATGCGGCGATGCCGACCTTCCATCGCGTCGATGGAATGACGCGCGTGGACTCGCGATACGAGGGCAAGCCCGTGCTCACCGGCCAGCAGGTCGAGGACGTGGTCGCGTACCTCGCGACGCTGCGATGAGGCGCCGCACGTTCTTCGCACGCATCGCCGCGTTGGCCGCGGCGGCATCGTCGGCTGTCCGCGCCCAGGGGCGCTTCCAGCCGCCCCAGGACATCGCGCCGCTCGTGAACGAGATCACTCGCGGCGCGGTGCCGGAGAAGAAGGACGTGGAGGTCGAGCTGCCGCTGCTCGTCGAGAACGGCAACACGGTGCCGCTTCGCGTGCGCGTGGCGAGCCCGATGACCGAGGCCGATCACGTGAAGGCGATACACGTCTTCGCCGAGCGCAATCCGCGCCCGCGCGTGGCGAGCTTCCACCTCGGTCCCGCCTGCGGGCGCGCGGAGGTCTCGGCGCGCATCCGCCTCGCGGGCTCGCAACAGGTCACGGTGCTCGCGGAGCTCTCCGGCGGGCGCTTTCGCATCGGCCCGCGCGACGTGCTCGTCACCTCGGGCGCGTGCCTGGACGACGCTTCGCTGTGATCCTCGGCAAGGTCCAGGTCCCCGCGAGCGTGAAGGCCGGCGAGCCCTTCGAGGTGCGCGTGCTCATCCAGCACCCGATGGAGACGGGTTTCCGCCGCGACCTCGAAGGCCGCGCGATCCCGGTGCACATCGTGGACAAGGTCTGGTGCACGCTCGCCGGCAAGGAAGTCTTTCGCGCGGAGTTCGGCACGGGCATGTCGGCGAATCCCTACGTCGCATTCTTCGCCACCGCGAGCGAGGGCGGCGAGCTCGTGGTGCAGTGGAGCGACGACCGGGGCGACGAGGGCCGCGCGAGCGCGCTCGTCGACGTGTCCCCCGCCTGATGCGCATCGCCGCGGCGATCGGGGCTTTCGCGGCGCTGCACTGCGCGGCGGGGAGCGAGCCGCCGCGGCCTTCGCCCTTGAAGGGCGGCATCGAGTTCCAGGGCGCCGAGATCCGCGCGATGCAGGCCGATGCGTTCGGCAATCCGGCGATGCTGTGGGTCGACCGCGGGGCGCAGCTGTGGAAGCTGCCGCGCGGTGCGCGCAACCTGAGCTGCGCCTCGTGCCACGGGGCCGACGGCGCGTCGATGAAAGGCGTGTCGGTGCGCTATCCGGGCTATGTCGCATCGCTGGGCGGTGCGGTCGATCTCGAGCAGCGCATCAACGCCTGCGTCACCGCGAACCAGGGCGCCCCCGCGCTCGCATGGGAATCGCAGGAGCTGCTCTCGCTCTCCGCGTTCGTGTCGAGCCGTTCGCGCGGCCTCGCGATCGTTCCCGATCCGTCGCGCGACATGGACGCGGCCTACGCTCGCGGACGCGCGATCTACTTCCAGCGCCAGGGCCAGCTCAACCTCGCGTGCACGAACTGCCACGACGCGAGCTGGGGCAAGCGCCTGCTTTCGGAACCGATCAGCCAGGGGCACCCGGCCGACTGGCCCGCATACCGGCTCGAGTGGCAGGCCCTGGGCTCGCTCGAGCGGCGGCTGCGCGCGTGCTACCTCGGCGTGCGCGCGGAGATGCCGGCGTACGGATCGCCGGACCTGGTGGCCCTCGAGGTGTATCTCGCGCGGCGCGCGCAAGGGCTTGTCTCGAGCGCGCCCGGCGTGAGACGCTAGCGATGGCTCATTTCGTGAGCCAGTGGGGCGATACGCTGCCCCGATGGAACACCTCACACGAATGGATCGCACCGAGCGGTTCTACAAGATCGATCACCTGATCCGGGAGCGCGGCGTCGTTCCCGTGAAGGATTTCCTGCGCGAGCTGGAGGTTTCGCTCGCCACCTTCAAGCGCGACATCGAATACATGCGCAGCCGGCACTACGCGCCCATCGTGTGGGACCGCGACCGGAACGGCTATCGCTTCGAGGCGCCGGCGAAGGACGCGCCGCAGTACGAGCTGCCGGGCCTGTGGTTCAACCCGCGCGAGGCGCAGGCGCTGCTCACGATGGAGCACCTGCTGGAAAGCCTCGAGCCCAGCCTCCTGGGCGCGCACGTGCAGCCGTTGAAGGCGCGCCTCGCGGCCCTGCTCTCGACGGGCGATCGTTCGGTCGATGAGGTGCGCAGGCGCATCCGCGTGATCTCCTTTGGCGCGCGCCGGCACGAGCCGAAGCATTTCCAGCTGGTCGCCTCCGCGGTGCTGGGGCGCGAGCGGCTCGGGCTCACCTACTGGAATCGCTCGAAGGACGAGGTGACCGAGCGCGAGGTCTCGCCGCAGCGCCTCGTGCACTACCGCAACAACTGGTACCTGGACGCGTGGTGCCATCTGCGCAACGACATCCGCAGCTTCGCGCTGGACGGCATGCGCGACGTCACGGTGGTCGCGGGCAAGGTGAAGGAGGTTCCCGATGCCGAGCTGGACGCGGTGCTCGCCGCGGGCTACGGCATCTTCTCGGGAGCGAAGGTGCAGTGGGCGCAGCTTCGCTTCACGCCGGAGCGCGCGCGTTACGTCTCGCTCGAGGAGTGGCACCCCAAGCAGCGCGCGAGATGGGAGAAGGACGGCAGCTACGTGCTCGAGGTGCCGTACAGCTCCGAGAAGGAGCTGGTGATGGACATCCTCAAGATGGGAAACGACGTGGAAGTGCTGGGGCCGCCGCCGCTGCGCGCGGCCGTTGGGGAACGGGCGCGCGCGACGGCGAGGATCTACGGCTGACTAGTGGTGCTCGTGCTCCTGTTCCTTGTTCACGTGCTGCTGTTCCTTCTGCTGTTCCTTGTGAACCTCGTGTTGCTGCTGCTGCACGTGCTGCTGCTCCTTGTGGACCTCGTGCTGCTGCTGGTTCACGTTGTGCTGCTGCTGGTTCACCGCGTGCTGCTCCTTGTTCACGGCGTGCTGCTGTTGCTGCACGTGCGCCTGCTCGTGGTTGACGTGCGCCTGCTCACGGTTGACGTTGTGCTGCTCGCGAGTGACGCGGGCCTGCTCCGCCGCGATGCCCCGCTCTTCGTAGTGGGCGCGCACGGCCGCGTCGTGGGGCGCGTAGTGGTAGTTCTGTGCGTGGATCTGCGCCTGGGCCTCCATGCGCGGATAGCTCGCCCCCGAGTAATGCGCCTGGTAAGCGGGCAGCGGTGCGCGCGCCGGGACGTAGCGATGGTCCCAGTGGTTCCAGTCGTGGTGCTCGTTCACCCACGCCGGTCCCCAGTGCTCGCCCCAGTGCGGCGGCTCGCCGGCGACCCAGCCGTGGAAGTAGGGCGGCGGCACGCGGTAGTAGCGCACCGGCACGCGCCACAGGTACACCGGCACCGCGGCCGGCGCGACCACGCCCCAGGGACCGTTGTACCAGGCCGACGAATACCACTGCGTCCCGTCGAAGTTCCAGTACATCCCATCGTAGAAGAAATAGTTCGCGTTCACGCCCGGGGCGTAGTAGACGGGAACGCCTGGTACCGGCACCAGGGCCGGATAGGTGGGAATGTCGATGCCGATATTCACGCTCACCCACGCGAAGGACGGCGTGGCGGACGTGGCGACCAGCAGGAGAGCGGCGATCAAGGCCTTTCGCATATTGTTGGATCTCCAGTTAGGGGTTGCAGTCCCTCTAACGCAGGGGCCGCGGAACGGTGCACAAGCTTACCAGCGGCAGGTGCCCTCGCCGAACTCGTTGGCCACGAGCGGAACGATGGCCGCGAGCCCCAGCTGGGCGTAGGCCGTGCGGCAGTCGGGCTTGCGGGCGTTCTCGATCGCCTCTTCCATCTTCGATTTCCTGGGCGGCACCGCGGGCATCGGAAAGGGCAGGAGCGCGCTGTTGCCCGAGCCTCGCGCGAGTTGCGCGGCGCGCCGGCGCATCGCGTCGAGGTCCAGCTGGTTCGAGGAGAAGGGATCGTAGTCGCTCGAGGGCTCCTCGCCCTGCTTGCGTGACCCCGAGGGCGCTCCGGGCAGGCCCGGCGCGGGTGCCGCGCGGAACGGCGATTCGGGCGGCGGCGCCTTCTCGATCGCGGGTGCGGCTTCCCGTTGCGGCGCGGCGGCAGGCTCCGCACTGGGTTCGACGCGCGGCTCGATGCGCGGTTGCACCTGGGGCGCGGCCGCCGGCGCGGGCGTCGCGGGCGCGGGCACCGTGACCGGAGGCGGCGTAACGGGCACCTGCTCGACGGGCGGCTTCTCGACGGGCCTGGCGATGGTCTCGATCTGCGGCACCGGCGCGAGGCTCGGGATCGCGGGTGCGGGAATCGCGTTCGTCTCGAGCGGCTGCGTGATCACCGGAGGCGCGGGCACCGCGGGAACCACCGGCGATTCGATGCGCGGGATCTCCAATTGCGGCGGCGACTCGACGCGCTCGGGCATCACGCTGGGCGCGATCGGTTGCATGAGCGGCACGGAGAGTTTCGGAACCTCCGCGGGCGCGCGTTCGACTTGCGGAAGGCGCGGCGCCGGAGGCACGGGCGGTGTGACTTCCTTCGGCGCGGGAGCCTCCCTGGCGACTGGCGCTTCCTTCGGCGGCGCCGCGGGCGGCGGTGCCGGCGCGGCGGGCGCGGGCACGGGTGAAGGCATCTGGTTCTGCGTGGGAGGCGGCACGGTGAACGCGGGCACTTCGAACTGCCGCTCCGGGACGATGATGCGCTCGAGCACCGGCGGAATCGCGATGGGCTCGACCTTCGGAGCGGCTTGCGGCGGCGGCGGCGATTCGACGGGAGGCGCGGCCTGCTCGATTCTCGGCGCCGCGCGAAGCGACGGCTTCGCGGGTTGCGCGGGCGCACGCACAGGGGGCACCGGGGCCGCGGGCATCGCGGCGGGCGCCTTCAGCCCTTCGATCGTTCCGCGATCGAGCTTCAGTTGCGGGCTCGCTTCGGGCTTCGATCCCATGAGCACCACCTGCAGCGATCCCCACATCGCGCGGCCCTCGCTCGATCCGCCGGCCGGCGCGCCGAAGAGCACGATCGCCAGCGCGTGGATCAGCATCGACAGCAGCACCCACTCGAAAAGCGGCGGCTTCTCCGGCAGGCGCCTCATGAGCGGAGCCCACGCGAATTCCCGGCGGCGGGGGCGATAGTGCGACACGGGCTTGCCGGCGAGGGTCATGAACGTTAGCTTACCTGCCATGAACGACATCGTGTCCAAGCCCGCGCGCACGCTCGCGCGGCTGCTTCGCTCCCGCAAGCTCTCGCGCGTCGAGGCGATGCGCGCCTTCATCGCGCGAATCGAAGCGGTCAATCCGGAAGTGAACGCCATCGTCACGTTCCTGCCCGAGCAGGCGCTCGCCGAGGCGAAGAAGCTCGATCGCAAGCCCGCGCGCGGCGCAAGGCCCGTGGGCCCGCTCGCGGGGCTGCCCATCGCCTACAAGGACATGATCGAGACGAAGGGCATCCGCACGACGTATGGCTCGCCCATTTTCGCCGACAACGTGCCCGCGTACGACCAGCTCCTCGTCGAGCGGCTGCGCGCGGCCGGAGCCATCACGCTCGGCAAGACCAACACGCCCGAGTTCGCCGCGGGCAGCCAGACATTCAATCCGGTGTTCGGGACGACGGTGAATCCCTACGACCTGGACAAGACGTGCGGCGGCTCCTCGGGCGGCGCGGCCGTGGCGGTCGCGTGCCGCATGCTGCCCTTCGCCGACGGCTCCGACCTGGGCGGCAGCCTTCGCAATCCCGCGAGCTTCTGCGGCGTCGTGGGCTTTCGTCCCACGCCGGGGCGCGTGCCCTCGTATCCCGCGCAGGATGCGTGGAACACCATGTCGGTGCTGGGCCCGATCGCGCGCACGGCCGAGGATGCCGCGTTCCTCTTCTCGGCGATGGCAGGCCCCGACATCCGTTCTCCCATCAGCATCACCGAGGACGGAGCGCGCTTCGCGAGGCCGCTCACGCGCGATTTCAGGAAGGTGCGCGTGGCGTGGTCGACGAACCTCGGCGGCCTTCCGGTGGACCGGCGCGTGCTCGAGGTGCTCGCGCGGCAGCGCCGCGTGCTCGAGTCCATGGGTTGCGTCGTCGAGGACGCGGAGCCGGACCTCTCCGGCGCGGACGAGGTCTTCGTCACGCTGCGCGCCAACAGCTTCGCGATGCGCTTCAAGGAGCTGCTCGAGAAGCGCCGCGGCGACATCAAGGACACGGTGATCGGCAACATCGAGAAGGGCCTCGCGTTGAGCGGGCCCGACGTGGGGCGCGCCATCGCGCGGCGCACGACGATCTTCCAGCGCATGTCGTCGTTCATGGAGAGCTACGAGTTCCTGTGCCTGCCGGTGAGCCAGGTCCCGCCATTTCCGGCCACCACGCCTTACGTGACCGCCATCGACGGCGTGCGGCTGCCCACGTACATCGACTGGATGAAGAGCTGCTACCACATCACGTGCACGAGCCATCCGGCCATCTCGGTGCCCGCGGGCTTCACCGGCGACGACAAGCCCCTGCCGGTCGGCCTGCAGATCGTGGGAAGGTACCGCGACGATTTCGGTGTCCTGCAGATGGCGCACGCGTTCGAGGCCGCGCGCGGGCCCCTCGCGGTTCAGCCGATCTTCGCGTAGGCCCAGAGCGCGATGAGGATCGCGATCACGACGATCATTGCCTGCGCACCGCCCCCCGTCCGTGGCACCTCGCCGGGCGAGAGGCCGTCGCGCTTCACGTAGCCCGGCGGCTTCATCCTCGCCGGCGCCGCTCTCGCCGGTGCGGGCGCCCGCATGCGGTCGTTGCCGACGTCGGCCGGGGATGCTGCCGGCGATTCGTGGGCCTGCACGTGCATCCTGGCTTCCGCGAGGCCCACGCCCATGCGCTCGCGCAGCAGCCTCATCGCCTCGATCCGGTTGCCGGCCTTGAGCGCCGCGACCACTTCGGGGGGAAGGTTCCTGGAATCGGCCATGGCGGCTAGATTACTCCGGCAGGTGGCGCTGCGCCTCCGGGTGATGCATCATTGCCTATCGACCTTCCGGGGCGGGACAGGACATGAGGGAACGCCGCGCGCTCGAGCCTCGCAGGGGCTCGGATGCCCGTGCCGAGCGCAGCTACGACAATGCGCGCCGGCGGCTCGATGCGCTCGAGAAGGCGTTGAGCCTCATCGCGCACGCCATGGTCCCGGGCACCTACCAGGTCGATCCGACGAAGAGCTCCGAGTACCGCCTCGGAATCGACATCGCGCGCTCGCTGCTGGGCCTGAGGCCCGGGCCCGCGGGCGGCGACGACGCTACTCCCGCCCCCCCTCCACCGCGCTCCCACTCGCGCGCCACCGAATGAGGCCTCCGGCCAGGTTCACGACGTTCCTGAACCCGAGCCGCTGAAGGATCACCACCGCCTGCGCCGAGCGCGCGCCGGAACGGCACGCCAAGACGACGGGCCGCGTCCTGCCGATCTCCTCGGCGCGCGCGGCGAGCAGGCCCAGCGGGATCAGCTTCGATCCGGGAATGTGGCCGAGCGAGCCGTCCCACTCGTCGGGCTCGCGCACGTCGATCACCTCCGCGAGCGACATGCGCTCCTCGAGCACCGCGGGCTGGATCTCGTGGATGCCGGCGAACGTGAGCGTGAGAGGCGCCCACGATTGCACGGGTGTCTCGCCCATGCCCTCGGCGGGACGGCCGCAGCGCAGGTTCGCGGGCACCGCGACGTCGATCTGCCTCGGGTGCGGCAATCCGAGGTGGCTCATCTGGCCGACGAAATCTTCCATCGTGATGGAGTCGGCGAGGCGCGGGTTGAAGCGGCGCTCCTCGGCAACGCTCGTGACCGTGAGGCCGCGGTAGTCGTGACCCGGATAGAGGAGGCACTCGCCGGGCAGGCTGAAGATCTGCTCGTGCACCGAGCGCCACATCGCCCGCGGATCGCCCTGCTGGAAGTCGGTGCGGCCGCTGCCGCGGATGAGGAGGCAATCGCCCGTGAAGGCCATCGTGCGGTCGCCCATCACGTACGTGAGGCAGCCGTTGGTGTGGCCGGGCGTGGCGCGCGCTTCGAGGTGGCGGCTGCCGAAGGAGATCTTGTCGCCATGCGCGAGGTAGCGGTCCGCGGCCTGCGCGCCGGAGTTCGCCCCCACGGCGATCGAGCTGCCGACGCGATGCTTGAGCAGCCACGCACCGGTCACGTGGTCCGCGTGCACGTGCGTTTCCAGCGTCCATCCGAGCTTCAAGCCCAGCTCGTCGATGAGGGCCGCGTCACGCAGCGCCTGGTCGAACACGGGATCGATGAGTATCGCCTCGCGCGTGTCCGCGTCGGCGAGCAGGTACGTGTACGTCGACGAAGTGGGATCGCCCAGCTGGCGGAAGATGAGGTTCATCAGCGGGAGATGATACTCGCCCGCCTATCGCCCTCCGCGCATCGCCTTCGCGAGGAGCCGCCGGTGACAATCCGTCACATCGGCCGATTGTTGTAACTGCATCCTATTGACAGTCGGCGCAACCGAGGCTCCGCGCCAAGGAGGAAAGGAACATGCGAAGAATCGTCATGCTGTTCGTCGCGGCGGCGGCCACCCTGCCGAGCGCGGCGGCCGATCCCACCGGACGCTGGAGCGGGGCCGCGCAGGTCCCCGGCCGCGAGGTCCGCCTCGTCGTCGACCTCGCCAGGGATGGCGAGGGCGCGTGGACCGGGTCGCTGATCATCCCGGGGTTCGACGTGAAGGGCGCGCCGCTCGGCAACATTCGCGTCGAAGGCGACAAGCTCTCGTTCGACGCGGGCGACGCCCTGGGCGCCGCTCCCGACAATGCGACCTTCACCGCGACAATCGACGGGCCGTCGATGCGGGGCGAGCTTCGCCAGGCGGGCAACGCCGCGCCTTTCGCGCTCACGCGCACCGGGGCGGCGCAAGTCGATCCCGCGCGGCGCAGCACGGCGGTCGCGCGCGAGACCGAAGGGCGGTGGATCGGCGAGTACGAGATGAACGGATACCCGCGCCACGTCACGGTGGACATCGCGAACCATGCGGGCGCGCCCGCGAGCGTGGACTTCGTCGTCGTGGGCAAGGCGACCACGAAGGTCCCGGTGGATTTCGTCTCGGAGGCCGAAGGAATGCTGCGCCTCGAGTCGAGCGCCTATCGCATCACGTTCGAGGGCCGTGTCGACCCGGCCCAGGGCCGCATCGTCGGCACGTTCGAGAACGGACCGTTCGAATTGCCGCTCACGCTTCGCCGCGAAGGAAAAGCCTCGTGAAGAACGCCACGCTCGCACTGCTCATGGCCGCGGTGCTTCCCGCCGCCGCGAATGCCGAAGCCATGTTCCGCAACGGCGCCGCCCACACCGGCGTCTATGAAACCGAGGGCCCGCGCGAATTCCATCGCGTGAAGTGGACCTTTCCCACGGGAAGCCGCATCGTTTCCTCGCCGGTGATGCAGGACGGCGTCATCTACTTCGGAAGCGACGACGGCAACGTGTACGCCGTGGCCCCCGCCGACGGGCGCCAGCTCTGGAAGTACTCGACGCGTGGGGCCGTCGCTTCCACCCCGGCCATCGCGCACGACACCCTCTACGTCATGAGCTACGACGGCCACTTCTACGCGTTGAACGCGAGGACGGGCGCCCTGCGGTGGAAATTCGCAACGGGCGGCGAGCGCCATTTCGAAGCGAAGGGCTTGCACGGCATGACGCCGGCGGGCCAGACCTACTTCGATCCGTTCGACCTCTTCCTCTCGAGCCCCGTGGTCGTGGACGGATCGGTCTTCTTCGGCAGCGGAGACGGCTACCTCTACGCGCTCGATGCGGGATCGGGCGCGCTGCGCTGGAAGTTCAGGACGGGCGACGTCGTGCATGCCTCGCCCGCATACGCCGACGGCATCCTCTTCTTCGGAAGCTGGGACAGCTACTTCTATGCGGTGGACGCGAAGACCGGGGCCGAGAAGTGGCGCTTCCACGGCGGCGAGGACCCGCTGATCCACAACCAGGTGGGATTCCAGAGCTCGGCGGCGGTCGCGAACGGCACGGTGTACGTGGGCTGCCGCGATTCAAACCTCTACGCTCTCGATGCAGCGACCGGCAAGGAGAAGTGGAAGTTCAACAACGCGGGCAGCTGGGTCATCACCTCGCCCGCGGTCGTCGACGGCAAGGTCGTGTTCGCGACGTCGGACTCGTCGCAATTCCACATCGTCGATGCGGCGACCGGCAAGTCCATCGCGAAGCAGGACGCGAGGGCCTTCATGTTCGGCTCGCCGGCCGTCGCCGGAAACGTGGTGTACCAGGGCGTCACCAACGGCACGCTCGAGGCGCGCGACCTTTCCACGGGCGCGCTCCTCTGGGACTTCCGGACCGACGCGTCGCGCGAGAACCGCGGGTGGGCACTCACGTCCGAGCGCCGCTTCAACACCCCGATGCTCTTTCACGCCCGTGGCGACAACGGAGAGGCGGAGATCGTGAGCATCTGGTGGCAGCTGGGCGTGGGCTCGTTCTTCTCCTCGCCCCTCGTCGCGGACGGCAAGGTTTACGTGGGAAGCAACGACGGCAACCTCTACGCGCTCGAATGAAATCCCCGGGCAGGCGATAGCGGAATTCCGGCAACCCCCCTTCCGGAATTTCGCTATGATTGTTGCCAGCTGTAACAAGCTGTTAAGAAGGCTATTCCAAAAGGGGGCTTACAAATGTCTGACAACACCGGCAGGTTGCGTCTTGCCGTCGCATCGGCATTGGGCGCGGGCATCGCGTTTTCCATGGCAAACCCGGTTCTCGCGCAGCAGGCCGCGCCGCGGGAACGGATCGAAGTCACCGGCTCCAACATCAAGCGAATCGAGGGCGAAACGGCGCTGCCCGTCACGGTGATCACGCGCGCCGACATCGAGAAGATGGGCGCGCAGAGCACCGAGGACATCGTGCGCCACATCACCGCGAACACCGCGATGTATTCGGACACGACGCAGGGCGTGGGCTACGCGGTCTCGAACGCGAACCTGCGCGGCCTCGGCGCGAGCTCCACGCTGGTGCTGTTGAACGGCCGGCGCCTCGCCAACCAGGCCTTCGGCTCCATCGGCGGCTTCAACGCGTCGCCCCAGGCGGTGGACCTCAACACCATTCCCTTCAGCGCTATCCAGCGCGTCGAGGTGCTGCGCGACGGCGCCTCCGCCGTGTACGGCACGGACGCGGTGGGCGGCGTGATCAACTTCATCACGCGCAGCGACTACCACGGCGGCGAAGCGACCGTGTACTACGGCCAGCCGCAGGAAGGCCGCGAAGGCAGCGAGCAGAGTGCGACCGGCGCCTACGGCGCGGGCGACCTCGCGAAGGACGGCTGGAACCTGCTCGTCACCGGGCGCGTGCAGTACTTCAAGAGCCTCAAGGCCATCGACCAGAAGCTCTACGATCGCGCCAACCAGATCGACGGGGCCACCTATCCCACGTCGTTCCGGGGCAACCCGGGGCGCATCATGGACTTCGGCATCAGCCCGGGCGCCTACGTGGGAGGCCTCGAGACCGACCCGAACTTCTCGGCGTGCGACCCGAACTTCACCGTGGTGCAGAACGGGGGCACCACGCCCTCGGGCGATCCGAAGCTGCGCTGCCGCGGAATCTACGCGGCGTACCTGGACAACCTCCCGGACAACCACCGCGGCGACCTCTTCGGGCGCGTCACCTACAACGTGGATGCGAACAACACGTTCTTCGGCGAGGCGTCCTACTCGCTGAACCACAACATCGGCCGCATCGCCCCGGTGCCGATCGACCAGACCGCGGCGCACATCCGGCCCGACGGAACGCAGGCCAACATCCTCCTGCCGCTCACGAGCCGTTACGCGCCGGTCGCGCTCATCAACCGCCTGGGCTACAGCACGAGCGACGTCGGCACGCCGGGCTTCCTCGAGATCGCGTATCGCTCCGCGCCGGCGGGCAACCGCATCAACGACGTCACCACCGACACCTCGCGCTTTTCGGGCGGCATGAAGGGCCTCGTCGGCGGATGGGACTACGACACCGCGCTCACGTACGCGTCCACCACGAGCAAGCTCGCGTTCTCGGGCTACATCCAGGAGACGCGTTTCGTTCAGGCGCTCGCCACGGGCAACCTGAACCCGTTCGGCCCGAACGACGCGCAGGGCCAGGCGTTGCTCGACGGCGCGAAGATGGAAGGCGACATGCGCAAGTCCACGAGCACCTCCGTTCAGCTGGACGGCAAGATCAGCAAGGACATGTGGAACATGGCCGGCGGCATGGCGGCCGTCGCGCTGGGCGCCGACTTCCGTCGCGAGGAAATCGACGACAAGCCGCTCAACTCCGACTACGAGAACGGCCAGGACATCGGCGGCGAAGGCACGGTGCCCCACACCGACGCGAGCCGCAACGTGGGCGCGCTCTTCGCGGAGCTTTCGCTTCCGATCACCAGGGAGCTCGAGGTGACGGGCGCGGCGCGCTGGGACCATTACAGCGACGTGGGTTCCAAGGGCACGCCGCAGATCCGCGCGCGCTGGCAGCCGAGGAAGGAGCTGCTGCTGCGCGCTTCGGCCGGCAAGGGCTTCCGTGCGCCGTCGCTCTGGGACCTGCACAGCCCGGCGTCCTTCGGCAACTCGGCCAACGCGCTGAACGACCCGGGCTGCCCGGCGGACCTCATCGCGGAGGAGGATGCGCGTTGCGTCGGAACTCAGCTGAACGTGCGCAACATCGCGTCGCCCAACCTCAAGCCCGAGACCTCGACGCAATGGAGCGCGGGCTTCGTCTGGGAGCCGACCAACGCCTCGTCGATCGCGATCGACTACTGGGCCATCGACAAGAACGACACGATCGGCAGCATCACCGCCGACACGATCCTCGCCAACCCGGACGACCTCACGCTCTACAACCGCTACATCGACCGCTTCCACCGCAGCGCCTCGGGCATCACGCTCTACGTCGACCAGCCGCTCGAGAACCTGGGCGAGCTCAAGACCTCGGGCTTCGACGTGGACGCGCGCATG
>DATJVS010000209.1:0-10071 GCA_035501715.1 Usitatibacter sp.
TCAGGCGTCCTCCGGGTTATCCCCAGAAGTGGGGACGCACGTCGACCGGATCAAGCGGTGCAGCCCGCTGGCGTGGCCGCCACGCGCCCGAGCGGGATCGTGCCGGCCTGCCCTGCATTCGAGCCCGACGTGAACGCGTAGGTGAGCGTGGCCGCTTCGCAACTGGAGAATGCAAGCGTGGCGCTTCCCACGGCCGCGCTCGATTGTGACGAAGGCGTGTCGGTGTCGAAGACGCCGCCCGTGGTCTCGTAGAGGATCGCGGTCATGGTGCGCTGGCCGGAGCTGTAGGCGCCCTGTCCCGTGAACCAGCGCTGTCCCGCGGCGCCCAGGGACGATCCATTCACCGCGTACGTGTACCAGGCGAAGAACACCACCGGCGCGGCGGGATTCACCTCGATGATGAATCCCTGTCCCGAGGTGGAAGGCTGGTACCAGTTTCCCGAGAGCGCGAAGTCGGCGTTCGTCGGGCGCGCGGTCGTGGTCGAGCAGGTGACGTTGGGCGTGAGGCGCGTGAGCGGAATCGCGCCGCTTCGCCCGTCGGAGAACGTGTAGGCAAACGCGCCTTCGGTGCACGACGAGAAAGCGATCGTGACCGAACCCGCGACCTGTCCCGTGGTGATGGGGCTCGCGTTGAAGTTGCCGCCCGTGTTCACATAGAGCGGCAGTGTCGCGGTGGCGCCGCCCGCGGCGATCGTGCCGCTGAACGTGTACCAGCGCTGCTTCTCGACGCCGCCCGCGGGCGCCACGTCGAACGTGAACCATCCGCCCTGGAGGAATCCGACGCCGTTGCCGCGCAGGTCGGGATAGACCTCGAGGGCAAGCCCCTGTCCGCTCGACGCGGGCTCGTACCACATGCCCGTGAGGCCCTGCTGGTCGATGTCGGGCGAGGTGCCCGAAGCGGAGATGCCCGCCTGCAGCGTGACCGCATAGCCGCCCGCGAGGCTTCCCGTCACCGTGCCCAGCTCGTAGACGCCGCCGTCGTCGCCGAAGACGTTGTCGGTGAGCAGCGTCACCTGGTCCTGGTTCGCGAGACTCTGCGGATAGAGCGAGGCCTGCGCGTACACCGCACGATTCGCGGCTTCGGGCATGGCGATCTGCGAGGTCTTCACCGCGTTCGATCCCGCGACTGCCTGCGCGAGCGACGGATAGATCTCGAAGTGGATGTGCGGCCATCGCCCGGAGTAGCAGCCCGGATATACCGTGGTGAAGGTGACCTGGCCATTCGCATCGGTCACCTGCACGCCGCGGAGCCAGTTCTGTGTGGTCGCACCGGACGAGTACATCGAGTATTGCCCGCTCGCGTTGCAATGCCAGATGTAAACGGCATGGCCCGCGAGCGGCGTGCAGCCGTTGTCCGCGTTCACCACTTGCAATGTCACCGTGAGCGGCGTGCCCGGCGTGATCGCGGTGCCCGCGGCGCCGAAGCTCGCGCGGATGTCCGATCGCACGATGCCCGATTGCGTGAGCACGTTCGGGCCGTTGGAGCCGTCGCCGGGATACGGGCCCTGCGTTTCCGAGGGAACGAGGGTGCAGGCGAGCGCTTCGAGCGGCGTCGCGCCCACGAGGGCCGCGGCACCGAGGGCACGCAGCAAGACGCGACGAACGGGGACGTGTCCACTCATGTATCCGCTCCTGTGGCGACGGGTTCGAAGCGATTGTCGCGGTGCAGCATGGAGGAACTATGGACGAACGATGGAATGCGCCTAGAATCGTGATTCGCGGTTCCAGGACGACTCCCATGGCTTGTGCGCTCAAGGCGAGTGGCGGCCTCTACCAGAGGCTGCGGATCGGCGCGGTCCTTCTCGCGGCAGGCGAGGGCAAGCGGATGGGCGGATTGTCCAAGCCCCTCATCCGCCTCCAGGGCGTTCCCCTCATCTCGCGGCACCTCATCGCGCTGAGCGCCGCGGGAATCGACGAGGTCGTGGTGGTGACGGGCTTCGCGCGCGAGGCGGTGGAGGAACACGTGCGCCGTTTCATCGTGACGCTCGCGCACAACGAGCGCTACGCCGAGGGGCAGGACGGCTCCGTGCGCGTGGGACTCTCGGCGCTCTCGGGCGATTTCGACGCGGTGTTCGTGATTCTCGCCGACCAACCTCTCATCGGCGGCGGCGACCTCACGGAGCTCATCGGCGCCTTCAAGCGGCGCAAGTCGGGCCACATCGTGGTGCCCGTCGTGAATGGCGCCCGCGGCAACCCGATCCTGCTGGACGCTGTCGCGCAGGCCCGCATCCTCGCCGGCGACGCGAAGACCGGCTGCCGCCACCTCATCGACCGCAATCCCGATCTCATTGCCGCCCACGAGACGACGAACACCCGATTCGTGACGGACCTCGACACGATCGAGGACGTGGAAACACTTTCGAAGAACACCGGCTGGAAATTGGAATTGCCGGCCACTCTCACGGAGGGCGCATGATCCCCAGTTCATTCGAGTACCACGCTCCGGCGTCGATACCGGACGCGCTCGGCCTGCTGAGGCAATTCGGCGCCGAAGCGAAGCTCCTCGCGGGCGGCCACAGCCTGCTGCCGCTGATGAAGATGCGGTTCGCGGCGCCCGCGCACCTGATCGACCTGGGCAGGATCGCGGAGCTGAAAGGCATCCGCGAGGACAAGGGCGCGATCGTGATCGGCGCGATGACGACCGAGAACGAGCTCATCTGGTCGAAGCTGCTGCAGGAAAAGTGCCCGTTGATCGTCGAAGGCGCGCGGCAGATCTCGGACCCGCAGGTGCGCTACAGGGGCACGATCGGCGGCGACATCTCGCACGGCGACCCCGGCAACGACCATCCGGCGCTGATGATCGCGCTGGGAGCGTCGTTCGTGCTGCGCGGCGCCGGCGGCGAGCGCGCCGTGCCGGCCGACGGCTTCTTCCACGGCCTCTACGACACGGAGCTGAAGGCGGACGAGATCATGACGTCGATTCGCATCCCGCTGCCCGCGCCGGGGACGGGTTACGCGTATGCGAAGCTCAAGCGCAAGACGGGCGACTTCGCCACGGCCGCGGCCGCCGTCACGCTGCGCATGAAGGGCAATGCGGTGCAGGACGTCTCCATCGCGCTCACCAACGTGGGACCGACGCCGTTGAAGGCGAAGCAGGCCGAGGCGAGCCTCAGGGGCAAGGCGCTCGACGATGCGGCGATCAACGAGGCCGCGCGGCTCGCCATGTCGATCTGCGCCCCCGTTGCCGACCAGCGCGGCGACGTCGCGTACAAGACCGCGATGGCGGGCGAGATGGTGCAGCGCTCGATCCGCACGGCGCGCTCGCGCGCCTCCAACTAGGACGGGGACAACGAACATGGCCAAGAAGATCGCAGTCTCGTTCAAGCTGAACGGCAAGCCCGTCGATGCCGTGGTGGAGCCTCGCGAGCTCCTGATCCACACGCTGCGCGAGAAGCTCGGGCACACGGGCCCGCACATCGGATGCGAGACGTCGCATTGCGGCGCGTGCACGGTGGACCTGAACGGCATGTCGGTGAAATCGTGCACCCAGCTCACGGTCCAGTGCGAGGGCGCCGACGTGCTCACCATCGAGGGATTCGAGCAGGGCGGAGTCCTGCACGCATTGCAGGAAGGCTTCACGCAGCAGCACGGGCTGCAGTGCGGCTACTGCACGCCGGGCATGATCACGCGCGCCTACCGGCTGCTCAAGGAGATCCCGAATCCCACGGAGGAAGAGATCCGCTACTGGATGGCCGGCAATCTCTGCCGCTGCACGGGTTACATGAACATCGTGAAGGCGGTGCAGCACGCCGCCAAGGCGCTCGCGGCCAAGGCCGCGTAGCCACCCACTCTCGGAGAAGACCATGACCGACACGCTCGAACGCGAATCCAGGCTCCAGGGAATGGGTGTCTCGCGCCTTCGCAAGGAGGACGCGCGCTTCATCCGCGGCCGCGGCACGTACGTGGACGACATCAAGCTGCCGGGGATGCTCTTCGGCGCCATCGTGCGAAGCCCCTTCGCCCACGCGCGCATCAAGTCCAACGACAAGGAGAAGGCGCTCAAGGTGCCGGGCGTGGTCGCCGTGCTGACCGCGGACGACCTCAAGCCCGTGAAGCTGCACTGGATGCCCACGCTGGGCGGCGACGTGCAGGCGGTGCTCGCCGACAAGAAGGTCTGCTTCCAGTACCAGGAAGTCGCGATGGTGCTCGCAGCCGACCGCTACGCGGCGGCCGACGGCGTCGATGCGGTGGAAGTCGAATACGAGGAGCTTCCCGTGATCGTCGACCCGCGCCGCTCCATGGACAAGGACGCGCCGATCATCCGCGAGGACATCGCCGACAAGGACGAGGTGGGCCACGGCAAGCGCACGCATCCGAACCACATCTTCACGTGGGAAGCGGGCGACAAGGCCTCCACCGACGACGCGTTCAGGAACGCGGCGGTGACGGTACGCGAGGAGATCCTCAATCCGCGCGTGCATCCGTGCCCGCTCGAGACCTGCGGCTGCGTCGCGTCCTTCGACAAGGTGACGGGCCAGCTCACGGTCTATCTCACCTCGCAGGCGCCGCACCTCGTTCGCACCGTGGTCGCGATGCTCTCCGGGATTCCCGAGAGCAAGATCCGCCTGGTCGGAGGCGACATCGGCGGCGGGTTCGGCAACAAGGTGCCGGTGTATCCGGGCTACGTGATCGCGACGGTGGCCTCGATCGTGACGGGGCTGCCCATCAAGTGGATCGAGTCGCGCATCGAGAACATCTCCACCACGGGCTTCGCGCGCGACTACCACGGCGTGGGCGAGCTCGCCGCCGACAAGGACGGGCGCATCAAGGGGCTGCGCTTCACCGCGCTCGCCGACCATGGCGCGTTCAACTCGCACGTGTCGGCCACGAAATTCCCCGCGGGCCTCTTCAGCATCTGCACGGGTTCCTACGACATCCCGCGCGCCTATTGCCGCGTGGACGCCGTGTACACCAACAAGGCGCCGGGCGGCGTGGCCTATCGCTGTTCGCTGCGCGTGACCGAGGCCGTGTACCTCATCGAACGCATGATTGACGTGCTCGCGCAGAAAGTAGGCGTGGACAAGGCGGAGATCCGCCGGCGCAACTTCGTGAAGAAGGAGCAGTTCCCCTACACGACGGCGCTCGGTTGGACGCTCGACAGCGGCGACTACCACACCGCGCTCGAGAAGGTCCTCAAGGCCGTGGACTACGAAGGCCTTCGCAAGGAGCAGGCCGAGAAGCGCAAGAAGGGCGAGCTGATGGGCATCGGCATCAGCACGTTCACGGAGATCGTGGGCGCGGGTCCCAACAAGGTGTGCGACATCCTCGGCATCTCGCTCTTCGACAGTTGCGACATCCGCGTGAACCCGACGGGCTCGGCGATCGCGCGCCTGGGCACGATGACGCAGGGCCAGGGGCACATGACGACCTACGCGCAGATCATCGCCACCGAGCTGGGCCTTCCCTCCGACGAAATCCAGATCGAAGAGGGCGACACGGACAAGGCGCCCTACGGCGCGGGAACGTGGGGCTCGCGCTCCACGCCCGTCGGAGGCGCGGCCGCGGCCATGGCCGCGCGCAAGATCAAGGCGAAGGCGCAGAAGATCGCGGCGCACCTGCTGGAAGTCGGCGAGGGCGACCTCGAGTGGGAGATCGACCGCTTCAAGGTGAAGGGCAGCCCGGCCAAGTTCAAGACGATGAAGGACATCGCCATGGCGGCCCACACGAGCAACATCCCCGACGGCATGGAGAAGGGGCTCGACGCCTCCGAGTACTACGACCCGCCCAACATGACGTTCCCATTCGGCGCGTACGTCTGCGTCGTGGACATCGACAAGCACACGGGCGAGACCAAGGTGCGCCGGTTCTATGCGCTGGACGATTGCGGCACGCGCATCAACCCGATGATCATCGAAGGCCAGATCCACGGCGGACTCACGGAAGCGTTCGCGGTGGCGATGGGCCAGCAGGTGCCGTTCGACGAGGCGGGCAACCACCTGGGCAACAGCCTGATGGACTACTTCCTGCCCACGGCGATGGAAACGCCCAGGTGGGAGACCGACCACACCGTGACGCCGTCGCCGCACCATCCGATCGGCGCGAAGGGCGTGGCCGAGTCGCCGCACGTGGGCGGGATCCCGTGCTTCACCAACGCGGTGGTCGATGCGTTCGCGCACCTCGGCGTGACGCACATGGACATGCCGCACACCTCGTATCGCGTGTGGCAGCAGGCCCACAAGCTCGGCATCGACAAGCGATAGGAGCCGCGTGAAGGTCACCATCGACAAGTCGTTCCCGATTCCCGCTTCTCCCGACGCGACGTGGGCCGTGCTCTCGGACATCGAGGCCGTGTCCTCGTGCATGCCGGGCGCGAAGATCACCGAGCGCGTCGACGACACGCACTACAAGGGGACCGTGTCCGTGAAGGTCGGGCCCGCGTCCCTTTCGTTTCGCGGCGAGATCGAGGTCGCGTCCAGGGATGTGGCGGCGAAATCGCTTCGCCTGGTCGCGAAGGGAACGGATTCGACGGGATCGTCGGCCGCCACCATGGACCTCACCGCGACCGTGGAATCGGCCGAGGGCGGGGCGAGCGCGCTGAAGGGCGTGTGCGAATCGTCCGTGAGCGGAAAGGCGGCGGCCTTCGGCGGGCGGCTGATGAACAGCGTCGCCGACCAGATCCTCGACCAATTCGCGGGAAACTTCGCGGCGAAGGTCGCGGCCTCGGCGCCGCCGGCCTCGGGTGGCGGTTCATCGCCCGGCGCGGGCGCGTCGCCCGCCTCCGCCGCGCCGCAGGAGCTGAACGGCCTCGCGCTCATGTGGGGCGTCGTCAAGAGCTGGCTTCGCGGACTCTTCGGCAAGAAGGCGACGTGACGGGCGCCGGCACCCGCATGGGCGAAGTGGACGCGCTGCGTTCGCGGCTGCACGGCGCGGGCTACGTCGCCGACCGCGACCTCGCCGCGGCGATGCTGCTCATGATCGACCTCGGGCGGCCGCTGCTGCTCGAAGGCGACGCGGGCGTGGG
Organism: Usitatibacter sp.; assembly: GCA_035501715.1. Classification (GTDB taxonomy): domain Bacteria; phylum Pseudomonadota; class Gammaproteobacteria; order Burkholderiales; family Usitatibacteraceae; genus Usitatibacter. The sequence goes on from DATJVS010000209.1 coordinate 6,962, forward strand.
CAAGACGGAAGTGGCCAAGGCCCTCGCCGCGGCGAGCGGCGCGCGCCTCATCCGCCTGCAGTGCTACGAGGGCCTCGATGCCCACGCGGCGATGTACGAGTGGAACTACCAGCGCCAGCTGCTCGCGATCAAGCTCCTGGAGCACGACGACCGCCCCGTGGCGCAGAAGGAGCAGGACATCTTCTCGGACAGATACCTGCTCAAGCGCCCGCTCCTCGAGGCCATCAGCTGCGAGAAGGCGCCGGTGCTGCTCATCGACGAGATCGATCGCGCCGACGAGGCCTTCGAGGCCTACCTGCTCGAGCTGCTCTCGGACTTCCAGATGTCGATCCCGGAGCTGGGCACCGTGGAAGCCGTCTCGCGGCCGCTCGTGGTGATCACGTCCAACGGCACGCGCGAACTTTCGGATGCGTTGCGCCGGCGCTGCCTCTACCAGTACATCGACTATCCCGCCTTCGAGAAGGAGCTCGCGATCGTGGAGCTCAAGGCGCCCCGGGCCGCGGGCGAGCTCGCGCGCCAGCTGGTCTCGTTCGTGCAGGAGGCGCGGCGCATGGAGCTTCGCAAGAAGCCCGGCATCGCGGAGACGCTCGATTGGGCCGCGGCGCTCCTGCGGCTGGGGATCACGAGGATCGACGACGACGGCGCCGAGCCCATCCTCGAGACGCTCGCGGCGCTCATCAAGACTCGCGAAGACCGCGCCGAGTTCACGCGCGACGTGGTCGAGCGCATCGCGGCCGGATGCTGATCGCGGCCCCGACGCCCGAATTCGATCCGCAGGCGCTCCTGCGCTCGCGCCTCGCCGGTTTCGCCGGGTTCCTGCATGCCAACGGCTATGGCGTGGGCGGCGGCGACGCTGCGCGCGTGCTGGAGACCGCGAGCCGGGTCGGCGTGCTCGATTCCAGGGTCCTGCGCTGGAGCCTGAAGGCGCTGCTGTGCGGCCGCGGCGACGAATGGCGCCGCTTCGACGCGCTCTTCGATGCGTATTTCCTGCCGTCGAACAAGACGTCGTTCACCGCGGGATTCACCTCCGCGCCCGGTTCGGCCCGCGGGGCGGCCGAGGGCGAGCAGGAGACGGTGCCGGGCCACGCGAACGCCGACGGGGGCGCAGACGAGGGCGAAGGCGCAAGGCATGGCGCGAGCCGCGAAGAGTCGCTCACGTCCACGGACTTCAGCGAGCTGAACCGCGGCGACCACATCCGCGACGTCGAGGCGTCGATGCGACGCTTCGCGCGACGCGTGAAGCATTTGCGGCTTCGCCGCGAGCAGGCGAGCGCGCGCGGCCGCCGCCTGGACCTGCGCGGCACGATTCGCCGCAGCGTCGCCACGGGCGGGACGCCCGTGCGCCTTTCGTGGCGCCGGCGCCGCCGCGTGCGGCCGCGTCTCGTGCTGCTGCTCGACGTGAGCCGCTCCATGAGCCTCTACAGCTTCTTCTTCATGCGCCTGGCGCGCGCTCTCTGCGCCGAGCTCGCGGACGTGCACTGCTTCATCTTCCACACGCGCATCACGCCCATCGTGGAGGCGCTGCGCGACCAGGACCCGCGCCGTTCCCAGGAACGTCTCCACCTGCTCGCCGAAGGGTGGGCCGGGGGCACGCGCATCGGCGAATGCCTGCGCGACTTCAACAGCGACTACGCGCCGCGGCTCGTGCATTCGCGCACCGGCGTGATCGTGGTGAGCGACGGCTACGACACCGGCGAGCCCGAGGTCCTGGGCGATGCGCTGGCCGCGATCCGGCGCCGCGCGCGCCGTCTCGTGTGGCTGAATCCGCTTCTCGGAGACGCGGGCTTCACACCCGAGAGCCGCGGCATGCAGGCTGCGCTGCCGCACCTGGACCTGCTCGCGCCGGGGCGCGACCTCGCGAGCGTCGAGCGCGCCCTTCCCCAGCTGATCGAGGCGTTGCGATGACGAGCCGCGACCTGCTCGAGATGATGCGAAGCCTCGATGCGCGCGGCGAAGCGCACGCGCTTGTCACCGTCGTGCGCGCGATCGCGCCCACCTCGGCGCAAGTCGGCGCGCAGGCGATCGTGCTCGCCGACGGCACGCTGCACGGATGGATCGGCGGCGGCTGCGCGAAAGGCGTGGTGATCGGCGCGGCGCGCGAGGCGATCGAAGCGGGCGGGCCGAAACTCGTGCGCATCTCCAACGACGGCATGGTCGAGGAAGGCGTGGAGCAGCACACCATGGCGTGCGCGAGCAACGGCACCATCGAGCTCTTCATCCAGCCGTTCTGGGCGCGCGCGGCGCTGTGCGTGCTGGGATCGACGCCGGCCGCCGAGGAGGCGCGATTCCTCGCGGCGCGGATGGGCATGCGCGTGGCCGAGATCGGAGATGGCGCGCCCGTCGTGCTGGTGGCGACCCAGGGCCAGGGCGACGAGCCCGCGCTCGAGCTCGCGTTGCGAAGCCCCGCGAGGCAGGTGCTCATGATCGCGAGCCGCCGCAAGGCGGAGAAGCTTCGCGAGGCGATGGCCGCGCGCGGCATCACGGAGGAGCAGCTGGCCCGATTGCAGGCGCCCGCGGGCCCCGACGCGGGAGCCAAGTCTCCCGCGGAGATCGCCATGGTCGCGATGGTGGGGGTGCTCGCGGTGCTGCGCGACCGCTCGAAGGGCGCCGCCAAACCGAAAGCCGCGGGCACGTTCGTGAATCCCGTCTGCGGCGCGCCCATCGACATGGCCACGGCCATCCACGTCGAGCAGCACGACGGCGTCAGTTACTATTTCTGCTGCGACGGCTGCTGGACGATGTTCAGGCAGGATCCGGCCAAGTACGCCGCCATCCACCGCGCTTCGCTCGCGAAGAACGCAGCCTAGGGAGATTCGCGCCGATGCAGATCCGGGTGATGCTTTCGCTCGCCTTCAAGGCGGCATACCTCGAGCTCGTGCCGCGTTTCGAGCAAGAGAGCGGCCTCGGGGTCGCCACGACGTTCGCGGGCGGCGCCGAGATCGCCAAGCGCCTGCGCGCCGGCGAGCAGGCGGACCTCGTCATCATGGCGGCCAAGGGCATCGACGATCTCATCGCCGAGGGACTGCTCGCGAAGGGCAGCCGCGTGGACCTGGTGCGCTCGAAGATCGGCGTCGCGGTGAAGGCGGGCGCGCCGAGGCCCGACATCTCCT
>DATJVS010000210.1:0-4877 GCA_035501715.1 Usitatibacter sp.
GGCGAGGAACTCGTTCTTGCGGCGGTCGGCGTTCTGTATCTCCTCGTAGAGCAGGCAATTGTCGAGGGCGCTCGCCGCGCGCCCCCCGAGGCTCTCGGCGAGGCCCAGGTCGGCCGCGGAGAGCTTGCGCCCCGACGGCCCCAGGCCCAGGATGAGCGCGCCGCGCGACTCGCCGCGCGTGACGAGCGGCAGCGCGTGCAGCTCACCCGGCACGGCGTCCTCTCCGGGCGTATCGCCCGCGGGCCGCGACAGGCCTTCTCGCGAAAGTGGTTGTGCGGACGCGATCACGCTTTCCTGCGACTCGGCGAGGATCGCGTCGAACGACGACCAGTACTTGCCCAGGTGCCGCTCCCAGACCGGCACGCACGAGGTCTTGCGCGCGCGCACCGTCCCACCCTCGTCGGTGAGCACGATGAGGCAGTAGTCGGCGAGGAACGGGACCACCAGGCTCGCGGCGCCGTCGAGGATCGTGTCCACGTCGAGCGAGCTCGCCATCACCTGGGTCGCCTCGGCGAGGAACGTGGCGCGGCGCTGCGACTCTTCGGCCGCGGAGCGGGCCACCTGCTCCCGGGCGAGGGCCACGCGCTCGTCGGCGCGCCGCGCGAGCTCCGCGTTGAGGCGATGCAACTGGACGAAGGCGCGCACCTTGCTGCGCAGCACGTTGGGCACCACGGGCGAGAGGATGTAGTCCACCGCGCCCAGCGAGTAGCCGCGCGCCGTGTGCATCTCGTCGGCGAACGCAGTGATGAAGATGATGGGCGTGTGCGCCGACTTGCGACGCGAGCGGATGAGCTCCGCGGTCTCGAGGCCGTCCATGCCCGGCATGTTCACGTCGAGCAGGATCACCGCGCAGTCGTGGTCGAGGAGCCAGCGCAGCGCCTCCTCGCCGGAGGCGACCGTCACGATGTTCTGGCCCAGGTCCTCGAGCACGGTGCTGAAGACGATGCGCTTGTCGGCGCGGTCGTCCACGATGAGGATGTTGGCGCGCTCGTGGAGCGCGTCGTTCGCATCGCCCGGGCCGCGCGGCGCGATGACGGGAATGTGTGCGCTCATGTCGTGGGTTCCTATCGCTGCAGCCACGATCGAAGCACGGCCAGGAGCTGCTCGCGGTCGACGGGCTTCGACAGGTAATCCCACGCGCCCGCCTCGATGCACCGCTCCCGGTCGCCCTTCATGGCCTTGGCGGTGACCGCGACGATCGGCACGTCGCGGCATTGCGGGATCTTGCGGATCCCCCTCGTGGTGTCGAGGCCGTCGAGCTCCGGCATCATGATGTCCATCAGCACCACGTCGAAGTCGGTCTTCTGCGCCTCGGAGATGGCGTCTCGCCCGTTGTCCGCGCTCACGATGCGCATGCCGTAGTCCTCGAGCACGGAGGAGAGCGCGAAGATGTTGCGGATGTCGTCGTCGACGATGAGCATGGTCTTGCCGGCGAGGACCTTCGTCGAGCCGTGGATGTCGTCGATCGTGCGGCGGTGCTCCTCCTTGAGGTTCGCGAAGTCGAGGTGCAGCGCGAGCACCGCCTGGTCCAGCAGGCGCTCGATCGAGTGCACCTCGCGCACGCCCGGGATGTGCAGGCCCGCGCTCGCCGCGCCGATGGAGGCGGCCTGGCGCACGTAGGCGATCACGGGCGGCGCGGGCACCGCGGTTTCGCGGATCTCGTCCATGAGCGCGGCGAGGTCGAGCTGCGGGATCTCGGGATTCACGATCGCGAGGTCGAGGCTGCCCTGGCGCATGAGCTGCGCCGCGCGGGCGCCGTCGGTCGCATTGATGACGTCCACGTTCTGCAGGCCCGAGAGGTACTCGCGCACGGTAGTGAGCCGCACCGGGTCGGGCTCGACGAGCAACACCTTGCGGGCGCCGCGGCCGGCGTAGGAGGCGATCTCGGCGAGGACGTCGTCCACGGCCTTGCGGCTCTGGATGGGCTTGGCCACGAAGCGCCGCGCTCCCGAGGCGAGCGCGCGGTCGCGCGCCTCCTCCGTCGAGATCACGTGGACCGGAATGTGCCTCACGGCGAGATCGTTCTTCAGCCGCGAGAGCACGCGCCAGCCCTCGATGTCGGGCAGGTTGATGTCGAGGATGATCGCGTCGGGCACGTATTCGCTCACGAGCGAGAGCGCCGCCGTGCCCTGGGAGGTGACGAGGCCCTTCACGCCCTGCTCGCGGGCCGCCTCGAGCAGCACGCGCGCGAAGGCGAGGTCGTTCTCCACGATGAGCACCGAGCGGTCGCCCGGGTGCGTGGTGTCGCGGTCGTCGTCGGCCTCGTTCACGAGGGCGGCGCGCGGCGCCTCCGCCTCGCTCGACCGGAAGACCTGGTTGTCGGCGCTCGCCTCCTCGGGCGCCGCGGCGCCGTGCCGCGCGGCCTCGATCGCCGCGCTCGCCACCGCGGCCGCGTCGCTCGGCTTGCGCGGCGCGCGCACCGGCGGGAAAACCTGCGGCAGGTAGAGCGAGAAGACGCTGCCCTTGCCCGGTGCGCTCACCAGCCGGATCTCGCCGCGGAGCAGCCGCGAGAGCTCGCGGCTGATCGCAAGGCCCAGGCCCGTTCCGCCGTACTTGCGGCTCGTGCTGCCGTCGGCCTGCTGGAACGCCTCGAAGATGATCTGCTGCTTGTCCTGCGCGATGCCGATCCCCGTGTCAGCCACCGAGAACTCGATCACGCCGGCGGCGCGGTTGAGCTCCTCGGCCTCCGCGCTCCAGCCCGCGCTCGCCGGGCGGATCAGCAGGTTCACCTCGCCCTTGTGGGTGAACTTGAACGCGTTGGAAAGGAGGTTGCGCAGGATCTGCTGCAGGCGCTTGGCGTCGGTGGAGATCGCCTTGGGCAGCCGCGGGTCCAGGCGCACCTCGAGCTGCAGGCCCTTGGTCTCGGCCACGTGGCGGAACGTGCGCTCGACGAAGCGCTGCAGCTCGTCCAGGCGCACCTCGCCTACGTCCACCGCGACGGTGCCCGACTCGATCTTCGACAGGTCCAGGATGTCGTTGATGAGCATGAGCAGGTCGTTGCCCGACGAGTGGATCGTGCGCGCGAACTCCACCTGCTTGCCGGTGAGGTTGCCCTCGTTGTTGTTCGAGAGCTGGTCGGAGAGGATCAGCAGGCTGTTGAGCGGCGTGCGCAACTCGTGCGACATGTTGGCCAGGAACTCGGACTTGTACTTCGAGGTGAGGGCGAGCTGGCGGGCCTTCTCCTCCAGCGCCTGGCGCGCCTGCTCCACCTCGCGGTTCTTGTGCTCCACCTCCTGGTTCTGGTGCGCAAGGAGCCGCGCCTTCTCCTGCAGCTCCTCGTTGGTGGTCTGCAGTTCCTCCTGGCGGCTCTGCAGCTCCTGGGCGAGCGTCTGCGACTGGATGAGCAGGTCTTCCGTGCGCGTGTTCGCCTTGATCGTGTTGATCACGATGCCGATGGATTCCGTGAGCTGGTCGAGGAACGCCTGGTGGATCTCGCTGAAGCCCTCGAAGGAGGCGAGCTCGAGCACGCCCCGCACCTCGTTCTCGAACACGATCGGCAGCACGAGTATCGCGCGCGGCGCGCCGCGCCCCAATCCCGATGCGATGCGCAGGAAATCCGCCGGCGGGTTGGTGAGCAGGATCTTGCGCTTCTCGAGCGCGCACTGGCCCACGAGCCCTTCGCCCAGGCCGATGCGCCGGCCGTGCGCCGATTCGCCGTCGGAGGCGTAGCTCGCCAGGAGCGTCAGGTGGTGCGTGGCGCCGTCGCCGCCTCCCAGCACGTAGAACTCCGCGTGCTGCGCGCTCACCACGGGAGCGAGCTCCGAAAGGATGAGGCGGCCCACGGTGTTCAGCTCCTTCTGGCCCTGCAGCATGCGGCTGAACTTCGCGAGGTTGGTCTTCAGCCAGTCGGTCTCCGTGTTCGTCTGCGTCGTGTCGCGCAGGTTGCGGATCATCTCGTTGATGGTGTCCTTGAGCGCGGCCACCTCGCCCTTGGCCTGCACCGTGATGGAACGCGTGAGGTCGCCCTGCGTCACGGCGGTGGCCACCTCGGCGATCGCGCGCACCTGTGTGGTGAGGTTCTCCGCGAGCTGGTTCACGTTCTCGGTGAGCGCCTTCCACGTGCCCGAGGCGCCCGGCACCTTCGCCTGGCCGCCCAGCTGGCCCTCGACGCCCACCTCGCGCGCCACGCCGGTCACCTGCTCGGCGAAGGTGGCGAGCGTCTCGATCATGCTGTTGATCGTGTCGGCGAGGGCCGCGATCTCGCCCTTGGCTTCCACGGAGAGCTTCTGCTTGAGGTCGCCGTTGGCCACCGAGGTCACGACGCGCGCGATGCCGCGCACCTGGTCGGTGAGGTTGCCGGCCATGGAGTTCACCGAGTCGGTGAGGTCCTTCCACGTTCCGGAGACGCCTTCCACCACGGCCTGGCCGCCCAACTTTCCTTCGGTGCCCACCTCGCGCGCGACGCGCGTCACCTCCGCGGCGAAGGACCGCAGCTGGTCCACCATCGTGTTGATTGTGTCCTTCAGCTCGAGGATCTCGCCCTTCACGTCCACCGTGATCTTGCGCGAGAGGTCGCCGCGCGCCACGGCGGTGGTCACGTCGGCGATGTTGCGCACCTGGGACGTGAGGTTGCCGGCCATGGAGTTCACCGAGTCGGTGAGGTCCTTCCACGTGCCCGCCACGCCCTGCACCTCGGCCTGGCCGCCCAGCTTTCCTTCGGTGCCCACCTCGCGCGCCACGCGCGTGACTTCCGCGGCGAAGGAGGAGAGCTGGTCCACCATCGTGTTGATCGTGTCCTTCAGCTCGAGGATCTCGCCCTTCACGTCCACGGTGATCTTCGTGGAGAGGTCGCCGTTCGCCACGGCGGTGGTCACGTCGGCGATGTTGCGCACCTGGGACGTGAGGTTGCCGGCCATGGAGTTCACCGAGTCGGTGAG
>DATJVS010000211.1:0-20856 GCA_035501715.1 Usitatibacter sp.
GCCCTCGTGCTCGACCAGCGCGCCCACGCACGGCACGGGATTGCCCCACTGGACGAAGCCGCATTCGTCGCCGCACGCGCGGCGGGTGTGCGCGACGCCGTCGGCATCCGTCAGCGCGCGCTCGGCGAGCGGCCTGCCGCAGCGCGGACAATAGGCGAAAGGTTCGAGGCTCAGAGCCGTTCGGCCACCCAGCCGCGCACCGATTCCAGCGCCGCAGGCAGCGCGGCGGCGTTGGTGCCGCCGGCCTGCGCCATGTCGGGACGCCCGCCGCCCTTGCCGCCCACCTGGGAGGCCACGAAGTTCACGAGCTCCCCGGCCTTCACTCGCGCGACGAGGTCCTGCGTGACGCCGGCGATGAGGCTCACCTTGTCGCCCTCGGAGGCCGCGAGCACGATGGCGCCGGACTTGAGCTTGCCTTTCAGCTGGTCCAGCGTGTCGCGCAGCGTCTTCACGTCCGCGCCGTCCAGCTTGGCCGCGAGGACCTTGATGCCCTTCACGTCCACCGCTTCGTCGGCGAGATCCGATCCGCGCGAGGTGGCCATCTTCACCTTGAGCTGCGCGAGCTGCTTCTCGAGGCTGCGCTTCTCCTCGCGCTCGGCCTGGAGCTTCTTCTGCAGCTCCGGGCCCTTCGCCTGGTAGAAATCCGAGACGAAGCCCAGCTCGTTCTCGAGATTGTCGAGGTAGCGAAGCAGCACCGAGCCGGCCACCGCTTCCACGCGCCGTATGCCGGCAGCCACTCCGCCTTCCGAGGTGATCTTGAAGAGGCCGATGTCGCCGGTTCGCGCGACGTGCGTGCCCCCGCAAAGCTCTCGCGAGGTGCCGATGTCGAGAACGCGCACCTCGTCGCCGTACTTCTCGCCGAAGAGCATCATCGCGCCCAGCTTCTGCGCGTCGTCCATCGGCATTACCCGCGCCTGGGTGGGCGCGTTGGCGAGGATCTCGGCGTTCACGAGGCTTTCCACGCGGCGCACCTGGTCGGGCGTCATAGGCGCGTTGTGGCTGAAGTCGAAGCGGGTCTTGTCCTCGTCCACGAGCGAACCCTTCTGTTGCACATGGGCGCCCAGCACTTCGCGCAGCGCCTTGTGCATGAGGTGCGTGACCGAGTGATGGCGCATGGTGCGGGCGCGCTTGTCGAGGTCCACGTTCGCGGCGACCGTGTCGCCCACCTGGAGCTCGCCGGTCTTCACCGTGCCGTAGTGGCCGAAGACGTCGGGCTGGATCTTCTGGGTGTCCTGCACGTCGAAGAGCGTGAGGCACGTGCCGCCCTTGGTGAGCTCGCCGCGGTCGCCCACCTGGCCGCCGGACTCCGCGTAGAACGGCGTCTTGTCGAGCACGACGATGCCCTCCTCGCCCGCCGAGAGCGACTTCACCGCCGCCCCGCCCTTGTAGAGCGCCGCGACGCGGCCTTCTTCCGAGAGGGTCTCGTAGCCGCGGAACTGGGTCTTCGCGCCCGAGTAGTCGAGCTGCGTGCCGCTCTTGAACTTGGAAGCGGCGCGCGAACGTTCCTGCTGCGATGCCATGGCGGCGTTGAACGCATCCATGTCGATGGCGAAGCCCCGCTCGCGCCCGATGTCGGCCGTGAGGTCGATGGGGAAGCCGAACGTGTCGTAGAGCTTGAAGGCGGTCTCTCCATCGAGTCGCTTCGAATTCCCGGCGAGCGCCGTCTCGAGGATCGCCATGCCCGTCTCGAGCGTTTCGGCGAAACGCTCCTCTTCCTGCTTGAGCGTGGCGGTCACGCGATCCTGCGCCTGCACGAGCTCCGGATACGCGCTCCCCATTTCCTTCGCGACGTCGGCGACCAGCTTGTAGAAGAACGGTTGCTTCTGGCCCACCTTGTAGCCGTGGCGCATGGCGCGGCGCGCGATGCGACGCAGCACGTAGCCGCGGCCTTCGTTCAGGGGGATGACGCCGTCGCATACGAGGAAAGCGCACGAACGAATGTGATCCGCGATGACGCGCAGCGACGGCGATTCGAGGTCCGTGGTGTGCGTCTCGCGCGCGGCCGCCTTGATGAGCGTCTGGAAGAGATCGATCTCGTAGACCGAGTTCACGTGCTGCAGCACGGCGGTGAGGCGCTCGAGGCCCATGCCCGTATCGACCGAGGGTTTGGGCAGCGGATGCATCGTGCCCGACTCGTCCCGGTTGAACTGCATGAACACGAGGTTCCAGATCTCGATGTAACGGTCGCCATCCTGCTCGGGCGAACCCGGCGGGCCGCCCGGAATGCCGGGCCCGTGGTCGTAGAAGATCTCGGAGCACGGACCGCAGGGCCCCGTGTCTCCCATCTGCCAGAAGTTGTCGCTCTCGTACTTGCGCCCGCCCGGCTTGTCGCCGATGCGGATGCAGCGGTCCTTGGGCACGCCAATCACGTTGGTCCAGATGTCGTAGGCCTCGTCGTCGGTCTCGTACACCGTGGTCCAGAGCTTCTCTTTCGGCAGGCCGTACTCGACGGTGATGAGCTCCCACGCGAACTTGATCGCGTCGCGCTTGAAGTAGTCGCCGAAGCTGAAGTTGCCCAGCATCTCGAAGAACGTGAGGTGGCGCGCGGTATAGCCCACGTTCTCCAGGTCGTTGTGCTTGCCGCCGGCGCGCACGCACTTCTGTGCTGTCACCGCGCGGTTATAGGGACGCTTGTCGAGGCCGAGGAAGACGTCCTTGAACTGGTTCATCCCGGCGTTGGTGAAGAGCAGCGTGGGATCGTTCGCGGGGACAAGCGAGCTCGAAGGCACGGGTTGGTGTCCCTTCGAAGCGAAGTAATCGACGAACTTCTGGCGAATTTCTCGGGTTTTCATGCGCTTGCGGCTTCGTGCGTTGCCTTGCGGCAATCTTCGGACGAAACGACAAGGATACCAAAGGGTTGCGTCGCATGGCCGGCTGGCGCGGCCGGAATCTTTAAGCCGGGCTCAGGCCCTGCGAGCGAACAGCGATCTTGGCCTTCGCTCTATGGCGAGCTTCCTGGCCGATTCCATGATCTCGCATTCATGGCCGGCATTGGTTCCAAGCAGATGACTGAGCAGGCCGTTGGGGTACGCGAATCCGTGCTCGCCGTAGAAATTGAGACTGCTTCGGCCGCACAGCGGGCAAAGCGCCCGATCCGAAAGGCCGCCGAAGTCGTTCATCTCCCGGGCGGGCCGCGGCCTCGCGTGCTTGAGAACCTCCCCCGCCACGGAGGACGCCCAATCCCGCCCGCCACCGTCGGATTCCTCGGGCGTGCCGTCGAAAAGAAGCGCCTGCAGCTTCGAGGGCATCAAGCTCAGTACAACCTCGCGCAAGTCGCTCAGCTCCCTGCGAAGCGCACTGTTCTCCGCCTCGAGCCTCGCGGACTTGTCGGGTGCAGCCACGTGCAGCGACATAAGCCCTCAGCGCTGGGCGTACTGCGTTGCGGCCGGCTGCCCGCGACCGGCTCGGTCGCTACGCGGGTACTCCGGCAGGCAGTTGAGAAGAAGCACCGCCGCAACCGCGAGAAGGGAAAGAATGTTCTGGGCACGCTGGTTCATGGCGTAAGCTCCCGAAAAAAACGCAGTACCGTATCCAAAGCGAACCCGCGCCCTTGCAGGAACCTCACCTGCCGCGCGCGCTCGCGCTCGTTTGCAGGCGCCGCGGAAAACCGCGTGCGCCATACTGATTCCAGATTGGCCGCGCCATCCACGCCCGCGGCGCGAAATGCATCCGCGATCGCTTCGTCCCCCAGGCCCTTGGCGCGAAGATCGTGCGCGACCTTGATGGGGCCGTAGCGGCGCGCCTTGGCGCGCACCGATTGCTCGGCGAAACGCGCATCGGAAAGCCAACCCTTGGCGGCAAGTTCATCGAGAACCACCTCGACGTCATCACCTTCCGAGGCGATGCGCTCCAGCTTGCGCGAGAGCTCCTGGCGCGAGTGCTCGCGACGCGCAAGCAACCGCATGGCCCGGGCGCGTAGAGACGGCTCGGTCTTGGTCGTCATGAACGCCCAGGCCATGGGTTAGCCACGAAGAAACTCAGTCGTCGCCTTCGGCGGCGTCGTTCGCCTGCGGCATGCCGCCGGCGATGCCCACGGCCTCGCGGATCTTCTGCTCGATCTCGAGGGCCACCGCGGCGTGCTCCTTGAGGAACTCGCGCGTGTTGTCCTTGCCCTGGCCGATCTTCTCGCCCTTGTAGGCATACCAGGCGCCGGACTTCTCGACGATGCGGTGGTTCACGCCCATCTCGATGATCTCGCCCTCGCGCGAGATCCCCTCGTTGTAGAGGATGTCGAAGTCCGCGGTCTTGAACGGGGGCGCGACCTTGTTCTTCACGACCTTCACGCGCGTCTCGTTGCCGATCACCTCCTCGCCCTTCTTGATGGAGCCGATGCGGCGGATGTCGATGCGGACAGATGCGTAGAACTTGAGCGCGTTGCCGCCCGTGGTGGTCTCGGGGTTGCCGAACATCACGCCGATCTTCATGCGGATCTGGTTGATGAAGATCACGAGCGTGTTGGAGCGCTTGATGTTGGCGGTGAGCTTGCGAAGCGCCTGGCTCATGAGGCGCGCCTGCAGGCCCATCTGCGGCTCTCCCATCTCGCCCTCGATCTCGGCCTTGGGCGTAAGGGCCGCCACCGAGTCGATGACGACGCAGTCCACGGAAGCGGAGCGCACGAGCATGTCCGCGATCTCGAGGGCCTGCTCGCCGTTGTCCGGCTGCGAGAGGAGCAGCTCCGACGTATCGACGCCCAGGCGCTGCGCGTACTGGGGATCCAGCGCGTGCTCCGCATCGATGAAGGCGGCCGTGCCGCCCATCTTCTGGACGTTGGCGATGACCTGGAGCGTGAGCGTGGTCTTGCCCGAGGACTCCGGGCCGTAGATCTCGACCACGCGGCCGCGCGGCAGCCCGCCCACGCCGAGGGCCATGTCGAGGCCGAGCGAGCCGGTGGAGACCACCTGGATGCCCTGGTCCACTTCGGCGTCGCCCATCTTCATGATGGAGCCCTTGCCGAACTGCTTTTCGATCTGCGACAACGCCGCCTGGAGGGCCTTGGCCTTGTTCTCGTCCACTTTGGGGGCGTCCGCGGGGCTGGTGATGACTTTGAGCATTTGAATTATCCCATCGTTGGTTCGTTGAAGACGCTATGGAGGTTAGCGGGCGACAAGCTCATGGAATGAGCTACCGGGTTCGCCTCACCAACCCCGCCATTACTCCGAAAATCTCGAAGCCCCCCCTGGGGCGGATGACCGGATACGCCTTGTTCGCGGGCTTCAGGACGAAGCCGTCCTTCTCCCGCTCCAGGAACTTCACCGTGAACTCGTTGTTCACGATCGCCACCACGACATCGCCCACGTTCGCGTTGGGCTGCTGCTCGACCACGAGCAGGTCGCCCTCGCGGATGCCGGCATCGATCATGGAATCGCCCTTCACGCGCACGAGCGCGGTCCTGGACGGAATGCGGACGAGGTAGTCGTCGATTGTGATGAGGTCGTAGCCGTCCGAGAGCGCGGGATTTGGAAGGCCCGCCTGCACCGCCGAATCGGCGTAGCGGCGCTCGAAGAAGCGCGCGCCGGGCTTCAGTTGCCGGTCGGGAGTCCAGCCAAGGTAGCCCGCTTCCTCGAAGCGCTTCACGCACGCGGCCACCCACGACTTGGCCGAGATGCCCCATAGCCCCGCCAGCACCGAATACGACGGGATCACCTTGTGCTCGGCGTAGTAGTCCTGGAGCTTTTCCAGGTACTCGCGGTCGAGCTGGGGCTTCTGGGAATTCAACGCCACGGCCTGCCTTTCGATGACAGAACGATTGTTCTCTGGAAGGCTACAGAACGATCGTTCTGCCTGTCAAGAGGTCAGGCGAGGAGGTCTATAAGTCCTTGAAGTGCAAAGGCAACGGACTGTGCCCGGACCGCTTCCCGCCCGCCGGCGAAGCGGAACCGGCGAACCTGCGGAGCACCCTGCCGCCCCGCCCACGCGATATACACGAGGCCCACGGGCTTGGCCCGCGAGCCTCCGGTGGGGCCCGCGATTCCGGTGATCGCGACACTCGCATCGGCGTGGCTGAAGGCAAGAGCGCCCGTTGCCATCTCCCGGGCGACCTGCGGGCTCACGGCACCGTAGGCTGCGAGCGATCGCGCGGAGACGCCGAGCATCTCCTTCTTCGCAGTATTCGTGTAGGTGACGAACGCGCGATCGAACCACGCGGAGCTGCCGGAGATGCGCGTCATCGCCTCCGCCACGCCGCCTCCGGTGCAGGACTCGGCGCTCGCGACCATCACGCGCTTGCGCAGGCACGCCTCGCCCAACTCGCGCGCGAGGGCCGTGAGGTCGTAGCGCTTCATCGCTCTTCCCCGGGGCGGCCGCGGTACCAGTAGAGGTACTTCTCCTCGAAGCCGAACTGCCGATACAGGCGGCGCGCCGAATCGTTGTCGCACTGCACCTGCAGGTACGCGTATCTCGCGCCCATGTCCCAGGCAAGCTTGAGCAGGCTCGAGACCACGTTGCGCGCGTGGCCCTGGCGCCGTGCCTCCTCATGGGTGACGATGTCGAAGAGGCCCGCGCAGTCTCCCTCGATGATGGTGAGCCCCGTGGCGAGCACCCGCCCCTGCGATTTGATCGCCACCGCGCGCTTGGCGAGCGGCATGCCCTCGAGGCGGGCGAAGTGCGACGAGCGATGGCCGATCGGCGAGCGGCGCAGCTCGCCCACCGCCTCGCACCACGACGAAAGGTCCATCGCCTGCGCATCGCCGCCGTTCAGCTTCTCCCGATCGATGGGCGTGGCCTCCACGGCGGTGTCGTCGAAGCGCTCGTAGCCGCGCCGCGCGAGCTCGTCGTCGAGGCCCGGCGGCAGCGAGAACGGCGTGATGCGGAAGAGCACGGGCAGCGCCGCGGCCTCGTACATGCGCTCGCAATAGGGGATCTTCTCCGCGAGCGTCACGGTGGACTCGTACACGGCGTTCACGCTGCGGGCGCGCTTGGCCTTTCCACGCAGCAGGCGCACGACCCATCCGTCGTAGAGGAGCTGGCCCGGGGGCGCCGAGGAATTGAGGCTGAGCTCCTCGATGCGCCGTGCATCCGGCGTCATGCGGCGATCCGCTTGCCCGAGGCCGTATCGAAGAAGAAGAGCTTGCCCGCTTGCGCGCGCACCGAGAGCGCGCTGCCCATCGCGGGCGCCCGGCCGCCGTCCATGCGCACGACGAGCGTCGCGTCGCCGAACGCGCCGTGCACGAGCGAATCGGCGCCCAGCGCCTCGATCGTGTCCACGGTGATGCGAAACTCGGGACCGGCGCCGTCTGCGACGAGATGCTCGGGGCGGACCCCGACTGTCACCTCGCCGCCCGCCTTGGCGCGAAGCTCCGCGGGGATCGCCACGCGCATGCCGCCGGGCAGCTCCACGTCGTCGCCGCTGCGCTTGCCCGGGAGGAAGTTCATCGCCGGCGAGCCGATGAATCCCGCGACGAAAAGGCTCGCGGGATCCGCATACACGTCGATGGGACGCCCGATCTGCTCCACGCGGCCGGCGTTCATCACGATCATGCGGTCGGCGAGCGTCATGGCCTCGACCTGGTCGTGCGTGACGAAGATGCTGGTGGTCTTGAGGCTGCGGTGCAGCTTCTGGATCTCGAGGCGCATCTGCACGCGAAGCTTGGCGTCCAGGTTGGAGAGCGGCTCGTCGAAGAGGAAGGCCGCGGGCTCGCGCACGATCGCGCGCCCCATGGCCACGCGCTGGCGCTGCCCGCCCGAGAGCTCGCGCGGCTTCCTCTGCAGGAACGGGCCCAGCTCGAGGATCTTCGCCGCGCGCTCGACGCGCTCCTGGATCTGCGCGGGAGCGAGCCTGCGGATGCGAAGCCCGTAGGACATGTTCTCGTACACCGTCATGTGCGGGTAGAGCGCGTAGTTCTGGAACACCATCGCGATGTTGCGGTCCTTGGGCTCGACCTGGTTCACCACGCGCCCGCCGATCGCGATCTCGCCGCCGGTGATGGTCTCCAGGCCCGCGATCATGCGAAGCAGCGTGGACTTGCCGCAGCCCGAGGGGCCGACGATCACGATGAACTCGCCGTCGGCGATCGTGACGTCGATGCCGTGGATCACCTGCAGCTTCTGGGTGTAGCTCTTGGTGACGCCTGAGATGCGGATCTCGGCCATTTACTTTTCGGTCTCCACGAGTCCCTTCACGAACCACTTCTGCATGAGCACCACCACGAGCGCGGGCGGAAGCAGCGCCAGCATCGCCGTGGCCATGATGAGGTTCCATTCGTTGGCGGCATCCCCGCCGGAGATCATGCGCTTGATGCCGATCACCACGGTGTACATGTTCTCCTCGCTCGTGATGAGCAGCGGCCAGAGGTACTGGTTCCAGCCGAGGATGAAGAGGATCACGAAGAGCGCGGCGATGTTGGTGCGCGAAAGCGGCAGCAGCACGTCCCAGAAGAACCTGAGCGGCCCCGCGCCGTCGATGCGCGCCGCTTCCGCGAGCTCGTCCGGAATCGTCAGGTAGAACTGGCGGAAGAGGAACGTGGCCGTGGCCGATGCGATGAGCGGAAGGATGAGCCCCGAGTAGGAATTCAGCAGGTGCAGGCTCGCGGCCACGCCGTAGGTCGGGATGATGCGCACCTCGATGGGCAGCATGAGCGTCACGAAGATCATCCAGAAGAACAGGCGCCGCAGCGGGAAGCGGAAATAGACGATGGCGAACGCGGAGATTATCGAGATCGCGATCTTGCCCACGGCCACGCCGATCGCCATGGCGAGGCTGTTGCCGAGCATCGGGAGCACCGCCGCATGCGACCCCTTGCCCGACCCGGCGCGGAGCACCTGCCCGTAGTTCTCGAAGAGCTGGTCGCCCGGCGTGAGCGGCATCGGCACCGTGATGATCTGGTCGTAGGTGAGCGTCGAGGCGACGAAGGTCACGTAGAGCGGGAATGCGACCACGATCACGCCCGCGATCAGCACCAGGTGCGCGAGGAAATCGGACCAGGGACGGTTCTCGACCATGGCCTCAGTACTGCACCTTCTTCTCGACGAAGCGGAACTGCACCACCGTGAGCGCGATCACGATGAGCATCAGGATCACCGACTGCGCGGCCGAGCCGCCCAGGTCGGAGCCCTTCACGCCGTCGAAATACACCTTGTACACGAGGATCTGCGTGGCGCCCGCCGGCCCGCCTTCCGTGGTGGCGTCGATCACGCCGAAAGTGTCGAAGAACGCGTACACGACGTTGATCACCAGCAGGAAGAACGTCGTGGGCGAAAGCAGCGGGAAGACGATGGTCCAGAAGCGGCGCAGCGGCGAGGCCCCGTCGATGGCCGCCGCCTCGAGCAGCGAGCGCGGGATCGACTGCAGCCCCGCGAGGAAGAAGAGGAAGTTGTAGCTGATCTGCTTCCACGTCGCGGCGATCACCACCAGCAGCATCGCCTGGCCGCCGTTCACGTTGTAGTTCCAGTTCACCCCGAGGCGCTCGAGCCAGTAGGCGACGATGCCCAGCGACGGCGCGAACAGGAACGCCCAGAGCACGCCGGCCACCGCGGGCGCGACGGCGTACGGCCAGATGAGCAGCGTCTTGTAGATCGTCGCCCCGCGCACGACGCGCTCGGCCATCACCGCGAGCAGCAGCGATATCGCGATTCCGGACACCGCGACCGCCAGGCTGAACACCGCCGTGGTCTGGAACGACTCGAGGTAGTTCGTGTCGCGGACCAGGTCGCGGAAATTCTGGAACCAGACGAACGAGCTCGACTGGCCGAACGGATCCTGCACCAGGAAGGAGAAATACCCGGCCTGGACCGCGGGCCAGAAAAAGAAGATCACCGTGATGGCGATCTGCGGCGCCACCAGCACGTACGGCAGCCACCGCGATTGGAAGACGACCCGCTTTTCCATTGATGTTGCGCGGCCGTTGAACGGCTTGCGCCCGTTCCAGCGGCCGCAGCCGAGCGGGCGAGGGGCCGCGACAGCCCCTCGTCCCGATCGGGCTTACTTGTTGGCGGCCTCGAACTTGCGAAGGATCTCGTCGCCGCGGCGCACCGCGTCGTCGAGCGCGGTCTTCGCGTCCTTCTTGCCGCTCCAGACGTTCTCGAGCTCCTCGTCGATGATGTCGCGGATCTGCACGAAGTTGCCGAGGCGGATGCCGCGAGACTTGTCGGTGGTCTTCACGATCATCTGCTGGACCGACACGTCGGTCCCGGGGTTCTTCTCGTAGAAGCCCGACTTCTTGGTGAGCTCGTAGGCGGCGGTGGTGATCGGCACGTAGCCCGTGGCGGTGTGCCAGTCCATCTGGATCTCGGGCCGCGACAGGAACGAGAAGAACTTCGCAACGCCCTTGTAGGCATTGTTGGTCTTGCCGCCCATCACCCAGAGCGAGGCTCCGCCGATGATGGAGTTCTGCGGCGCTCCCTTCACGTCGTCCCAGTACGGCAGCTCGCTCACGCCCCACTCGAACTTCGCGTCGCGCCCGATGTTGGCCTGGGCGCCGGTGCTGTCGGTGAGCATCGCGCACTCGCCGCTCGAGAACTTGGCCCCGCCCTGGTTGGTGCGGCCGGCGTAGCGGAACATGTTCTTCTTCGCGAGGTCGCCCAGCATGGCGATCTGGCGCACGTGCAGCGGCGTGTTGATCTTGAACTCGGTGTCGAGCCCCGCCATGCCGTTTTCCTTCGTGCCGATCGGCACGTTGTGCCACGCCGAGAAATTCTCGATGTGGACCCACGACGGCCAGCTCGTCGTGTACACGCACGCCTGTCCCGAGGCCTTGAGCTTCTCGGCATCGGCGAGGAACTCCTTCCAGGTCTTCGGCGGCTTGTTCGGGTCGAGCCCCGCCTTCCTGAACTCGTCCTTGTTGATGTAGAACACGGGCGTGGAGCTGTTGAACGGGAACGAGAGCATGTTGCCCTTCGGGTCCGTGTAGTAGCCCGAGACGGGGCCCAGGTAGGCCTTCGGATTGAACGGCTCGTCGGCGTCCTTCATGAGCTTGTAGACCGGCACGATGGCGCCCTTGGCCGCCATCATCGTCGCCGTGCCGACCTCGAAGACCTGCAGGATGTGCGGCGCGTTGCCAGCGCGGTAGGCCGCGATCGCCGCCGTCATGGACTCCGGATACGTGCCCTTGAACACGGGCACCACCTTGTAGTCCTTCTGGCTCGCGTTGAACTTGTTGGCGAGCTCGTTCACCTTGTCGCCGAGGGCACCGTCCATCGAGTGCCACCACTGGATCTCGGTCTGCGCGTGCACGGGCAGCGCAGCCGCGAGCGACGCGGCGGCGGCAACCAGGATCTTGCGGATCATGAATCCCTCCTCAATTGTCGTGTGTGCTGCGGTTTTCTCTCAGGGGCCGGCCAATGGTACATCAGCCGCCTGACAGGGCCGCGACAACGAGGACCTCGTCGTCCGGTGCGAGCGCCACCGCGATCGAGCGGACGAGCACGCGGTTCACGAAGAAGCGCATGTGCGGCCGCACGCCGTCCTGCTCGTCGATCATGCGGAAGCGGATTCCCGGATAGCGGCGGTCCAGGTCCGCGAGGAGCTGGGCGAGCGTCGCGCCCTCGGCTTCCACCTCGCGCTTTCCCGCCGTGTAGCTCGCGAGCGGGGTGGGCAGCAGGACCTTCACGGCACGAGGGCGGTCTCGACCGAGTAGACGTGCGGAAGGTGCAGGCACAGGCACTGCCACGACTCGCCCTCGTCGAAGCTCGTCCAGACCTCCCCGCCGGTCGTGCCGAAGTACAGGCCCAGCGGATCGAGCATGTCGCACGCCATCGCCTGGCGCTTCACGGTGAACCAGCCCTGCGCCGCGGGCAGCCCCTTGTCCTGGCGCTTCCACGACTTGCCCGCATCGCGCGTCACGTACGCCGCGGGCTTGCCGCCGATGGGCATGCGCGGCCACACGGTGCCGCCGTCCATCGGGAAGACCCACGCGGTCTCCGGGTCGCGCGGATGCAGCACGAGCGGAAAGCCGATGTCGCCGATGTCCTTCGGCATGTTGTCGCCGATGCGATGCCAGCGATTCGCCTTGCGCTCGAGCCTGTAGATGCCGCAATGATTCTGCTGGTACACGACGTCGCGGAACTTCGGATGGACGCGAACGCAGTGCGGGTCGTGGCCGTAGGCGGCGTCCGGATCCGGGAAGAATCCCGCGCATCCCTTGTTGAGCGGGCTCCACGTGGCGCCGCGATCGCGCGACTCGAACACGCCGCCGGCGGAAAGGCCGATGTAGATGTGATCGGGATCGAACGGATCGACGTTGAGCGAATGCAGCGTGTTGCCGTCGGGGGGCGCATCCTCCGGGGGGCCGATCCATTTGCGCCGGTCGGGATGCGCGTTGAAGCCCTCGACGCCCGACCAGTTGCGCCCGGCGTCGTCGGAGACGAAGAGCCCCGCGGGCGAAGTCCCCGCGTACCATCGCCCCGCCTCCTTCGCCGCGCCGGGCGTGAGCCAGAAGACGTGGCTCACCGTCTCGCCCTTGGCGTTGCCATCGGCCTTCGCGAACGCGGGCGGCGTTTGCGATTCCTCCCAGGTCCTGCCGAAGTCTTCCGAGCGGAACACGGTGTGTCCCAGGTGCCCCGCTTTCACGGCGGCGAGCAAAGTGCGCCCGTCGCGCGGATCGAGCACCGCGTGGTTCACGACCTGCCCCAGGAAGTGCGGCCCGTCGATGGTCCAGGAGCGCCGCTTGCGATCGGCTCCCAGGACGAAGAGGCCCTTTCGGGTGCCGACGAGGACGGCGAGCCGCGTCACGATCGGGCGGGGACCGCTAGTCCTTCTTGATGATGCCCTTCAACGACCCGAACAGGCCCTTCTTCTCGGGCTCGGGCGCGGGCGCCGGCGCGGGCCGCTGCTGCGGCTGCGTCATGTACTGCGGCTCCACCTTGGGCTTGGGCTTGGGCGCGACGGTGGTGGCCGGGCGCTGGTTGAGCATCGAGCGCTTCCAGAGGTCAATCCAATGGTTGGGCCGGCCGATGAAGTACTTCGCGAACTCCTCGACCGCCTGGTCGTTCATTTCCGAGCCCATGATGTTGTAGAGGTCGACGGAGAAGCCGCCCACGTTCTTGGTGACGATCTTCAGGCGCCCCGTCTCGTGGTCGCCCTCGATCTTGCCCTGGACGCGGAAGTCGCAATTGACCTTGAACACCTCGTGCGTGATGACCTTGCGCTCGTTGCGGAACTGCTCGCTCTTGTGCTCGATGTTCGACTGCCACAGGATGTCCCGGAACTTCTCCATGTCGTCCGGGCCCTTCTTGATGGTGAGGACCTTGTCCGACCAGCATCGGTACGCGATCTGGACCTCGCCGTAGTAGTCTTTGTCGATGAAGTGCTTCGAGCGGAAGTCGCAGTAGAAATCCTTGATGACGAGGCCCTCGATCTTTCCCACGGTGGGAAGCTCGAAGGCGAAAGGGGTGGGCATCTGCACGACGTTCAGCTGCTTGCCCAGGTCGTTCAGGTAGAGGAACGAGCGGCGCAGCGCGTGATCCACCGCCACCGCGGTCGAGCGAAGGCTCTCGGTGCGATCGGTGTCCTGCGCCTTGAGCGCGTCGGCTTGTTTCTTGAGATCGTCCAGTAATCCCACGGAACCCTCCTGCAATTCCGGTCGTCACCCCGAATCTTAACGTATCATCGCCGCGAAACCAAAAAAACGCGCGCCTCTTGCCGATGACATGAAGGCCGTACTCGCCCTCGACCAGGGCACGACCAGTTCCCGGGCCATCGCTTTCGGGCGCGACGGACTCGTCCTGGGTACTGCTCAGCAAGAATTCCGCCAGATTTTCCCCCAGCCGGGATGGGTGGAGCACGACCCCCTGGAGATCTGGCGCACGCAGCGCGACGTGGCCGCGCAGGCTCTGTCTGCCGCCGGGCTCGGGGCGTCGGACGTCGCGGCGATCGGAATCACCAACCAGCGCGAGACAACGGTGCTCTGGGAGCGCGCCACGGGGCGCCCGGTGGCCAACGCCATCGTCTGGCAGGACCGACGTACTGCGTCCCGATGTGACGCTCTGCGACAGGCGGGCAAGGATTCCCTCTTCCAGCGCAAGACGGGGCTGCTGCTGGATGCGTATTTCTCCGGGACGAAGCTCGCGTGGCTCCTGGACAACGTCGCCGGCGCGCGTGAGCGGGCGCAACGCGGAGAGCTCGCCTTCGGCACCATCGACTCGTGGCTCGCGTGGCAGCTCACCTCGGGCGAACACCACGTCACCGATCCCAGCAACGCCTCGCGCACGCTGCTTTTCGACATCCACAAGGGCGACTGGGACGACGAACTGCTCGCCACACTCGGCATTCCGCGCGCCGTGCTCCCGCGGGTCGTGCCCTCCAGCGGAAAGGCGGCTGTTACCAACTGTGAAGGACTGCCTTCGGGCATTCCCATCGCGGGGATCGCCGGCGACCAGCAGGCGGCCCTGTTCGGCCAGGCGTGCCATCGCCCCGGAATGGCGAAGAACACCTACGGCACGGGATGCTTCCTGCTGATGAACGCGGGCGAGAAGGCGCCCGAATCGCGCAACCGCCTGCTCACGACAGTCGCGTGGACTCGCGGCGGAAGGACGCCCTACGCGCTGGAAGGCAGCGTCTTCATCGCGGGCGCCGCGATCCAGTGGCTGCGCGATGGCCTGGGCCTCATCGGCAAGGCGTCCGAGATCGACGCTCTGGCCGCGAGCGTTCCCGACGCGGGCGGCGTGTGCTTCGTTCCCGCGCTCTCCGGACTGGGCGCCCCCTACTGGGATCCCCACGCGCGCGGCGCGATCGTGGGCATCACGCGCGGCACCACGCGCGCGCACCTCGCGCGTGCGACACTGGAAGCCATTGCGTTCCAGAGCGCGGAGCTGATCGAGGCGATGGCGGCCGATAGCCGCATCGCGCTTACCGAGCTTCGCGTCGATGGCGGCGCTACCGCGAGCAACCTTCTCATGCAGACGCAGGCGAACTTACTCGGCGTGCCCGTCGTGCGCCCCAAGGTGACCGAGACCACGGCCCTCGGCGCCGCCTATCTCGCGGGCCTCGCCGTGGGATTCTGGTCGGACGAGGACGAGATCGCCTCGCTCTGGTCGCGCGACCGCGTGTTCGATCCGGCGCTGTCGCCGGATGCGGCCGCCGGGCGGCTCGACGAGTGGAAGCGCGCCGTGGCGCGCTCGCGCGACTGGGCGCACGCCTGATGCGGCCGGCCCTACTGCCCCTCGTCGGCGCGCAGGAACGTGCGGCGATAGTGCTTGAGCTCCTCGATCGACTCGTGGATGTCGGCCAGGGCCTCGTGGCGGCCTTCCTTCGCCACGCCCGCGAGCACGTCGGGCCTCCAGCGCTTGGCGAGCTCCTTCAGCGTCGAGACGTCGACGATGCGGTAGTGCAGGTAGTTGTCGAACGCCGGCATGTAGCGCGCCATGAATCGCCGGTCCTGGTGCACCGTGTTGCCGCAAAGCGGCGCCGTGCGCTCGGCCACGAGGGGCTTCAGGAATTCGATCAGCAGGCGCTCGACCTCGGCCTCCGTCCACGTGGAAGCACGCACCTTGTCGACGAGGCCGGACTTGCCGTGGGTAGCCTTGTTCCACGAGTCCATCGCGTCGAGCACCGAGTCGGGCTGGTGCACCACGTACACCGGCGCCTCGGCGACGGTGTTGAGCTCGGAGTCGGTCACCACCATGGCGACCTCGAGGATGCGGTCGCGCTCGGGAACGAGTCCCGACATCTCCATGTCTATCCAAACCAACGGGGTCTTGTCCTGCGGCACGGTGATCGCTTCGACGAAAAGAGGCTCACGATTGTGTCACGGGCCCACTGCCAATTCCAATCCGCATGAGTTACGCCTCCCTTCCGGTCGTGTTTGCCGCCTTCGCCCTCGCGGCCGTCGCCTGGCGCCTGTTCCTCGCCGTTCGCCAGATGCGCCACGTCGCCGTGAACCGCGACCACGTGCCCAACGACTTCGCGGCCGTGATCTCGCTCGAGGACCATCGCAAAGCGGCCGACTACACGCTCGACAAGCAGCGCGCCGGCCTCGTGGAGACGATCGCGATCGACGGCGTGGCCCTGCTCGCCATCACGATCGGCGGCGGGCTCGCCGGGATCGAGCGCATCTCGCGCTCTTTCCTGGGCGAAGGACACCTGCACGACCTGGGCACGGTGTTCGGTCTCTCCCTCGTGCTCACGCTGCTCGCGCTTCCCTTCGACGCGTGGCGCGTCTTCGTGATCGAGGAGCGCCACGGGTTCAACCGCATGACGCCGGGCCTCTTCCTGCGCGACCTTCTCAAGGGCGCGGCGCTCTCCGTGGCGCTGGGCACCCCGCTCCTGCTGCTCATCTTCTGGTTCGTGCACGCCTCCGGGGCGTTCTGGTGGTTCTACACGTGGCTCGTGTGGATCCTCTTCACGCTCGCGCTGGTCACCGTCTTCCCGCGATGGATCGCGCCGCTCTTCAACCGCTTCACGCCGCTGGAGGACGAGCCGCTCAGGAAGCGCATCGAGGCGCTGATCGAGCGCTGCGGGTTCCACGCCTCGGGCCTTTTCGTGATGGACGGCTCGCGCCGCTCGAGCCACGGCAACGCCTACTTCACGGGCTTCGGCGTGAACAAGCGCATCGTCTTCTTCGACACGCTGATCGAGAAGCTCACGCCGGCGGAGATCGAGGCGGTGCTCGCGCACGAGCTGGGTCACTTCGCCAAGGGGCACATCCCGCGGCTGCTCGCGGTGCGCTTCGCGCTCGCCTTCGTGCTGCTCGCGATCCTGGGCTGGCTCTACCGCGAGCCGGGCTTCTACCACCTGCTGCATCTCGAGCATCGCCACATCGGCGTGGCCCTCGCCGGCTTCGGGCTCATCGTCCCGGTGTTCACTTTCCCGTTCCAGCCGCTCGCGAGCCTCATGGCCCGCCGCCAGGAATTCGAGGCCGATGCCTTCGCCGCGCAGCACGCCTCGGCCGCGGACCTCACGAGCGCGCTCGCCAAGCTCTACCGCGACAACGCCGCCACGCTCACGCCCGATCCGCTGCACTCGCTGGTGTATGATTCGCATCCCCCGGCGACGCTGCGGATCGACCACCTCAAGCGCGGCGCCGCGGCTCCCTCGCCCGGCTAGAGACACGACCCATGAACGAACTGGCGCGCAAGAAGTGCGTTCCCTGCGAAGGCGGCGTGGCGCCGCTCACGCCCGAGCAGGTACGCCCGATGTTGAAGGGCCTGCAGGGCTGGGAGCTCGAGGGCAAGGGCATCGCCAAGACGTTCAAGTTCGCCAACTACTACGAGACCATGGCGTTCGTGAACGCCGCGGCATGGATCTCGCACCGCGAGGACCATCATCCCGACCTGCTGGTGAAATGGGGCGAGTGCCGCGTCTCCTACTGGACCCACGCGATCGGCGGGCTTTCGGAGAACGACTTCATCTGCGCCGCCAAGCTCGACGCCCTGTTCGAGCTCTGAATTGACCACCCGGCGCGAGCGGGAGCAGCAGGTCGTCGTCGAGGGACGCGTGATCGCCGACTTCGGGCGCGAGTTCCTGGTCGAGCTCGCCGACAAGCGCCAGATCGTCTGCACAAGGAAGGGCAAGAAGCAGGACGCCACTTGCGGAGACTTCGTGGAGGTACGGCTCACGGGCTCCGCGCAGGGCTCCATCGAGCGCCTGGGCACGCGGCGCAACCTTCTCTATCGCTCGGACCAGTGGCGCGAGAAGACGCTCGCCGCCAACATCGACCAGGTCGTGATCCTGTTGGCACCCAAGCCGCCCTTCAGCGAGGCGTTCCTGAACCTCTCGCTCGTCGCGTGCGAGGCGGCGCGCATTCCCGTGACAATCGCCCTCAACAAGAGCGACTTGCCCGAGCACGCCGAGGCGCTCAAGTCGCTCCACGGATACGAGAAGATCGGCTACACCGTCATCAGCATGTCGGCCAAGTTCGACACCGCGCAGCCGCTCCTTCCCCATCTCGAGAAGAAGCTCACGCTGCTCGTGGGGCAGAGCGGCATGGGCAAGTCCAAGACCGTGAACGCTCTCGTGCTGCAGGACGTGGCGCGCGTGGGAGAGCTCACCTCCTCGCTCGACTCGGGCGCGCACACGACGACCTTCTCGCGCTTCTATCGCCTGGACCGCGACACCGCGATCATCGACACGCCGGGGTTCCAGTCCTTCGGCCTCTTCCATCTCACGGAAGACCAGATCGGCGAAGCGATGCGCGAGTTCCGCCCGTACCTCGGCCGCTGCAAGTTCAACGATTGCGCGCACCTGGGCGAGCCGGGCTGCGAAGTGGTGGCTGCGGCCGCGCGCGGCGACATCTCGGCCGAGCGCCTCTCGTTCTACCAGGTGCTGATCGAGCAACACCGGGAGCTGCACGAGCAGCATCCGGAGTGGAGCCGCTAGCGTCGCTACTTCAACCAGCTGGCGACGTCCGAATCCTCCAGCTTGGTGCTCCTCACCGGCGCGTTGGCCGCCGCGGCCGCGATCGCATCGGCTTCCGCATGCATGAATGCCTCGGCGAGCTTGAGGCTCAGGGAGGCCAGGTTGGCCGCGCTGGCGGCCATCTTCACGGAGCCTTCGGCGATCGTCGCATTGCGCGCGACCAGCTCCACGTAGATGCGCACCGCGACGTCGTGAACCGGCGCCGGCGGCGGCAAAGGTGTCGTTGCCATGGGCGCTACCGTTCCGTCTCTGCCTGTGCCTGTGCCTCTGCGGCAGCCGCTGCCGCGATGATCTCGTTCATGCGGGTCCACGACTCGATCGCGGCGAGCTTCGCCTTTTCCCACTTGAGGGACGACCGGCCGCGAGCGCGATACCAGTTGCGGCTCAGGACTCCATCGAGGTCGCTGAACGCGCGCCCGGGAAACTGGATGCTCGCGTCCATTCCATATCGGTACGCAGGCAAGTAGTCGTCCAGCTTGGCCCCGTAGCAGACATACGGACGGGTCGGGTAGTGGGCGCGCCAGTAAGCCTCTTCGAGATCGATCGCCCGCGAATAGTTGATTGTCATTTGTCGTTCCGTTCGAGGTGTGTAACCACATCAAACCGCGCGGATCATCGAAGCGGCGGGACCTTTCGGGCCCTGCGTGACTTCAAATTCGACCGCCTGGCCTTCCTTCAGGGACTTGAAGCCGTCCATCTGGATGGAGGTGTGATGCGCGAAAAGATCCTTGCCGCCGTCTTCCGGGGTGATGAATCCAAAGCCCTTCGCGTCGTCGAACCACTTGACGGTACCTCTGCTCATTTTCAGTTCCTCGATCGATGTGTCCGGAGCGAACCCGGCTCCGGAAGCGGGTCGGAAGATCAAGGAAGGAATTGACTGCCGCTGAAACGGCCGGACGGCGCGCGTAGGAGGGAAGTGCCAGAACTTCACTGCTTGATGATCTGCACGATCATCATACACGCTACGGCTCGATCCGCACCGGAATCCGCTTTCGCCCGAACTGGCGGCGCTTGTCGAACGCCTCGAAGCGCCCCGCGATCGCGGTGCCGCAGTCCGGGCACTTGCCGTCGGCGGTGATCCGGTAGTCCTCGATGCGATGCCAGTCGCGCACGATGAGCGCGGACGAGCACGACGGGCAGAACGTCGTGCCGCCCTCGGTGTCGTGCACGTTTCCGGTGTAGACGTAGCGCAGGCCCTCGTCCATCGCAATCCGCCTCGCACGCGTGAGCGTGGCCGCCGGTGTTGCCGGGAGGTCCGTCATCTTGAAGTCGGGATGGAACGCGGTGAAGTGCAGCGGCACGTCGGGGCCCAGCTCGCGGTAGATCCACTTCGCCTCGGCGCGCAGCTCCGCGTCCGAATCGTTGCGGCCGGGAATGAGGAGCGTCGTGATCTCCTGCCACGTCTTCGTCTCGTGCTGGATGTAGGCGAGCGTGTCGAGCACCGGGGTGAGGTGCGCGCCGGTGAGCTTCACGTAGAACTCGTCGCTGAAGCCCTTCAGGTCCACGTTGGCCGCGTCCATCTTCGCGTAGAACTCGCGGCGCGGCTCGGGCGAGATGTAGCCCGCCGTCACCGCAACCGTGAGGATGCCCGCTTCGCGGCATGCGTCGGCCGCGTCCATCGCGTACTCGGCGAAGATCACCGGGTCGTTGTAGGTGAAGGCAACGCTCCGGCATCCCGATTCCTTCGCCGCAAGCGCGATCGCCTCCGGCGAGGCGGAGTCCATGAGCCGGTCCATGTCGCGCGACTTGGAGATGTCCCAGTTCTGGCAGAACTTGCACGCGAGGTTGCAGCCCGCGGTGCCGAACGAGAGGATCGCCGATCCCGGCAGGAAGTGATTGAGCGGCTTCTTCTCGACGGGATCGACGCAGAAACCGGACGAACGCCCGTATGTGGTGAGCACCATGGCGTCGTTCACCCGCGCCCGCACGAAACAGGCGCCGCGCTGGCCCTCGTGCAACTTGCACTCGCGCGGGCACAGGTCGCACTGGATGCGCCCGTCGTCGAGGCGGTGCCACCAGCGTCCGGGGACGACGCCGTCTACTGGAGGACGCCGCTCTCTGCCCATTTCATCACCCTGTAGCGCGATACCCGGCAGCGCCCGAGGCGCGTGCCGGCGAGCCCCGCTTTTTTCAGAAGTTCTTCAAGAAACAGCTCCTTGCTGGGCAGCGCCTCCCAGACCTGCGGCAGGTAGGTCGCGCGCCGCTCGCCGCTTTCCACGATGAGCCCGTCCTCGCCGGGAACGATCTGCGCCAGGAGGTCGGGCTCGTCGGCGAAGCGGATCGGTTTCGGCCGGGAGAGGAGCGACACTTCCACCGTGCAGCGCGTCCACTCGCCCGCGGTCAGGCGCGGGAAACGCGGATCGCGGTAGGCGGCGGCGAGCGCGTTCTCGACCACGTCGACGCCCAGCGGCCGCGCCGCCTCGAGGCTGCCGATGCAGCCGCGCAGCGCGCCGTCCTTGGTCAGCGTCACGAAGGTCGCGCCCGCCTGCTGCAGCCAGCGCTCCTGCGCCGGCGCCTCGGCGCGCCGCGAAGAGAACGAGTCGTCGATCGCCGAGCGCGCCATCCCGAGG
>DATJVS010000212.1:0-15524 GCA_035501715.1 Usitatibacter sp.
ACGTTGGCCTGGAGGGCGGGGTTGAGGTTTCCGCCGTAGTTGTAGAGCGAGATGACCGCGGACGTCTTGGTGCCCCCGCCGTCGATCGTGAGGCCGGGGCAGCTGATCATGGGCAGGTCCGACGAGACATTGACAGTGAACGGCCCGCCCGCGAACGAGATGGTGTCGCCCGTGCCGGTACAGTTCTCGCTCACGTAGTCGAGCGCGCCCCGCAGCGTGATCACCCCGGTCTCGACCGGGTCGTAGATCAACGCGTCGGAGTTGCTGTTGACGATGATGTTGAGGCTCGTGGCCGAGGCCACCTGGGGCGCCAGGGCCAGGGCCAACGCGGCCGCAAGGGGGGTGTAGGGAAAATCGGAAATGGAACGGCCACGAACTTGCGTGCGCATTCGAAATCTCCCGGCAGGGCTTATTCTGGATTCGTTGAAGCGAGGGGTATGCCACCCGTAGGCTAGCCTTGGGCCGTGGGGGCGTCAACGTAATATTCAGCACTTTCCGGGGCTTGCGGCGGGCGCCGCGCGCGCGATCCGGGCGTTTCCCCGGGCCTTCCGACTCGGGAAAGGCATGGTTTGCCGAATCGCGGCAGTTTCAGAGGATGACCAGGTTGTCCCGGTGGATGAGCTCCGGCTCGGCCACGTAGCCCAGGATCGCCTCGATTTCGCTGCTGGGCTTTCGCAGGATTCGGGCCGTTTCCGAGGCCCCGTAGTTCACCAGTCCCCGGGCGATTTCCTGCCCATCGGGCCGGCAGACGCTCACCACCTCACCGCGCTCGAAGGCGCCTTCGACCCCGGTGGCGCCGATGGCGAGAAGGCTCTTTCCGCCCGCCAGCAGGGCCTTGACCGCGCCTGCGTCCAGGACGATGCGCCCGGAGGGCTTCAGGTGGTCCGCAAGCCATTGTTTTCGCGCGGCAACCCTCGGGGTCTCGGCCAAGAGCAGGGAGCCCACGGGCTGCCCCGAGAAGAGCCTGGAGAGCACGTCCGGCTCCCGTCCCCAGGCGATCGCCGTGTGCGCGCCGCTTCGGGCAGAGCGCTTGGCCGCCAGGACCTTGGTTAGCATGCCCCCACTTCCGAGCTGCGTTCCCGCCCCGCCGGCCATCGCCTCGAGCGCAGGATCGCCGGCCGTGGCCCTCTCCACGAGCTTGGCCGAAGGGTCCTTGCGCGGATCGGCGGAAAAGAGCCCCTTCTGGTCCGTGAGGATCACGAGGACATCGGCCTCGATGAGGTTCGTCACGAGCGCGCCCAGCGTGTCGTTGTCGCCCAGGCGGATCTCGTCCACGACCACGGTGTCGTTCTCGTTGATGATCGGCACCACGCCCAGGTCCACGAGGCTTCTAAGCGTCGTGCGCGCGTTGAGGTAGCGGCGCCGATCGCCGAGATCCTCGTGCGTGAGCAGCACCTGCGCGGTGTGCAGTCCCTGCTCCGCGAAGCACGACTCCCACATCTGCACGAGGCCCATCTGTCCCACGGCCGCGGCGGCCTGCAACTCGTGGACCGCGTGCGGCCGCCGCGTCCATCCGAGGCGTTTCATGCCCTCGGCGATCGCACCGGAAGACACGACCAGCACTTCGATGCCGCGCGCGCGCAGCGCGGCGATCTGACGCACCCAGTCGGCGATCGCGCCGCGGTCCAGGCCGAGGCCCGCGTTGGTGAGCAGGCTCGAGCCGATCTTCACGACGACGCGGCGCGCGTCGGAAAGCGGCGAGCTCGTCATTTCCTCTTCCCGGATTCCAGGAACTCCATCACGGCGTACGCGAGCTCCTTGGTGCCCACGCCGTTGATGGCCGAGACCACGAACCACGGCTTGGTCCAGCGAAGCTTCTTCACGATCGCCGCGGCGCGTCTCTTGCGCTCGACGGGATCGAGGAGGTCCATCTTGTTGAAGACGAGCCAGCGCGGCTTCTTCGCGAGCGCCTCGTCGTACTTCCTGAGCTCGAGGGCGATCGCCTTCACTTCCGCCGCGGGATCGGTCGCCTCGTCGAAGGGCGCCATGTCCACGAGGTGCAGCAGCAATCCGGTGCGCTTCAGATGCCTCAGGAACTGGTGCCCGAGCCCCGCGCCCTCGGCCGCGCCCTCGATCAGCCCCGGGATGTCCGCCATCACGAACGAACGGTTCGCGTCCACGCGCACGACGCCCAGATTGGGCTGCAGCGTCGTGAACGGATAGTCGGCGACCTTCGGGCGCGCCGACGACACGGCGCGAATGAGCGTGGACTTCCCCGCGTTGGGCATGCCGAGCAGGCCCACGTCGGCGAGCACGCGAAGCTCCATCTCGAGCTGCTTCGTCTCGCCCGGCTCGCCGCGCGTGAACTGCCGCGGGGAGCGATTGGTGCTCGACTTGAAGTTGAGGTTGCCCAGGCCGCCGCGTCCGCCCTTGGCGAGGAGCGCCCGCTCGCCGTCCTTCGCGAGGTCGGCCACGGTGTCGCCGGTCTCCGAATCGCGGATCACGGTGCCCACGGGAACGCGCAGCACGATGTCGTCGGCGCCCTTGCCGTTGCAGTCGCGCCCGCGGCCGTTCTCGCCCGGCTTCGCGCGGATGATGCGCGTGTAGCGATAGTCCACGAGCGTGTTGATGTTCAGGTCCGCCACGGCGAAGATGCTGCCGCCGCGGCCGCCGTCGCCGCCGTCGGGGCCGCCCCGCGGGACGTACTTCGCGCGATGGAAGGACGCGGAGCCGTCGCCGCCGTTGCCGGCGATCACCTCGATCCTCGCTTCGTCGAAGAATTTCATGGGCGGAATGAAAAAAGCCCCGTGCGAAGACGGGGCTCTTTCGTGGGCGAAGAGCCGCTTACTGCTTGGCCGGCTCGATGGTGACGGTGGACTTGCCCTTCGGGCCGTGCTGCGAGTACTTCACGTGGCCCGTCTTCGTCGCGAAGAGCGTGTGGTCCTTGCCGATGCCGACGTTCATGCCGGCGTGGAACCGCGTGCCGCGCTGGCGAACGAGGATCGAGCCCGCGTTCACGAGCTCGCCGCCGTAGGCCTTCAGGCCCAGGCGCTTGCTCTCGGAATCGCGGCCGTTGCGGGAAGAGCCGCCTGCTTTCTTGTGTGCCATTGCGTTTTCCTCTGCTTAGGCGATCGAATCCACACGGATTTCCGTGTAGTTCTGGCGATGGCCCTGGGTCTTCTGGTAGTGCTTGCGGCGGCGCATCTTGAAGATCTTCACCTTCGTGCCGCGACCGTGGGCGATGACGGTGGCGGAGACTTTCGCGCCCGACACCAGGGGATTACCGAGCTTCACGGCCTCGCCATCCGCGACCATGAGCACCTGGTCGAGGACGATCTGAGCGCCAACGTCTGCCGGTATCTGTTCTATTTTGATTTTTTCGCCGGGGGCAACTCGGTACTGCTTGCCGCCGGTTTTTATGACCGCGTACATTGTTTACTCCACATGGATGGATGAATTCTTCGCCCACGCGCACTTGGCGTAAAGCGAACTCGCTATAATACGCGAAATTTCCCGTAAGGTCAAAGACTTGTCGGCACTGCCGCACGCCCCCTCGCAACGCGTTTCCGCCTCTTCGGCGAGCCTCGAATCGATCCGCGCGCCGATCGCGCAGGACCTGCAGCAGGTCGACGAGGTGATCCGCCGCCGCCTGGACTCCGAAGTGGTGCTGATCCGCACCATCGCGCAATACATCATCGCCGGAGGCGGCAAGCGCCTGCGGCCCGCGCTGGTGCTGCTGTCGGCGAGCGCTTTCGGCAAGCAACCGGAATCGCGCCACGAGCTGGCCGCGGTGATCGAGTTCATCCACACGGCCACGCTGCTCCACGACGACGTGGTCGACGAGTCCGGCATGCGGCGCGGGCGCAAGACCGCGAACGCGGAATTCGGCAACGCGGCCTCGGTGCTCGTGGGCGACTTCCTCTACTCGCGCGCGTTCCAGATGATCGTGGGCGCGGGGAGCCTGCGCGTGATGAAGGTGCTCGCCGACGCGACCAACGTGATCGCCGAAGGCGAGGTGCTGCAGCTGTTGAACGTGCACGATCCGGACACCGACGAGCGCAAGTACCTTACCGTGATCCGCTACAAGACGGCGAAGCTCTTCGAGGCCGCGACGCAAGTGGGCGCGATCATCGGCGGCGCTGGCGCCGAGGCCGAGACGGCGCTCGCCGAATACGGAATGCATCTCGGCACGGCGTTCCAGCTGGTCGACGACGTGCTCGACTACTCGGGCGACCTGCACGAGACGGGAAAGAACCTGGGCGACGATCTCGCCGAGGGGAAGCCCACGCTGCCTCTGATCTACGCGATGCGCGCGGGCAGCGAGGCCGAGCGCGCGCTGATCCGCCACGCCATCGAGCACGGCGGAAAGCTCGACCTGGAGGGCGTGGTGGCCGCGATCCATCGCGTGGGAGCGCTCGACTACGCGCGCAACCAGGCGCGGGCCGAATCGGCCGAGGCGATCGCGCGCCTTTCGCACGTTCCGCATTCCCCGTGGCGCGACTCTCTGCTACAATTGGCGAACTTTTCCGTCGAGAGAAATTTCTAGCGGCGGAAATGAAAAAAGGGGCGCCTTGGTGCCCCTTTGTTTCTCGGCCTCGGGGTGTAGCTTAGCCTGGTAGAGCGCTACGTTCGGGACGTAGAGGCCGGAGGTTCGAATCCTCTCACCCCGACCATCTCCCGCTTCAGCCCGCCTTTTCCTTCTGCACCGGCGCCACGATCAGCCAGAAACCGTGGCCCATGATCTGGTGCGCCTGCAGCTGCACGATCTCGAAGTGCTTCACGATCCTCGGCAGCCACCACGACGTGGGCTTCTGGATCAGGTGCGCGTTGCGGCCGTCGGCGAGCACCTTGCCCGCGGGCCCCTGGTGCACCGAGAAGAACCCGAACCTGGTCGTGATCGAGCCCAGCTCCGCGAGCACGTTGTCCACGAGATCCGGCTCGATGTGCTCGAGCACGTCGATGCAGCAGACGACGTCCGCGGTGCGCGGCGGGCCGTATTCGGGAAACGCCGGATCGTACGGGTAGTACTCGGCCGGTTGGATGCCGGCAGCGGCGAGTCCCCTCAAGAGGTTCTTCTTGCCCGCGCCGTAGTCGGAGATCGTGCGCGAGTTGGTCTGCTTCATCAGCGAGGCGACGTAGGGCGCGAACTGCAGCGACGCGACGCCGTAGTTCGGGTTCTTGTGCAGCTCCTGCTGGAGCTTGCGGTATTCCTCGGTGATGGTCTGCGACATGCCGGCATTTTACGCCGCCGGGCGCTTTCCGGGCCTCCCCGCCGGAACCGTTCGCCCGACGACGGCGACGATCCCGGCGCTGGTCAGGGCAACCGTGGCCAACAGCAGGTTGGCCCAGAGGGCGCCCACGCCCGCCGCATCTTCCTCGGCGGTAGTGGACGCCGCGCTCCTGGGTTCTTCCGACGGCGCGCTCGTGCATGCCGCCTTCGCGATCGTGCCAGCGGGCGCGGCCTGCGCGCTCGTCGCGAGCGCGAGCGTGACCACCGCGAGCGCGATCGCCACCACGACGCCGCCCGCGAATGCGTTGGCGCCCAGCTCGAGGAAATCCGCGATCACCGCCTTGCCCTTCACCGCCTGCGCTTGCCCGGCCATCTCTTCGATCCTTTCCGCCCGTGATTGAGGGGACATGGCCATTGGGCGCGCGCGCGGGGCAAGCGTTGCGGCGCGATGGCGGCAATGCGGCGAAGAAATGTGGCGAAAAAATTGCATAATCGCCCTCATGGCACGACGCATCGCGCTGGTCGAGGACGATCCCGTCATCCGGCAGAACTATTCCGACGCGCTCGGCCGCGCGGGCTATGAGGTCGCGGCCTTCGCCGACCGCAAGAGCGCGTCGCGCACGCTCGCCGCGCGCCTGCCCGAGCTCGCGATCATCGACATCGGATTGGGCGCGGACGTGGACGGCGGCTTCGAGCTGTGCCGCGAGCTGCGCGCCGCGAGCGCGCGGTTGCCGATCATCTTCCTCTCGGCGCGCGACTCGGACTTCGACATCGTCTCGGGCCTTCGCCTGGGGGCGGACGACTACCTCACGAAGGACGTGAGCCTTCCGCATCTGCTCGCGAGGATCGCGGCGCTCTTCCGCCGCGTCGATGCCGCCTCGCAGCCGGCCGCGGCGAACGACGTGCTCACGCGCGGGCCGCTCGCGCTCGATCCGCAGCGCATGACGGCCACGTGGAAGGGCGCGGGCGTGGGCCTCACGGTGACCGAGTTCTGGATGGTCCACTCGCTCGCGCGCCACCCGGGCCACGTGAAGGACCGCGACCAGCTGATGCGCGACGCGGAGATGGTGGTGGACGACGGCACGATCACCTCGCACGTGAAGCGCATCCGCAAGAAATTCCTCGGCGTCGATCCGCAATTCGACGCGATCGAGACCGTGTACGGCATGGGCTATCGCTGGATCGAAGCGCAGTGAGGCGTGGCCTCGCGATGGCGGCGTGCCTCCTCGCGACCGCAGCCTGCGCCGATGACGATCCGGCGCGCTGGTACGTGCGCGCCGACAACGACTTCTTCTTCCACACCGACCGCTGGTACACCTCGGGCGTGCACGTGGGCCGCGTGAAGGACGGCATCGAATGGGGCCTCACCCAGGAGATCTACACGCCCGAGTCGAAGTACCCGTCGCCCACGCTGCAGGATCGCGCGCCCACGGCGCGCCTGCTCGCGACGTTGGCCAGGCACATCGCGGGCGACGGCACGCTCGACACGCTCGAGCTGGAAGCGGGCGTGCGCGGGCCTTCGGCACTCGGCGAACAGGCGCAGGACTTCGCGCATCGCATCGTCGACAGCGGCGTGAAGGTCGACTGGGACCGGCAGCTGCCCGATGCGTTCGACGCTTCGGCGATCGCCGTGCGCACGCAATCGCTGGGCGCGGGATTTCGCGCCCACTTCGGTGCGGTGCTGGGCACCGAGGTCACCTTCGCCCACGCCGGGCTCGAGTGGCGCTATGGAGAACCGGGCGCACCTTCCAGCGCGCAGTTGCGTTTCGCCGACACGCCGCCCTTCTTCGCGAGCGGTGCGCAGGGCTGGAGCGCGTACGTGGGCGCGAGCGCACGCGGCGTGGCGCGCAACGAGCTCCTCTCGAAGAACTACTACACGTACGGGCCCGATCTCGAGAGGAAGAACGAGGTGACGCGAATCGCGGGCGGCATGACGTGGTCGCAGCGCTGGGGCGAGCTCACGCTCGACCTCGTCCAGGACTCGCGCGAGTTCGAGGGGCAGCGCACCGCGCATGCCTTCGGCTCCATCGCGCTGCGCGTGGTTTTCTAGTCGCCGTGCGCGCGGATTTCATCCATGGGATCCGCTTCCGCCTCGTGATGGCGGCGCTGGTGCTGCTGGCGCTGCCCGTGCTCGCGGCGCAGTTCATCTCGCGCATGGAAGCGTTCCTGCGCGACTCGCAGGAGCAGGCGGTCGCGGCCACCGCGCGCGCCGTGGCGGCGGGGCTTTCGGAGCGCCCGTCGCTTTTCGCCGCCTCGTCCGACGAGAACGACACCGAGGAAGAGCGCCGCCGCATCATCGCGCTCTTCGCCTCGTCCGATCCCGATGCGGTGGCGAGCCTCGGCAACGCATACGTTCCTTCGGAAGAGATCGAGCGGCTGCTCTCGTTCATGGGCCGGCGCACCTCGCGCATGTGGGTCGTGGATTCGCGCTCGCGCGTGCGCGGGCTTTCCGGCGCGCTTCGCGAAGCGCCCAAGCCGGCTGCGATCACGAGCTGGATGGCCCCGCTCGCCGCGCTGGTCGTGCCCACGCCGCGCGTGCCGCCCGCGGGCGACGAGTCGCAGCCGGCGCGAAGCCAGGTCGATCGCGCGCTGATCGGCGTGTCCTCGACGCAGTGGCGCGGCACGCGCGATCGCAACGTGGCGATCCTTTCGTCGGCGCAACCGATCTTCGTGGGCGACGACATCGTGGGCGCGGTGGTGGTCGAGGAGACCACGGCCTCGATCCAGATCCTCAAGGAAAGCGCGCTCGAGAACCTGCTCGCGTTGACGCTCGCCGTGGTGGCCGCCGCGCTCGCGATCCTGCTCGCGTTCGCCTCGCGGCTTGCGACGCGCATCCGGCGGCTGCACGCCGAAGCCGATTCGGCCATCGATGCGCAAGGCCGCGTGCGCGGCACCATCACGCCCACCGACGCGAAGGACGAGATCGGCGATCTTTCGCGCACGACCGCCGCGGTGCTCGCGCGCCTGAGGGACTACAACGCCTATCTCGAGGCGATGGCCGGGCGCCTGTCGCACGAGCTGCGTACGCCCGTGGCCGTGGTGCGTTCGTCGCTCGACAATCTCAAGGCGC
Source organism: Usitatibacter sp. (assembly GCA_035501715.1). Classification (GTDB taxonomy): domain Bacteria; phylum Pseudomonadota; class Gammaproteobacteria; order Burkholderiales; family Usitatibacteraceae; genus Usitatibacter. The sequence goes on from DATJVS010000212.1 coordinate 8,241, forward strand.
AGTCGCTGCCGGGCGAGGCGCGCGTGTACGTCGATCGCGCGGGCGAAGGCGTGGAGCGCCTCGCACGCCTCATCTCGCGCCTTTCGGAGGCCACGCGCCTCGAGCGGTTGCTGGAAAGCGCCGAGCGCGAGCGATTCGACCTCGCGAAAGTCGTGGCGGGCTGCGTCGAAGGCTATCGCGCGGCCTATCCCAGGCGCCCGTTCGCGTACACGCCTCCCGCGGGCCCGGTGTGGATGATTGGCGTGCCCGATGCGTTCGCGCAGCTTCTCGACAAGCTCGTTGAAAACGCCAACGACTTCGCGCCGCCCAATGGCGCGGTGCGCATCTCGCTCGATTCGGCGAACGGGCGCGCGACGCTCGCCGTCGAGAACGACGGCCCGCCGCTTCCTGAAGCGACGGTGGCGCGCCTCTTCGATTCCATGGTGTCGCTGCGCGAGCCCGGGGCGCGGCGCGAGGAAGGCCACCTCGGACTCGGCCTGTACATCGTCCGCCTCGTGGCCGAATTCCACGGCGGCAAGGTCCGCGCGACGAATCTCGCGGGCTCCGGGGCGCGATTCGAAGTGGAACTGCTTTTGCCCTAAAATTCGCGAATGGCCCGCATCCTGCTGCTCATCGTCATCGGATTCCTGATCGTCGCGGCGTTCCGCGGGTTCTTCCGCGCCCAGGTGAGGGAGACGCCCGCCGCCAAGAGCGACGCCGGCGAGGACATGGTCGCGTGCTCGCGCTGCGGCGTGAACCTGCCGCGCAGCGAAGCCGTGGCCGAAGGCGGCGCCTACCACTGCAAGGACAACCCGCGCTGCCGCCCGCAATGATCGCCACGGCCGGCAAGATCGCGGTGGGCACGCGCGCACGGGCGGTTACCGCGGACGACGCCACGTGGCGAACGCTGTGGGTGTTCTGCATCTATCGCGTGGTGCTCGCGTTCTTCATCGGCCTCGCGTTCGTCTTCCTCAACCGCTTCTTCAACGTCGGCATCACTTTCCCGGCGGCGGTGGTGCCGACGGTGACCGCGTACGTGGTCGCCTCGCTCGTGCTGCTCGTGCCCGCGAGCCTTCGCGAGCCCGGCGTGCGCATGCAGGTGACCGCGGGCGTCTTCGTGGACGTGATCGCCATCGTGATGCTGATGTACTCGAGCGGCGGCATCCGCTCGGGCTTCGGCGTGATCCTGCTCATGTCGCTCGCGGCCGCCGGCCTCATCTCGCGCGGGCGCCTCGCGTACTTCCACGCGGCCACCGCGGCGATCGCCGTGCTGGGCGAGCAGGCGCTGCAGATGCTGCGCAACGACGCGGCCGCGCAGGACTTCGTGCAGTCGGGCCTCACGAGCGTCGCGTTCTTCGCAACGGCGCTGCTCGCCACCACGCTCGCGCGTTACGCGCGCACGAGCGAGGAGATCGCGGAAGAGCGGCGCCTGGACCTCGCGAACCTTTCGCAGATCAACGAGCTCGTGATCCGCGACATGCAGGACGGCATCCTCGTGGTCGATAGCGAGGGGCGCATCCGCCAGAGCAACCCGCGCGCGGCGCAGCTGCTGGGGCCGCTGCCCTCCGGGCGCGCCCGCCTCGTGGACTACGCCCCCGAGATCAGCGCGCTCCTCGACGGCTGGCGCAAGGGTTCCGAGACCACGTTCATGCAGCTTCGCGCGCCGCGCGCCGCGGGCGAGGTGCAGGTGCACTTCGTTCCAATCGGCTCGGGCGATCCCGCGCCCATCGTGATCTTCATCGAGGACGTGGGGCGCATGCGCCAGCAGGCCACGCAGATGAAGCTCGTGGCCCTCGGGCGGCTCACCGCCTCCATCGCGCACGAGATCAGGAATCCGCTCTCGTCCATCGGGCACGCGGCGGACCTGCTCAAGGAAGATCCCGAGCAGAACGACGACAGCAAGCGCCTGCTCGAGATCGTGCAGAACAACGTGGTTCGCCTCGACCGCATGGTGCAGGAAGTCCTGCTCCTCAATCGCCGCGACCGCGCGCAGCCCGAGGCCATCGACGCGGTGCCGTATCTTTCCAATTTCGCGCACGAGTTCTGCGCGACCGAGAAAGTCCCCGACGGAGGGCTCGACGTGCAGGTCCGGACGACGCAGCGGCTGTGGTTCGACCGGCAGCACCTGGACCAGGTGCTGTGGAACGTCGGGCGCAACGCCTGGCGCCACGGGCGCAAGGGCACGGGCTCGGCGCGCATCCTGGTTTCGGCCTCGGCCGTTCCCGGGCGGCTCGCCATCGACATCATCGACGACGGGCCGGGCGTGTCGAAAGAAGCGCTCACGCACATCTTCGAACCCTTCTTCACCACGGAAGCGCAGGGCACCGGGCTGGGGCTGTACATCGCCCGGGAGCTCTGCGAAGCCAACAGCGCCCGCATCGAGTGCATCGAGGGCGAGGGCTGCGGCCACTTCCGCGTGACCCTCAAGGCCGCGTGATGAATCGAAAATCCGTGCTGGTGGTCGACGACGAGGCGGACATCCGCGAGCTGCTCGTGCTGACGCTCACGCGCATGGGCGTGGATGCGGACACGGCCGCCACGTTCGAGGAAGCGCGGGAGGCGTTGAAGTCCCGTCCCTACGATCTCGCGCTCACGGACATGCGACTTCCCGATGGCGACGGGCTCATGGTGCTGCGGCACATCGCCGAGCATTACGGCAATACGCCGGTGGCGGTGATCACCGCGTTCGGCTCGACGGAAAACGCCGTGGCGGCGCTGAAGGCGGGTGCATTCGATTACCTCGCCAAGCCCATCAAGGTGGAGCAGCTGCGGCCGCTGGTGGTGAGCGCGCTGAAGCTTCCGCGCCCGGTGCAGGCGCGCCGGGCCTCCGCGGGAGAGGCGCCGCCGGCGGGCGTGCCGAGGCTGCTGGGCGAATCGCAGCCGATGCAGCGCGCGCGCGAGATGATCGCGAAGCTCGCGCGGTCGCAGGCGCCGGTGTACATCACGGGCGAATCCGGCACCGGCAAGGAAGTGGCCGCGCGCCTCATCCATGCGGGCAGCTCGCGAGCCGACGCGCCCTTCGTGGCGGTGAACTGCGGCGCGATCCCCGAGAACCTGATGGAGAGCGAGTTCTTCGGATACAAGAAGGGCGCCTTCACCGGAGCGGACGCGGACAAGATCGGCTATCTGCAGGCCGCGCAGAAGGGCACGCTGTTCCTCGACGAAGTGGGCGACCTGCCGCTCGCGATGCAGGTGAAGCTGCTTCGCGTGATCCAGGAGAAGAAGGTGCGTCCCGTGGGCGACACGCAGGAAGAGCCCATCGACATGCGCCTGATCTCCGCCACCCACAGGAGCCTCGCCGAGCAGGTCGAGGCGGGCGAGTTCCGGCAGGACCTCTTCTATCGCCTGAACGTGATCGAGCTCAAGATGCCCAGCCTTCGCGAGATCCCCGAGGACATCCCGCTCATGGTGGAGCAGGTGGTCGAGCGCCTCGCGAAGCAGAACGGCATGCCGCAGGCCAAGGTGACCGACGAAGCGATGCTGGCGCTGCGCCGCTACGACTTCCCGGGCAACGTGCGGGAGCTCGAGAACATCCTCGAGCGCGCGCTCGCCCTGTGCACCGAGAACCGCATCACGGAGAGCGATCTGTACCTCACGCAGGCCGCGCCCAAGGAAAAGCTCGCGCCTCTCGACGGGGCCATCGGCACGCGAGGCCTTCCGCTGCACGACTTCCTCGACCACGTCGAGCGCGAGGCCATCGTGAAGGCCCTCGAGGCCACGCGATTCAACAAGACCGCGGCGGCGAAGCTGCTGGGGATCACGTTCCGGTCGCTGCGTTATCGGCTGGATCGCCTGGGCATCGATTGATCGTCCGCAAGTCTCCCCACTTCGACGAGCGCCCGCCGGGCGAGAAGGTGTCGCTCATCGTGATCCACAGCATCTCGCTGCCGCCGGGCGAGTATGGCGGGCCGTGGATCGACGATCTCTTCATGGGCACGCTCGACACGAAGGCGCATCCGTACTTCGCGACGCTCGAGGGCGTTCGCGTCTCCTCGCACTTCCTGATACGCCGCGACGGGACGCTCGTGCAGTACGTGCCGTGCGACAAGCGCGCGTGGCATGCGGGCGCCTCGTCGTGGAAGGGGCGCGAGCGCTGCAACGATTTTTCAATCGGCATCGAGCTCGAAGGCAGCGACGACGTGCCCTTCTCCGAGCCGCAGTACGCGACGCTGGCGGAGCTCACGCAATCGCTCTTCAAGCGCTACGGAATCCTCGAAATCGTGGGGCACAGCGACATCGCGCCCGGGCGCAAGACCGATCCCGGGCCCTGGTTCGACTGGGACCGGCTGCGCCATTCGCTACGCGCGAGGCTGGATCACCTCAGCTCATGATCATGATGATGACCATGCCCCAGATCGTGAGCAGGGTGTTGCCCACCGCATACGTGACGGTGTAGCCGAGCGCCGGGACCTGGCTCTTCGCCTGGTCGCACACGAGGCCCAGCGACGCGGTCGTCGTGCGCGATCCGGAGACGATGCCGAGCGTGAGCGCATCGTGGAACCGGAACATGTACTTGGCCACGAACATGCCCAGGACCAGGGGGACTGTCGTCGCGAGCGCACCCCACAGGAACAGGCCGATGCCCTGCGTCTTCAGGCCGTTGACGAATCCCGGTCCGGCGGAGATGCCGACGATGGCGATGAAGATGTTGAGGCCGACGGAGTTCATGAACCAGACGGTCGGCGTCGGGATGCGCCCGAAGGACGGCCGAACGGAGCGCAGCCACCCGCCGACGATCCCGGCGACCAGAGCGCCGCCCGCGGTCGACAGCGTGAGAGGCACGCCGGCGATCTTGAACACCAGGGCGCCGATCAGCCCGCCGACTACGATGAAGGCGCCCACGAACGCCATGTCCGTGACGTCGGTCGGCCGGTCCGCCACGCCCAGCAGCTTGGTCGCGGCGCCCGTGTCCTGGGTGCGGCCGACGATCGTGAAGAGGTCGCCGCGTTCGACCGTGGTGTTCGCCAGGATCGGGATGTCGGTGGCGGTCGCGCCGCGCGTGATCTTGCGCAGGAACACGCCGCGCGCGGCCGGCATCGCGGCCAATTCGGCGAGAGTCTTGCCATCGACCTCCTTGTTCGTCACCAGGACGTCGATGCCCTCGACCGGCACGGCGAGCAGCTCCTTGTCCTCGACTTCGTCCGCGCTCTGCAGCAGCGTCACCAGCACCTCGCGCTCACCCGCGATGGCGACGATGTCGCCTTCCTGCAGCACCGTGTCGGCGGTCGCCTCGACGATCTTGCCGTCGCGGCGGATGCGCTGCACGAAGACACGCGTGTCGGGCACCAGCGACTCGGCCTCGGCCACGCGCAGGCCCACGGCCTTGCCGCCGGGCTTCACGCGGTAGGCGCGCATCACCCAGCGCTGCCAGGCGGAACCCGCTCCACCCGCTTCCTTCTTGCCGCCGCCATGCTTCTCCTCATAGTCCTTGCAGGCGGCCTCGAGGTCGATGCGAAGGAGCTTCGGACCGAGAATCGCGATGACCACGGCCGATCCCATCGTGCCGAACATGTAGGACACCGCGTAGGCGACCGGCATCGAGTCGATGAGCGCCTTCGCCTTGTCGGCCTCCATGCCGAGCCGGTTGATCGCGTCCGTCGACAGCCCCATCGCCGCGGAGATGGTCTGCGAGCCCGAGTAGAGCCCCGCGGCGTAGCCGAGGTCGTAGCCGGCGACCTTGGCGATCACCACGACCGCGGCCAGGCTGAACACGCACTGCACGACCGAGAAGATGGCCTGCGGCAGCCCGTTGCTCGCGATGCCGCGAACGAATTGCGGCCCGACGCCGTAGCCGACGGCGAACAGGAACATGAGGAACGAGAACGCCTTCAGCGGCTGGCTGATCGTGATGCCGATCTGCCCGATCACCACACCGGCGATCAGTGTCGCGGTCACCGAGCCCAGCGCGATGCCCTTGTAGCCGAACTTGCCGAAGTAATAACCCAGGCAGAGGCACAGGAAGATCGCGATCTCCGGGTACAGCTTCATCATGGCAAAGAACCAGTCGATCATGTCGTCTCTCCTAGAGGGTCGGGCGGCTTATTTGCGAGCCTTCTTGGTCTTGCGCGCCGCTTTCGCGGGACGCGCTTTCGCTGCTGCCTTCCTGCCTGACTTGTCGCCCACCGCCGACGGCGAGATGAGCTTCAGGCCCAGGTCCTTGTCGTATCCGTGGATCTCCTTCACGTCGAGCTTGCGCATGAACTCCACCGTGTCCGGCTTGATCACCTGGCCCGGCACCATGATCGGGAAGCCCGGCGGGTAGGGGATCACGAAGTTGGCGGAGATGAGCGGCGGGCCCGAGCGCGCGCGCCGGTCGACCTCGGCGCTGAAGAGCTTCACGTGCTCGCAGCCGTCGTGGTCGTAGGCCATGTAGAAGGCCTCGCGCATGTGGCCCTCGAGCGTGCTGCCCCTCGGGTTGTCGCGGAACTTGTCGTGGAAGTAGCTGAAGTTCGGCAGGTCGGGCACGTCCTCCATCAGCGACTTCACGCGCGCCGCGAAGGCCTTGCGCTCGTTGTCGTCGCCCGAGGCGAGGTCGTCGTCGACCTTCTTCGCGATCTCCACCAGCACCTTCATCAGGTTGGCGACGTCGCTGCGGGTGTTGTTGATGTTGGTCTGGAACAGCACCGAGTTGCGCGAGGTCTTGTTGAGCTGGATGCCGTACTCGGACGCGAGGATGCCCTTGAACTGCGTGCCGTCGTAGCCGGCGGTGCCGCACACCAGCGTGAGGCGCGTGGGATCGAGCATGAATTCGTCGTCCCGCATCGCCTTGACCGCATCGAGCCAGGTGATCCCGTCGTCGATGTAGCTCTTGAGGCTGCCGCGGAATTCGCCCGGGACCATCTCCTCGATGGGCAGCATGCGGAAGTACTTCGAGACCAGCGGGTGGGTGTTCACGTCGCGCCGCAGCTCGAGGGCGAGCAGGATCGAGTTCATCACGAGCTCGTAGCCTTCCAGCTCCATCTGCCGGCGCGCCACGTCGAGCGAAGCGATGATCTGCTGGTTGGGCGAGGTCGAGGCGTGGGTGAAGACCGCCTCGTGGAAGCTCTCGACGACAGTGTGGAATTCCTCGTCGCCCACGCCGACCATCGAGCCCTGGCGCAGCGCGGACATCGACTTGTGGGTCGAGGTCGTCATGTACACGCGCAGCTTCACCTTCTTCGGATCCGGGATGAGGTGCGTGTCGAGCAGCCGCTTGTCCTTCGGGTTCAAGTCGCGGCCCAGCTTGGCCGCCTGCGCCTTGTAGGCCTCGGCATAGGCCGGATCCTTGAAGGCGGCCTGCAGGTCGGCACGCGCGCCCATGGCGGT
>DATJVS010000213.1:0-2797 GCA_035501715.1 Usitatibacter sp.
GCCTCGGGCATCGGGATCGCCACCGCGAGGAACGCGCCGAGCGCGAGCGCGCCCAGGCCGTTCATCACGAAGAGGCTCCGGAAGCCGCCCTCGGCGATGCGCGAGGCCGCGGCGTCGCGGCCCTGCCAATGGCGAAGCGCGAGCTCGCGCTCGCGAAGCTGGATCTCGCGCACCCTGAGCCGTTGCTCGCGCGGTGTCATTTCGGTGCTTCCTCCTGCTGCTCGATCACGAACGGCAATGATACCTGCGAGGATGCGCGAATCCGCCCCGCGCTCAATCGGCGGAGAGGTGGCCGCGCTCGATGGCGCCCGCCTGGTCGCGGAAGATCGCCATGGCGGTGAGCAGGCGCAGGAACCCGAGCTTCCTGTAGAAGCCCTCCTTGCCCGGCACCGAGTAGAGGATGATCTTCTTGTGGCCGGCGGAAAGCTCCACCAGCTTCTCCACGATCCGCTTTCCGATCCCGCGCCCCTGGTAGTCCGGAAGGATCGCGACGTCGCAGACGTACGAGCAATCGCCGCCGTCGGCGAGCGCGCGGCCCGCGCCCACGATGCGTTCGCCGTCGCGCACGATGCAGCAGTAGCGGCTGTTCGAGTACACGGTCTCCAGCAGCGCCGCGCTCTTGTCGCCGAGCGGGGCGAGGCGGTAGAGCGCCTCCATGTCGCGCCAGTCGACGCCGTCGATGGAATGGGACCAGCTGATCGTCATGGGGCTCCCGTCGCGAATTCCACGTCGGCGATCCAGTTGCGCACGCGGCGCGCGAGGCGCGTGTCCTGCGATTCGCCCTCGAAGGTGGCCGGCGAGCGGCGAACGAGCGCCGGGTCCACGCCTTCGAAGGCGTTCACGCTCACCACGGCGTACAGGTGCCCGTCGATCGTGCTCGTCACGACCGGAACGATGCCGCAGCGGTTGCAGACATGGAACTTCGCCGTCTTCGTCCCGAACTCGTACTCGGAGCCGAGCCGCGGATCCTCGATGCGCACGCGCAGGGAGCCCTTCGGGTTGGACGTCCACACGCCACCGTGCTTCGAGCAGAACGAGCAGGTGCAGGCGCGCGCGGGAATCTCCGCGGGTTCGGGATCCCAGCGCAACGTGAACGTGATGTTGCGGCAGTGGCAGCTTCCGTGGATCAGCATCAGGGCGCGAGCGGCTTCAGGTCCTGGAGGAGCGTGGGGATGAATTCGGCGACCGTCGGATGGATGTGCACCGCGTTGGAGATCGTCGTGTACGGAGCGCGAGCGTACATCGCATCGAGGAGCGAGTGCACGATCTCGTCGCCGTTCAGGCCGAGGAGGGCGGCGCCCAGGATCTCCTTCGTGTCGGCGTCCACCACCACCTTCATGAATCCCTGCATCTCGCCCGACTCCCGCGCGCGCCCCACGTTCCTCATGGGCACCTTTCCCGCGAGGAGCCTGCGCCCCGTGGCGCGCGCCTCGCGCTCCGTCATGCCCGCGCGTCCCAGCGGCGGATCGATGAACAGGCCGTAGCAGGCGATGCGCTGCGAGATGCGCCTCGAGCCTCCGTCCAGGACGTTCGCCGCGACGATCTCGTAGTCGTTGTACGACGTGTGGGTGAACGCGCCCTTGCCGTTTACGTCGCCCAGCGCCCAGACGCCCGGCACGTTGGTGCGGCATTCGTCGTCCACCTCGATGTAGCCGCGCGGATCGACCTTCACGCCCGCCGCATCGAGCCCCAGGTCGTCGGTGTTCGGCACGCGCCCCATCGCGAGCAGGACGTGCGTGCCCTCGGAGACCGGCTCCCCGTCCTCGCACGTGAGGTCCACGTCGACCAGGCCGCCCTTGCGCTCGAACGAGATGCACTCGGCCGAGGTGCGGATCTCGACGCCCTCGCGCTCGAGGACCGCGCGGATCTCCGCCGCGACGTCGTCATCCTCGCGCGGCAGGAGCTTGGGCGCGCGCTCGACCACGGTCACCTGCGAGCCGAAGCGGCGGTACATCTGCGCGAACTCGAGGCCGATGTAGCTGCCGCCCACGATCACGAGGTGCCCGGGAACGGTGTCAACGTCCATCATCGTGGAGTTGGTGAGGTAGGGCACGCGGTCGATTCCCGCCAGCGCGGGTGTCGAGGCGCGGCCGCCGACGTTGATGAAGATCCGGTCGGACACGAGCGTTCGATCGCCGACCTTCACGCTGTGCGCCGCCGTGAACCGGCCGTGCCCGCGGACGAGCGTCACGTTCTTCATGCCCTCGAGCCATCGCGTGAGACCGCCGCTGTAGTGCGCGACGACCTGGTCCTTGCGGGCCTTCACGGCGCGCATGTCCACGCGCACTTCTCCGGTCGAGAACCCGTACTCCGGGCCGCGCCGCGCGACCTGCGCGGCCCGCGCGCTCGCGACGAGCGTCTTGGTCGGGATGCAGCCCACGTTGAGGCATGTGCCGCCGAGGAGCTTGCGCTCGATCACGGCGGTCTTCAGGCCCTTCGCGTCGAGTCGCCCGCAAAGCCCCGGGCCCGCCTGCCCCGTGCCGATCACGATCGCGTCGAAGCGCTCTTCGCCGGGCATGGCTAGGCCGCGGAAATCGTTCCCTGGTGAAACGCCATCTTCCAGTGGCCCGAGGTGCGCTGCCAGACGGAGCAGCGAAGCGACGAGGGCCCGCCCGCCATCATAGCGAGATAGGTGACGAGCGCCACGTCCTCGGCGAGGAGGCGCACCTTGAAATCGGCGATGGCCCACGCTGCCGGGGACTCGAGCAGCAGCGCGGTGACGACGCTCGCCCGGTCGTGGACCTTGCCCACGCTGCCGAACTCCACGAAGCCCTCGTCGAGCAGCTCCTCCACCTCC
>DATJVS010000214.1:0-19074 GCA_035501715.1 Usitatibacter sp.
GACGCGAGCTTCGCGCACAGGGCATCGATGCGCGAAACGCCCCCGCTCACCCGGATGAGCGCCGCCGGCGGCACGTACCGGCCCATGTGCTCGGCATTGGCGTGCAGCAGGAAGGCGATGCTTTCGACGACGGCGACGGCCTTCTGCCAGGGCTCCCCCGCCCCTTCGAATCGCGACGGGAAATCGGCGATCCAGAACGGCCCGCCCAGACCGGCGATGCCGTTGAGGAACAGCGGAACGCCACTCGCCGGCCGCGCGAGCCACTCGGGCAGCACGCGGGAAAGATCGCCGATCCCGAGTTCCTTCTGGATCCACTCGAGGCCCGTGCCCGCGCCGTTCACGTTGCCCTCGACCATGTAGAGCGTTTGCTCTCCGTCGTCGAGGATGATGCCGGTCAATTGCCGCGGAACGTAGCCCGGCGGCGTCGCGAGGGCGCGCTGCACGAAGGCGCTCGTGCCGATGTTCACATAGGCGCAGTCGGTCGCGGGCCAGCCGAACGCGAACACGGACGCCGACTGGTCGCCGTTCACGGCCGTCAGCGGAATCGACAAGCCTTCGCACTCGAAGGTGCCCCAGCGCTCGCACGTGCGCTTCGTGGCCGGAAGGAATCCCGGGGGAAGCCCGAACAGCTCGAGCAACTGCGGATCCCAGTCGCGCGACTGGAGGTTCCAGAGCTGCGTGCGCGCCGCGCACTGCGGATCGGCGCCCAGCGGGCGCTCCTTGAGCATCCGGAACGCGAGGAAGCTCGCCATCGGGCCCCACGCGAGGGTTCCCGAGGCGGCCGCGTCGCGCACGGCCGGAAGGTGATCGAGGGCCCAGCGCAGCTTGCTCGCGCCGTAGTGCGGCGACAGGAAGAGCCCCGTGGCACGGTGCACGGCTTCGCCGAATCGCGGCTCGAGCGAATGGATCCACTCGTGGGCGCGGCGATCCTGCCAGCTGAAGATGGGCGAGAGCGTATGGCCGTCACGGCGGTCCCAGCACACCGCGCTCGCGCGCTGGCTCGCGAGCCCCACGGATCGCAGCTCGCCACGGCGCGCGCCCAGCGCGCGGATCGCCTGTGCCGCGCAATCGAACACGGACGCCACGACCTCGTCGCCGTCCTGCTCGGCCCAATCGGGTTGCGGGCGCACGAGGCCGATCGCCTTCTCGCCGCTCGCGACGATCGCGCCACGCTCGTCGACCACGAGCGCGCGGCTCGCGTGCGTGCCCTGGTCGATCGCAAGGCAAAGGGGCATCGCGGGCTACCCGATGCCGGGCGCTGCGCGGCGAATCGCCGCGTGCGAGTCAGGGAAACTCCCGAGCGCGGGCCCTCGCCCACTCGCGCGCCTTGCTGATCGCGATACGGATGGCGCTTCCCTCCTCGCGTCCGTCGCGCAACAGCGCGTTGGCGATCTCGACCGCCTTTCGCAGCACGGGCTCGGGGAGGCGGCGCATGGCTGCCGGGGGCTGCTGGGGAGTCCAGGGCATGCATCCGTTGTAGACCGCGCGGCCGCTCGGCCATTGCGCCAGGTCAACGGTCCCACGATCTCCTTGATGGGTGTCAAGTCGCTGCTCGATGGAGGCACTAGGCTAGGATACAGATGTACAAGAACATCCCGCCATGTACTTCGACGACCGGATCGATGCCGCGCGACAGCTTGCCGACGCGTTGCGCGAGTACCGCGGCCAACGTCCGCTGATCCTCGCCATCCCGCGAGGCGCCGTTCCGATGGGCGCGGAGCTCGCGCGCCAGCTCGACGGAGACCTGGACGTCGTGCTCGTCCGCAAGATGCGCGCGCCCGGCAATCCCGAGCTCGCGATCGGAGCCGTCGACGAGACCGGTTGGTCGTACGTGACCGATTTTGCCGAGGAGGTCGGCGCGTACCCCGCCTACATCGACGACGAGCGTCGCGAGCAAGGCAAGATCCTCGCGTCGCGGCGGGCCCGCTATACGCCGGGCCGGACTGCCTTCGATCCCGCGGGACGCATCGCCATCGTCGTGGACGACGGAATGGCCACGGGCTCGACCATGATCGCGGCCCTGCACAGCGCGCGCGCCCGCCATCCGGCGCGCCTCGTCTGCGCCGTCCCGGTGGCCGCTTCCTCGAGCCTTTCGAAGGTGCGGCCCTACGCCGACGATCTCGTCTGCCTCGAGCATCCCGTCGAGTTCGGCGCCGTGGGAATGTTCTACCGGAACTTCGACCAGGTGAGCGACGACGAGGTCGAGAGGATCCTTTCGCATGGCGGCCACGCCACGCTGCGGCGCGAGCGGGCATGAACGCCATCGTCTCCGGCGACAACGCAAGCGTCGCCGAGCAGCTGCACGAAGCCGCCCGGTTGCTGCACGCGCAGGGCGCGAGCCCCTACCGGGTGAAGGCCTATCGCAGGGCGGGCGACGCCGTCGCGGGCTTGAGCCGCAACGTGCGCAATGTGTTCGAGACCGGGGGGGTGCGCGGACTGGACGCGATTCCGGGCGTGGGCCTGGGGATCGCCTCGGCCATCTCGGAGATGCTCGCCACCGGCCGCTGGCCGATGCTCGAGACGCTGCGCGGCAGCAGCGAGCCGACGCAGACACTGCAGGGCGTCCCCGGGCTGGGGCCGGAGCTTGCGCAGCGCATCCACGAGCAGCTGCACGTCGATACGCTCGCGGAGCTGGAAGCGGCGGCCAACGACGGCCGCCTCGAAGCCGTCCACGGCGTTGGCCCGCGCCGTTCCGCGTCGATTCGCGCGAGCCTGGAGTCGATGCTGCGCCGCGCTCCCCTTCATTCGCAGGCCATCCCGCAGCCGTCGGTGGCCGCGATCCTCGACGTGGATCGCGAATACCGGCAACGCGCCGCCGCGGGCTCGCTGCGCCTCATCGCGCCGCGGCGCTTCAATCCGTCGCGCGAAGCGTGGCTGCCGATCCTGCACACGGCGCGCGATCCGTGGCACTTCACCGCCGTGCATTCGAACACCGCGCTCGCGCATCGCCTGGGCCGCACGCGCGACTGGGTCGTCATCTTCTTCTACGACGGCGACCACGTGGAGCGCCAATGCACCGTCGTCACGGAGACCCGGGGCGAGCTCCTCGGGCGCCGGGTCGTGCGCGGACGCGAAACGGAATGCCGCACCTACTATTCGAGTGTCGAGGAGGCCGTCCATGAAAGCTGAAAGGAAATCCACCCAAACCGTTCGACGCGAAGGGCCGGTCGCGGCGCGCCCCCGCACGGGCTCGGATCCGAAGCTTCCCGCGCACGCGAGCTGCCCCGCCTGCGGCGCCACCTACAGCGAAGGGCGCTGGACGTGGTCGAAGGCGCCCAAAGGCGCCCCCGAGCACGAGTGCCCGGCATGCCGCCGCATCCGGCAACGCGATGCGGGCGGCGTCGTCACGCTCGCCGGGGCATTCGCGCTCGCCCACCGCGACGAGGTCATCCGGATCGTGAAGGCACGCGAGGCGCTGCAGAAGGCGAACCATCCGCTCGAACGCATCATCGCGATCGAGCCTTCGGGCGAGGAGCTGATCGTGACTACCACCGAGCCGCACCTTGCGAACGCCATCGTTCACGCGCTGGGAGAAGCATTCAAGGGCGAGTGCACGCCGGGCAAGGACGAGCGTCCGCTGAGAGCCGCCTGGCGGCGCTGAAGCGCCGGCCGGCAGCCCTGCTCACATATCCATGCCTTCCATGGCGGGCGGCCGCGGCTTGGCCTCGGGAATCTCGGCGATCATGCAATCGGTGGTGAGGACCAGGCCCGCGACCGAAGCCGCGTTCTGCAGCGCCGTTCGCGTGACCTTGCACGGATCGAGGATGCCCATGGCCACCATGTCGCCGTATTGGTCCGTGAGCGCGTTGAAGCCGAAGTTGCCCTCGCCCGCCCCGACGCGTGCGACCACGACGCTGGGCTCGCCGCCTGCGTTCGCCACGATCTGCCGCATGGGCTCCTCGAGGGCGCGCAGCACGATGCGCACGCCCGCGTCCTGGTCGGCGTTATCGCCGCGCAGTCCCGCGACCTTCGCCCGCGCCCGAAGCAGGGCCACGCCGCCGCCGGGCAGCACGCCTTCCTCGACCGCGGCGCGGGTCGCGTGCACCGCGTCCTCGACTCGCGCCTTGCGCTCCTTCATCTCCATCTCGGTGGCGGCTCCCACCTTCACCACCGCCACGCCGCCCGCCAGCTTCGCGACGCGTTCCTGGAGCTTTTCCTTGTCGTAGTCGCTCGTCGCCACGGCGAGCTCCTCGCGGATCTGCGCCACCCGCGACGCGACCTTCTTCGGATCGCCCGCGCCCCCGATGAGGGTGGTGTCGTCCTTGTCGATCTCCACGCGCCGCGCGCGGCCCAGGTCGCCCTGCTTCGCGTTCTCGAGCTTGAGCCCCGCCTCTTCCGAGATCACGCGGGCTCCGGTGAGCACGGCGATGTCCTGGAGCATGGCCTTGCGGCGGTCCCCGAATCCCGGCGCCTTCACGGCGCACGCCTTCAGGATCCCGCGCAGCATGTTCACCACGAGCGTGGCGAGCGCTTCGCCTTCCACGTCCTCGGCGACGATGAGCACGGGCTTGCCCGCCTTGGCCACGATCTCGAGGACCGGCAGCAAGTCCTGGATCGACGAAATCTTGCGGTCGGTCACGAGGATGAACGCATCCTCGAGCACGCAGCGCTGTTTTTCGGCGTTGATGAAGTACGGCGAGAGGAAGCCGCGGTCGAACTGCATGCCCTCGACCACTTCCAGCTCGCTCTGCAGCCCGGAGCCGTCCTCGACGCTGATCACGCCCTCCTTGCCCACCTTCTCCATCGCGTCGGCGACGATCTGCCCGATCGCCTTGTCGGAGTTGGCCGACACCGTGGCGACCTGCTCGATCTCCGTGCGCGCGGCGCAGGGGCGCGCCATGCTCTTCAGCTCGGCCGCGACCGCACCGCACGCGAGGTCGATGCCGCGCTTGAGATCCATCGGGTTCAGGCCCGCGGCCACGTGCTTCATGCCCTCGACCACGAGCGCGTACGCGAGCAGCGTCGCCGTGGTCGTGCCGTCGCCCGCGACATCGGAAGTCTTCGAGGCCGCCTCGCGCACCATTTGCGCGCCCATGTTCTCGAGCGGATCCGGCAACTGCACTTCCTTGGCGACGACCACGCCCGAGTTGATGACGGTCGGCGCGCCGAACGAGCGTTGCAGCATCACCGTGCGCGCCTTCGGCCCGAGCGTGCCGCGCACCGCGTGCGCGAGCTGGGTCATTCCGGAAACGATCCTGGCGTGCGCCTCTTCGGCGAACACCAATTGCTTGGCACTCATGGCAAGCCCTCCCGCCGGCTGCGATGGATCCAATGTATCGGGCGAGGCGCCCCTGCCGGTTGACGGGTATCAATAGGCGCGGCCGCAGCCGGGGAAGATCTAGCGGTCGTCGCGTCCCACGCGCCGTATCGAGCCCACGAGCCAGACGATATTGACGATCGCGACGAAGATCCCGACCGCGCCGAAGAAGGTCATGGCGAAGGACGCATGCCCCGCCGCGAAGGCCACGAGGATCGAGCTGCCGACGATGAGCGCGGCGGTCACCACGCCGATGGTGGCGCGATCCAGGCCGCGCTCGAGGCGGCGTGCCGATCGCTCCATGCCCAGGACCTCGAAGCGCACCGCGATGCCGTCGTCGGAGAAACGGCGCGCGAGGGATTCGAGCACCCGCGGCGCCACGCGCACCGCGCGCGCCCACTCGCGCATCGCGTCCGAGAACCGGCCGGCCACGCGCCCAGGCGACCAGCGGCGCACGACGAGCATGCGCACGTAGGGAGTCACGTGCTCGATGAGCCGGAAGCGCGGCACGAGGCGCGTCCCGAGCGCCTCGAGCGTGATGAGCGCCTTGAAGAGCATCGCGAGGTCCGGGGGCAGCATCAGGCGGTGCTCGCGGATCACGGTCGCGATTTCCGACAACAGCATGGCGAGACTCACCTCGCGAAGTGTCGCGTGCTCGTACAGGTGCAGCAGCCGGCCCAGGTCTTCCGCGAAGCGCTCGGCGGAGACCTTGCGGCCATCGGCCCACTGGAGCAGCACGTCGCGCATCGCCTCCGCGTCGTGCGCGGAGACCGCCGCGAGCAGGTCGATCAGCTCGTCGCGCCTGCGGTGCGAGAGCCAGCCGACCATGCCGAAATCGATGAGGGCCACGCGATTGCCGGGAAGGAAGAACACGTTTCCCGGATGCGGGTCGGCATGGAAGAAGCCATCGACCAGCACCATCTTGAGGACCGCGTCGGTGCCGTGCGCGGCGAGCGCCTGCCGGTCGAGCCCCGCGGCATCGATGGCCGCGAGGTCCGTGCCCGGGACGCCGTCGATCCAGTCCATCACCAGCAGCGACGCGGTCGTGAACGACGAGTGAACGTGCGGGATCACGATCGCCGGATCGCCCTCGAAGGACTCGGCGAAGCGCTCCTGGCTGCGGCCTTCGGCCATGAAGTCGATCTCGCGTGCGATCGACTTGCGAAGCTGCGCCACGAGCTCCATCGGCTGGTAGCGCCGCGCCTCGGGATGCGCGCCCTGCCACCACGCGGCCACGCTCTCGAGCAGGATCAGGTCGGCCTTCACCGTCTCTTCCACGCCGGGGCGGCGCACCTTCACGGCCACCTCGCGTCCGTCCGGCAGGACCGCGCGATAGACCTGCGCGATCGATCCGGCGGCGCTCGCTTCCGTCTCGAACGACGAGAACGCCTCCTCGACGGGCTTGCCGAGATCCGCCTTCAATTGCGCTTCGACTCGCGCATAGGGCACGGGCGTCGCGCGGTCGTGCAGCTCGTCCAGGGAGGCGATCCACTCGGCGGGAAGCAGGTCCACGCGCGAGGCGAGCACCTGGCCCAGCTTCACGAACGCCGGACCGAGCGCCTCCAGCGCGAGGCGGCCGCGTTCGGGCAGCGTTCGCTGCGCGATCTCCGGGTCGGCCTCCCATCCAAGCACGCCGGCGGTCTCGTCGGCGAGCCGGTGAAGCCCCGCCGAATGCACCAGGTCCTGGAGCCCATGCCGCGCGAGCACGCGGATGATCTCCGCGAGCCGCGGCAACGCGCGAAGCCGATCGATGGACTCCAGCATGCTTCAATTCTTCCGCGTGACAATCGGCGTGGCTTGATGCAAGTCAAGCGCCCCCTCGTGATCGGGCCGACACTGCCCATGCAGGCCACCCTGCTTCGGCGAATCGCCTCATGATCAGGCTCACGGTCAACGGCAGGCCCGTGGAGTCGAGCGACGGCTCGACGCTGCTCGATGCCGCACGCGAAGCCGGCATTCATGTTCCGACGCTCTGCCACTATCCGCGGCTGCCCTCCCACGCGGTGTGCCGCATGTGCCTCGTGGAAGTCGAGGGCCAGTCGCGCCCGCAGCCCGCATGCGTGACCCGTGCGAGGCAAGGCGATCGCGTCGTCACCGATTCGCCGGCATTGCGCGCCTTCCGCGAGGCCGATCTGCGATGGCTGCTGGCGCGCCACCCGAACGACTGCATGCGCTGCGAGGTCAACGGATCGTGCAAGCTGCAGGGGCTCGTCACGGAATACCCGGTGGAAGGCGCCTGGGAGGTCGTGGCGAGGGGATCGCCCGCGCATCCGGAGCATGCGCTCGTGGACCACACCTCGCCCAGCATCTGGCGCGATCTTTCCAAGTGCATCGAGTGCGGCCTGTGCGCCGAGGCCTGCGGCGAGGCGGGACAGCGCCAGTTCGTCATCGGATTCGCCGAGCACGGATCGGGACGCATGCCCGTCACCGTGTTCGACCGCTCGCTCGCCGACACCCGCTGCATCTCGTGCGGCCAATGCACGCTGGTCTGCCCGGTCGGGGCCCTCATCGAGACGCCGCACTGGCATGAGGTCCTGCGCACGCTCGACGGGCGTCGGCGCATCTCCGCGGTGCAGGTGGCGCCGGCGACGCGCGTGGCGATCAGCGAGGAGTTCGGCATGAGGCCCGGCACCGTGAGCACGGGCAGGATGATCAATGCGCTGAGGCAACTGGGTTTCGACTACGTGTTCGACACGAACTTCGCCGCCGACCTCACCATCATGGAGGAAGGCACCGAGCTGCTGGAGCGCGTGAGGACGCGGCGGGGCTTGCCGCTGCTCACCTCCTGCTGCCCCGGGTGGGTGAACTGGGTCGAGTTGAACCGCCCCGACCTGCTGCCCAACCTCAGCACGACGAAGTCGCCGCAGCAGATGCATGGAGCCATCGCCAAGCGCGGCGCCTTCGCGCGTTCGCTCGGCCCCGGCTTCGCCGAAGGCAGGGACGAGCCCTATGTGGTGAGCGTGATGCCCTGCACCGCCAAGAAGGACGAGGCGAACCGGCCCGGCGTCTCGGGCGATATCGACCACGTGGTCACCACTCGCGAGCTGGCGAGGATGATCCGCTCGCGCGGCATCGCGTTCGGCTCACTCTCCGACGACGGCGAATTCGACGATCCCCTGGGCGAGAGCACAGGCGCCGCGCAGCTCTTCGGCGCCTCGGGCGGCGTGATGGAGGCGATGGTGCGCACCGCGCTGCACCTGGCCGGCGCCCCGAATCCGCCCTCGCCCGAATGGCACGCGCTGCGCGGCGTGGACAAGGACGTGAAGACCGCCGATGTTCCGGGACTCGGCAGGGTCGCGGTGTGCAACGGCATCGCCGCCGCGCAGCGCATGCTGCAGGCGCAGGCGTGGCGCGACGAGTTCGTCGCGATCGAGGTCATGGCCTGTGTCGGCGGCTGCCTCGGCGGCGGCGGCGAGCCCAAGTCCATGGACCCGCACATCCTGTCCAAGCGGATGCAGGCCATCTACGAGGTGGACCGCCACGCGCCGAAGCGCTGCTCCTTCGAGAACACGGACGTGCAACGCCTGTATGCGAGCGAGCTGGGGCACCCCAACTCCGCGCGGGCGCACGCCCTGCTCCACACGAGCTACGCCGCGCGCGACTCCAGGCGCCTGCTCCTCATGCGCTTTCTCGATTGCGTAGACCGGCGCGACGGCCGCGGCGCGGCGAGCCTGCTTCACCCCGACGCTTCGTGGTCCACCGCCTCGGCGTTCGGCGAGATCCGCGGCGCCGCCGCCATCGCGGAGTTCATCGACACGCGGTTGCCGCCGCGCGAATATGGACCCGCCTTTGCACGGCACCGGATGGAGGCGGCGGCCGGCGTCGACGATCTCACCGTGCTCGCGCCCTCCGCCGAGCGATGCCGCTTCGACGTGGAGGTGGAAGCGCTGCACGATGCCGGCCGCTCCCGCATGGTGATCCGCAGGCTCGCGCGCCAGGTCCTCTGAATCGCGCGGTCAGATCGCGATTCGCGGATAGAGGCGCGCCGCCACGGAGACCATCAGCGCGAGCGCCGCGCACAGCACCGCCGAATCCGTCCACAGCCCGAAGTGCGCGAGCTGCCCGTGGGCCGGCAGGAGCAGCTCGCGCAGCGCATCGATCTCGTAGGTGAGCGGATTCACGTGGGCGACGGCCTGCAGCCATCCGGGCATGAGCGTCGTGGGGTAGATCGCGTTGCTCGCGAAGAAGAGCGGCATCGTCAGGACCTGCCCGATGCCCATGAAGCGCTCCCGCGTCTTCACGATGCACGCGATCACCAGGGAAAAGCTGCTGAAGACCGCCGCCCCGAGCACCACGAAGAACACCACGGCCGCGAGCGTGAGCGGATCCAAGCGCAGGTGCACGCCGATCGCGGTTCCCGCGATGACCACGACGATCGCCTGGACCAACGCCCGCGCTCCGCCCCCGAGCGACTTGCCCAGCACCAGCGCGGCGCGCGGCGTGGGGCTCACGAGGAACTTGTGCACGATGCCCAGGTCGCGCTCCCAGATCACCGAGATCCCGTTGAAGATCGCGATGAAGAGCACGCTCTGCGCGAGGATTCCGGGCACGATGTAGTCCAGGTACGGAAGCGAGCCCGTGTCGATGACGTGGCCGTGGCTCATCACGGGCCCGAAGATCAGGAGCCAAAGCAGGGGCTGCACGGCGCGGCTCGCGAGCTCGGTGGGATCGTGGCGGAGCTTGCGCACCTCCAGCTCGGCGATGGCGGCCATCTTCCGCAGGAAGCCCAGCACGGGATTGGGCAGCGGCGCGGCGGCCGCCCGCTCATCCATGGCCCTGCGCCGCCGAACGCGTGCGCGACGCGGCCTCGTAGTTCTCCGCGCCCTCCAGGGCCCCGCGCGTGTATTGCTCGAAGACGTCCTCGAACGTGGCGCCCGCTCCCAGCGCCGCCTCCAGCTCGCGCGGCGTGCCCATGGCCGCGATGCGGCCGCGATTCATGATGGCGACGCGGTCGCAAAGGCGCTCGGCTTCCTCGAGATAGTGAGTCGTGAGCAGGATCGCGCTGTTGTAGCGCGAGCGCAGCCTCTCGAGCATGTCCCACACGGCGACGCGCGCGACGGGATCGAGGCCCACGGTGGGCTCGTCCAGGAAGAGCAGCTGCGGGCGGTGCAAGGTCGACTGCGCGATCTCCAGGCGGCGGATCATGCCCCCCGAGTAGGTCTTCACGAGCTTGTGCTCGAATTCCACGAGGTCCATGAGCGCGAGCGCATCCTCGATGCGCGCCTTCTCCTCGGCCCGCGGGATGTCGTAGAGCTGCGCGAATACGTGAAGGTTCTCGTAGCCCGTGAGGTCTCCGTCGGCCGACAGCGCCTGCGGCACGTAGCCCACGACGCGCCGCACCCGCGCGGCATCGGCGACCACGTCGAAGCCCGCGATGCGCGCCGCCCCGCCGCTGGGCGGAAGCAGGGTCGTGAGCATCTTGATGACGGTGGTCTTGCCGGCGCCGTTGCGTCCGAGCAACGCGAAGGCCTCGCCGGGCCGGATACCGAAGGACACGCGGTCGACGGCCGTGAACGTGCCGAAACGGCGGGTGAGCTGGTCGACTTCGAGCAGCTCTTGCGGGGCGTTCTCCAGGCTCATGTCCTCGTGCGGCCGTCAGCCGCGTCCAATATCTCACGGCGTGCGGCAAATGGCATCCCCGGCGGGGACCATCGTTGATCTGACGCAACCGCCCGGAGCCCGCCTCGGATAACGTCGCTTGGTGGCCTACGTGTGCGGCGGGAAGCCCATCCAGATGCGATGAGCGCGAACGGTATCGCGGTCGAATCCAGGATCGAGGAAGGCGTCGCCATCCTTTACCTGAAGGGCGCGTGGCGCCTTCGCGACGTGCCCGGCGTGCTCGAGGCGTTGCGCCGGCGCCCGATCCCGCGCGCCGACCGCGTCGTGCTCGACGGAAGCGACCTCGATTCGATCGACACCGCCGGCGGATTCGTCCTCCTGCGCCATCTCGCCGGGCAGGGCATCGCGGCCACCGCGATCGGCGAGCGCAATTTCGACGCGAAACAGGAACGCCTGCTTCGCCTCGTCCGCCAACGCATGGCTCCGCCGCCCGGGGCGGCGACGGTCCGCCGCCGCGCGCTGCTGGAGCGCATCGGGGCGTCGACCTTCGATCTCGCGAGACTCGTCGAGCGCCACCTCTCGTTCGTGGGGCAGGTCGCGCTGGAGTTGCTCGACGTCGCGCGGCGCCCCGCGCTCTTCCGCAAGCGCGAGACCGTCGCCCAGTTCGATGCCACGTGCGTGCAGGCGATCCCGATCGTCGCCCTCGTGAACTTCCTGATCGGGGTCGTCGTCGCGGACGTGCTGGGCGTCGAAGCGCAGCACTACGGCGCCAACCTGTTCGTGGCCGACGGAGTCGCCCTGGGCGTATGCCGCGAGCTCTCGCCGATCATCGGCTCGGTCCTCGTGGCCGGGCGCTCGGGCGCCGCGTTCACCGCGGAGATCGGCACGATGAAGGTCGAGGAAGAGGTCGACGCCATCGCGACCCTGGGCCTGTCGCCGATCCAGGTGCTGGTGATCCCGCGCCTCATCGCGCTCGTGGTCGCGATGCCGCTGCTCGTGCTCGTGGGCGACATCGCCGGCATCCTGGGCGGCATGGTGGTCTCCTCGTGGGTGCTGGACTTCGGCCCGCATACGTTCATGGACCGCGTGCACGCGGCGCTCGAGACGCGCCACTTCCTCGTGGGGCTGGGCAAGGCGCCCGTCTTCGCGGCGCTCGTGGCGATGATCGCCTGCCGCATGGGCCTCGCGGTTCGCGGCGATGCGCGGGGCGTGGGCCAGAACATCACCTCGACCGTCGTCCAGTGCATCGTGTGGGTCATCATCCTCGACGCGGTGTTCGCCGTCGTGTTCCAGCGGCTGCACATCTGAAATGGAGCCGGTCGTGCGGATGAACGGCATCGTGACTCGCTTCGGCGCCCAGGTCGTCCACGACGGCGTGGACCTCACGGTGCAGCGCGGCGAGGTCGCCGCGCTGATCGGCGGAAGCGGAAGCGGCAAGTCGGTGCTCATGAGGGAGATCATCGGGCTCGTCCGCCCTTCCGGCGGACGCGTCGAGCTGCTCGGCACCGACGTGTGGAGCTGCGAGCGCGACGAGCTGAACGCGCTCAGGCGCCGGTTCGGCATGTCGTTCCAGGGCGGCGCGCTCTTCTCGTCGCTCACCGTGGCCGAGAACGTCGCGGTCCCGTTCCTCGAGAACACGGCGTTGCCCACGGACTGGGTCGCGCCGCTCGTCGCGTTCAAGATCGCGATGGTGGGCCTGCCGGCGGACGCGTCCGTAAAATCCCCCGCGCAGCTCTCGGGAGGCATGCGCAAGCGCGCCGCCCTCGCTCGCGCGCTGGCGCTCGATCCCGAGGTCCTGTTCCTCGACGAGCCCACCTCCGGGCTCGATCCCGTGGGCGCGCGCGATTTCCACCGCCTGCTGCGGGTGCTCGCCGACGGCCTGGGCCTCACGGTGATCATCGCCACGCACGACGCCGACCTGCTCGTCTCGATCGTCGACCATGCCATCGCGCTGGGCGACGGCAAGGTGATCGCCGACGGATCCGTGGCGCAGCTGCGCGATTCCGGACACCCGTGGCTGCGTCAATACTTCGAGGGGCATCACTGATGGAACCCGAAGCCAGGTTCACGTTGGTCGGAGCGGTCGTCGTCATCCTCATCGCGGTGCTCGCCGGCGTTCTCGTCTGGCTGCGCAGCACGGCCGCGGCCGCGGGAGCGCAGCAATACCGGATCTATTTCGAGCGCCAGTCCCTCGACGGCGTCGAGCCGCGCGGCGACGTGAGGATGAGGGGCATCAGGGTGGGCTCCATCCTCAGCGTGCGCCTGTCGCCGCAGCGAAGCGGCGTCGGCGAGGTCCTCATCGCGGTCGCGCCCGATACGCCGGTCCGCGCCGACACCCAGGCCGTGGTCGATCGCAATCTCATGACCGGCCTCGCCACACTCGATCTCGTCGGAGGCACGGGCGCGGGCCCGCCGCCCGCGGCGCCGCCCGGCGAGCGCTACCCGGTGATCGCCGAGGGCGAATCGCCGAACGAACGCCTGTGGCACTCGCTATCCGATCTCGCCCGGCAGGCGGACGACACGCTGCGAAGCGCCAACGGCGTGCTCTCGCCGCGCAACCGCGCCGCGCTCGAGCAGACGCTCGCCAATCTCCAGGCCGCGTCGCAGAAGACACAAGGCACGCTCGAGCGCGCCGACGCGACGTTGGGCTCGATCCGCGGCGCCGCCGATTCCGCGACCGCGCTCATCGAGCGCTACCGTACGCTGGGCGCCGAGGCGGAGGCGACGGTCCGCGAGGCCCGCGACGCCGTTCGGAAAGCGGGAGACGACGTGGGACGCGTCGCCGCGCGCGCCGACGAAGTCATGGCGACCGGAGGTGGCGACCTGCGGGACACCGCGCGCTCCGTTCGCGCGGCGGCCGACTCGATCGCGACCGCGGCCGACCGCCTCCGCGATCCCGGCCAGGCGATCCTCGGGCCTCCGCGCGCCGCTCTGGGCCCCGGCGAGGCTTCGCCATGAACATGAGGACGCTCGTTGCCTCGATGCTCGCGGCGTCGCTGATGGGATGCGTGTCGACGGGAGAACGGCAGGCGCACCGCTACTACGTCCTCGAGCCGCGCGCCGCAAGCGCTCCGGCTGCTCCTCGCGACGGCAAGGTAGCCGTGCTCGCGACCACCGCGGCCGCCTTCTACGAAACGCAGGACATCGTCTTCAGCCGCGCGCCCGGGGTGCGGGGCTACTACCAGTTCAATCACTGGACCGAGCGGCCGAACCGCGCGATCCACGACGAGCTCGCTCGCCGCATCGGCCCCGCGAATCCCGACTCCCCGTATCTGCTCGCCACGCACTTGAGCGAGATCTACCACGATGCGGCCGATTCGCCCGGCCGCTCGCGAGTCACGGTCGTGGCCCAGCTGATCGAGCGCGCACGGGGAACGGTCGTGGCGCAGAAGACCTTCAGCCGCGAAGCGCCGGCAACCTCCTACGACGCGGCCGGCGCCGTCCGGGGCTGCGACGATGCGGTGGGCAGCCTCCTCGACGAGCTGGTCGAATGGATCGACGAAGAGACGGCGGTGCCGCCTACTCCTCGTCGCACATCACGATCGCGAGCGCCAGGATGACTTCCCTCACGCCCGGCTCATGACGGCCCTCGCCGCGCTCGAGCATCCTTGCGAGGTCGCGGCGAAGCTTCTTTCGATCGAGTTGCCTGGCGATGGCCACGAGCACGGTCTCGGCGACCTGGGCCATGGCCTGCGGTGAGAATTTCCTGCTCTTGTCCATGGCGAGCATCGTGCCGCGCCGCGCGACGCGCGCCTGTTAGGCGCCTCACACCGGCGATTACAGCGGTAGCTGCTGCGCCTCGTCGATGCCCAGCGTCTCGTTGCAAATGTCGGAAGCGTCGCCGCGCAACGGGCAGAGCGCCGAATCCGCCACGGATCCTTCCTGGGCGCATTCCCCGTCGCGGCGCAGGCGCGGGCCCGAGAGCGATCGGACCCACCAGAGCTCTTCGCGGGGCCGCCACGGACCCACGACTTCCACGAGCATCCCCAGGTTCGAGTCGATCCTGGGACGTACGACGATCGCGAGATCTCCCACCTTGCACTTCATGGCGCCTCCGGCCAGGCGAAATTTTCGGGACTCGTGCTGCGAACACTGCCTAGCGGGAAGTCATTCCGCGTTGACAGCGGTCAACGAAAATTCGGCGCGGCCGGAGTGCGCCAGTTCACATCTGCATGTCACGAAACCGTCATGCGCCGCCCCCCATCGGCCCGCCGTGCCAATGCCTGCCGTGGCCCATGCCCATATGCAACTGCTTCATATCCGCGTGCAGCAGCTGCCCGGCGCTCTTCACCGCCGCCTGGTCGGCCGCGAGCGCGGAGGCGTTGTTGGCGACCTGGTCGTTGTGCAGCTGGGTGAGCGCGACTTGCAGCGCCGTGGCGTCGGCCTGGAGGATCGGCGCCGCGTCGATGTGCAGCTTGCCCATGTCCATGCGCAGCTGCAGGCGGGCGAGCCCAACGGCGCTACGGTCGGCAGCTACCGTGGGCGCGTTGGCCTGCTCGTCCGTCCGCAGCGTCTGCATGGCAGTGTGAAGGGTGGCCATGTCGGCCTGCACCGTGGCGAGATCGGCCTGCACGTTGGCGGGCAGCGCCGTGGGCGTGACGGTGCTCGGGGTGGACTGCGCCCACGCGCCGGTGGCCGCCAGCATCGCGACGATGAATACGGTTCGCTTCATTTGAATCTCCTCGTGAAGTTAAGGGGCCATCGATGGACAACGGCACGAGGCGAATTCTCGCGAGCGACCGGGGAAAAATATGCCAGCAATTGAATCAAACGGTTTCGCCGCGCCCAAGAAAGGGCGATTGTGGAGGCGTCGACACAATTGCTTTCAACGGCGCGGCTAGTGGCTGCCGTGCTCCCCGCCGTCGTTGATGCGGCGCGCGAGCTTGCTCGCCACGCGCTGGTCGGGCCCGAAGGTCACCGAGTACTCGACCATGTAGCCCCACGAGTCGGTCCCCTGGTAGTCCCAGGCTTCCTTGCCGGACATGGAGAACTTCATCGTCTTCGCCGGCGGCCCGAGCGCTTCGCGCACCTGGTCGGCGCTCATGCCTTCGTGCACGGTTCCGAAACGCTGGTCGTTCAGCTGGGTCGAGGACTGGCCCTCGGGGCTCGCGCAACCTTGCGCGAGGATTGCGAAAGCGCACAGGGCGATCGTGAGGACGGGCTTGGCGAGGCTCATGGCAGTGTTCCTCCGCGCGTGGGACTACGGCTTCGCCGCGAAGTTCGCGGCATGTTCATTGGGCCTTGATTCCCGCGCTCTTCACGACGTCGGCCATGCGCGCGACCTCCGCGCGGATGAATCCGTCGAACTCGGCGGGGCTCATGGGCATGGGATCGGCGCCCTCCACCGCGAGCTTCTCCCTGATCCCGGGAGATGCGAGGGCCTCGAGCGCCGCGGCGTTGAGGCGATCGACGACTTCACGCGGCGTGGCCGACGGCGCGAACAGGCCCACCCAGAAGACGAAATCGGAATGCGGATAGCCCGCCTCGATCGTGGTCGGCACGTCGGGAAGGCGCGGCGAGCGGGTCGCCGTCCCCACGGCGAGCGCCTGCAAGCGCCCCGCCTTCACCTGCGCGAGGGCCGAGGCGAGCGGCGCGAAGAAGAAGTCGATGCGCCCCGCCGCCGTCTCGTTCATCGCCTCGGGCGTTCCCTTGAACGGGATGTGGACCGCTTCGATCTTCGCCGCCTGGCGGAAGATCTCCGCGTTGATGTGCGTGGCGCTTCCGATGCCGGCCGAGCCGTAGTTCATCTTGCCGGGCTGCGAGTGCGCCTGGTCCACGAGGTCCTGCACGCTCTTCCAGCCGCGCGAGGGCGGAACGACGAGAACGTTGGGCAGGCTCGCGAGTGGCGTGATGCCCGCGAAGTCCTTCACCGTGTCGTAGGGAAGGTTCGTGTAGATCGAGGGGTTGGCGACGTGCCCCGCCGAATGGATGAGCAGCGTGTAGCCGTCGGGCGCGCTCTTGGCGACAATCGCTGCGCCGACGGTGCCGCCCGCGCCGGTACGGTTCTCGATCACGATGGGCTGCCCCAGCGATTTCGACATCGTCTCGGCGACGGTGCGCGCCACGATGTCCGTGCCGCTTCCGGCGGTGAACGGCACGATGAAATGGATCGGCCGTTCGGGCCATGCGGCGTGCGCGAGCGGCGCGAGGCCAACGAAGGCGGCGAGGATCGCTCTCGCGAGCGGCTTCATGCGATCTCCTTCATCGGGGTCCAGGAACGAACGCGAGGCGTTCGGGACTGCCGGCGAGCACCTTGCGATAGGCCTCTGCGGCCTGCTCGAGCGTGAACGTGCAGGCGGCGCCCACCGGGAACGGCCGAAGCGATCCATCCTCGAAGCCTTGCGACATCGCCTCGAAGATCGGCGCGCAATCGACCGCGGTGAGCGCGAGCGTGTCGATGCCCACGTAAGTGTGCATGCCGCGATAGAACGCGAAGATGTCGAAGGGCACCGCACGCTCCAGCGTGGCGATGAAGACCTGCGTTCCGCGCTTGGCGAGAGAAGCGTTGCCCTCGGCGAAGTAGGGGCTGCCCACGGTATTGAAGACGATGCGCGCGCCCTTGCCTTCGGTCTCCGCGCGAATGACATCCGAAGGCTTCTCCGCGCTCGAATCGACGTAGCGCACGGGGCCGCTCGCGAAACCGCGGGGCGCGTCGCCACGGCGATCGATGGCGAAGACGCGCGCGCCGCGCTGGGAAGCGAGCTGCACCGCGGCCTGTCCCACCTTCCCGCTCGCGCCGAACACCGCCACCGCATCGCCGCGCCCGGGAAAGCCGCTGCGGCGAAATCCCTCGAAGGCCGTCACGAACGGAACGCCGACGGTCCCGGCCTCGAGCATGGAGAGCTTCTTCGGCTTCGCGCGGACCGCGGCCGCCGGCAGCACGAGCCGCTCGGCATGCGTGCCGTTGCGCGAGATGCCGATGTCGCCGCCCGAGCCCCACGCCTCGAGGCCGAGGAGCGCCTTCGGTCCTTCGATGACCACGCCCGCGTAGTCACGCCCCGGCGTGCGGGGGAAGACCGCGCTCGGCATGATCCCCAGCATGGCCTTCGCATCGCTCGGATTGATTCCGGCGGCGCGCACCTCGATCGTCACGTCGCCCGCGCTGGGCGCGTTCGATCCGAATTCCACGAGCGAGACCTCGATGCGATCGGCCGACGGCGCCTTGGCCGCCACGTTGACGGCTTTGGCCATCAGCGTCGCGCGAGGCCCAGCGTCGCGCGAGCCTCGGCGGGAGTGGCCAGCGCCGCGCCCAGGTCTTCGAGGATCCGCCGCGCCTTGGCCACCAGCTCGGCGTTGCTCTTCGCGAGAACGCCTTTCGAAAGATAGATGTTGTCCTCGAGCCCCACGCGAACGTTGCCGCCCAGGAGCCAGGTCTGCGCGAGCATCGGATATTCCGCGCGGCCGATTCCGAAGGCGCTCCAGATCGCGCCAGGCGGCAGCAGGCTCTTCGCGTAGAACACCGTCTCCGGGAGGCTCGCGAATCCGTACTTCACGCCCATCACGATGGTGAAGAGCCCCGGCGCCTTGACCGTGCCCTCGGCGATCAGGTCGCGCGCGAGGTTCATGTCGCCGCTGTCGAAGACCTCGAGCTCGGGCAGCACGCCCGCCTCCTGCATGGCCCTGGCCATCTTGCGCACGTTCATCGGCGTGTTCATGACGACGTCGGGGCCCGAGTTCATTGTGTTCAGATCGAGCGAGCACACGTCGGGCTTGAGCTCGACCACGTGCTTCAGGCGCTCGAGCGGCGGAAGGAGCGTCGTGCCCGGCGCGAACTGCTTGGGATCGTCCTCGCTCGGCACGAAGCGCCCGCCCGGCCCCGTCGTGAGGTTGATGATGAGCTGCGAGTCGCGCTTGCGGATGCGCTCCATCACGTCGCGATAGTGGTTCACGTCCATCGAGGGGCGCCCGGTCTTGGGGTCGCGCACGTGGATGTGCACCGCCGCGGCGCCCTCGCCCGCCGCCGCGAGGCACTCGTCGGCGATCTGCTCCGGCGTGATCGGAAGGTGCGGCGTCTGCTCCGGGCGCGTGATGTTGCCCGTCACGGCGCAGGTGATGAAGGTCTTGTCGGCCATGTCTTTTCCTAGAGCGAGCGGCCCCCGTCCACGACGAACACCTGGCCCGTCGCGAACCGCAGTGTGGTCGCGCAGGCTTCGATCGCCGCGGCCACGTCGTCGGGCGTGCCGACGCGCTTGAGCGGAGTCGCTGCCCCTGCCTTCGCGTTGAATTCGGCGCCGCGCCCCGGCACGAAGGTCGAATCG
>DATJVS010000215.1:0-5997 GCA_035501715.1 Usitatibacter sp.
TCGAGGGCCGCGAGGCGCGGGGTGAATTCCGGGGCGAGCTCCCGCGCCTTGCGCGCCTCGGCGTACGCCTGCTCGAGGGACTTGGCAAGGCGGTCGTTGTTGCGGCGCATGTCGGCGAGCTCGGCGACCAGGTCGTCGGCGTATTCGCACTTGTACTGCATCACGGTGAGCGCGCGGCGCGTGCGCGGGTCGCTCTCGATCGCGTGCAGCATCCCTTCGAGGAACTTCTCGATGCGGGCGAGCGGCGAGGCCTCGGCCGCCCGCAGCAGCGTGCAGTCGGCGCGGTCCAGCAGCGGCAGCGACGCCTCCTCGCGGATGGCGTGGAGGATCTCGGCCTTGCCGCTGAAGTGCCAGTACACGGCGCCCTTGGTGACGCGGGCCTGCTCGGCGATCTGCTCGAGCGTCGTGCCGGCGATGCCATGGCGGTCGAAGCAGGCGAGCGCCGCCTCGACGATGTCCTGGCGGGTGCGGGCCGCCTCCTCCTTGGTCCTGCGCATCCCTCATTTTACATACATTCCGGAACGTATATAATGATCCCGCCCAAGTCCCCGAGCCGCAACTGCCGATGACCCCGCTTCGCGCGCGCGCGTTCCGTTCCTCTGTTTCCCTCGTGGCCGCCCTGGCGGCCCTCACCCTCGCCTCCTGCGGCAAGGACGACCCAAAGGCCAATGCGCCCCAGGCGCTGCCCGTGTCCACGGTGAAGGTCGCCACGCAGAAGGTCCCCGTCTCACTCGAGTCCGTCGGCCAGGCCGAAGGCTCGCGCGAGGTGGAGATCCGCTCCCGCGTATCGGGCATCCTGGAAAAGCGCATCTACGAGGAGGGCTCTCCCGTCACCGCCGGCACGGTGATGTTCCAGGTCGATCCGGTGCCTTTCGAGCTCGCGGTGCAGGAAGCGAAGGCGACCCTCATCCAGGAGAAGGCGCGCAGCGAGCTCGCCGATTCGGACGCGAAGCGCCTCGAGCCCCTCGCGAAGGAGAAGGCCATCGCCCAGCGCGACTACGACACGGCCGTGGCCACCGCCAAGACCTCGGAGGCCGCCATCGCCGCGGCCGAGGCCAAGCTCAAGGAAGCCGAGCTCAATCTCTCCTATTCGACGATCACCGCGCCCATCTCGGGCATCACGGGCCGCGCGCAGCGCTCGGAAGGCAGCCTCGTCACCGCGGGCACCGATTCGGCCTTGCTCACCAACCTCACGCAGGTGAATCCCATCTGGGTGCGCTTCTCGCTCGCCGAGCAGGATTTCAACCTGATGCGCGGCGCCGAGCGCACCGCGCACGTGCAGATCATCGGCAACGACAACGCGGTGCTCGCGGACAACGGCAAGCTGAACTTCCTCGCGAGCACTGTCGATCCGCGCCTGGGCACGGTGCAGCTTCGCGCGGAATTCCCCAACGCGAACCTGCGCTGGCTGCCGGGGCAGTTCGCGCGCGTGCGCATCCTCGCGGGCGAGCAAAACGCCATCCTCGTGCCCCAGGCCTCGATCCTGCAGAACGACCAGTCGCGCATCGTGATGGTCGTGGGGCCGGACGGCAAGGCGCAGTCGCGGCCGGTGAAGATCTCCAACTGGCTGGGCTCCGACGCCATCATCACCTCGGGCCTGAAGGACGGCGACCAGGTCATCACCGACAATCTCGTGAAGGTGCGCGTGGGCACTCTGGTGCAGCCGAAGAGCTAGTCACCCCATGGGCGCCTTTTCGCAGTTCTTCATCCAGCGGCCGATCTTCGCGTCGGTCATCGCCATCCTCATCACGCTCGCCGGCGTGATGGCGTCGTTCAACCTGCCGATCTCGCAGTACCCGGAGATCTCGCCGCCCACGGTCACGATCACCACGGCGTACCCGGGCGCGAGCGCCGACACCATCGCACAGACGGTCGCCGCGCCCATCGAGCAGCAGCTCTCGGGCACCGAGGGCATGATCTATTACGTTTCCAGCGCTTCGCAGGACGGCTCGCTCACCATCACCTGCACGTTCGAGGTCGGCACGGACCTGGACCGCGCCGTGGTCCAGCTCAACAACCGCGTGCAGGTCGCGCAGCCTACGCTGCCCGACGAGGTGCGCCGCAACGGCATCATCGTGGCCAAGCGCTCGCCCGACATCCTCGTGGTGGTGGCGCTCACCTCGCCCAAGGGAACGGTCGCGACCACCACGCTCGCCGACTACGCCAACACCAACATGGTGGACGATCTGAAGCGCGTCACGGGCGTGGGCGATCTCTTCGTCTTCGGCGCGGGCTCGTCGATGC
This sequence comes from Usitatibacter sp., assembly GCA_035501715.1. Taxonomy (GTDB): domain Bacteria; phylum Pseudomonadota; class Gammaproteobacteria; order Burkholderiales; family Usitatibacteraceae; genus Usitatibacter. Next base: position 2,245 of record DATJVS010000215.1, read on the forward strand.
GCATCTGGCTGAAGCCCGATCGCATGGCGCAGCTGGGCGTGACGCCCAACGACGTGGCCGACGCCATCCGCGGGCAGAACTCGCAGTTCGCCGTGGGCAAGATCGGCGCGGAGCCCGCCCCGCCCGGGCAGGCCGTCACCTTCACGGTCACGGCGCGCGGGCGCCTTGCGCGCACCGACGAGTTCGAGAACATCATCGTCCGCGCGAACGGCCCCAACGGCACGCTGCGCGTGAAGGACGTGGCCACCGTGGGCCTCGATGCGCTCAACTACGACACCGCGCCCACAGTGGACGGCAAGCCCGCCATCGGCATGGCGATCTTCCTGGCGCCCGGCGCCAACGCGCTCAACACCGCCACGGCGGTGAAGGCGCGGCTGGTCGAGATCCGGAAGAACTTCCCGCCGGACGTGGACTACATCATCCCGTTCGACACGACGATCGTGGTGAAGGCCTCCATCCACGAGGTCGAGGTCACGATCTTCGAGGCGGCCGTCCTCGTGCTGATCGTCGTGTTCATCTTCCTGCAGACGTGGCGCGCGACGCTGATCCCGATGCTCGCGGTGCCCGTGTCCATCGTGGGCACGTTCGCGGGCCTGTACGTGCTGGGCCTTTCGATCAACGTGCTCACGCTCTTCGCCATGGTGCTCGCCATCGGCATCGTCGTGGACGACGCGATCGTGGTGCTGGAGAACGTCGAGCGCCTGATGCGCGTGGAGAAGATGAGCGCGCGCGAGGCTTCGATCGAGGCGATGCGCGAGGTGTCCGGGGCGCTCATCGCCATCGTGCTCGTGCTCTGCTCGGTGTTCATCCCCGTCGCGTTCCTGGGCGGCATCGCGGGCCAGCTCTACAAGCAGTTCGCCGTGACGGTCGCGGTCGCGGTGGTGATCTCGGGCTTCACGGCGCTCACGCTCACGCCTTCGATCTGCGCGCTGCTGCTCACCCACGCCGACCACGAGGCGAAGATCTTCCATCCCTTCAACGTCGCGTTCGACAGGACCACGAAGTTCTTCCTGAGGGGCGTGGACGTCGCGCTCGCGCGGCGCCTCGGCGCGGCCATCGTGTTCCTCGTGATGATCGCGGGCGTGGTGTTCCTGTTCCTGCGCGTGCCGACGAGCTTCGTGCCCACGGAGGACCAGGGCTACCTCATCGGCTCGATCATCATGCCGGACGCCGCGTCGCTGCAGCGCACGCAGAAGACGGGCGCCCAGCTCTGGAACGTGCTCTCGAAGGACGAGGCGGTCCAGCACGCGTTCGTCGTGCCGGGCCGCGATTTCATCGGCGGCGCCAACAAGACGAGCGCGGGCACGACCTTCGTGCTGCTCAAGGACTGGGACGAGCGCAAGCGCACGGCGCAGCAGGTTGCCGCGGACCTCAACAAGAAGGGCCAGGGCTTCACCGACGGCATGGCGATCATGTTCAATCCGCCCGCGATCCGCGGGCTGGGTTCCGCGGGAGGCTTCGAGTTCTACATCCAGTCGCGCACCGAGGGCGACACGAAGAAGCTGGGCGCCATCATCACGAGCCTGAACCAGGCGCTCGCCGCCGATCCCGAGCTCACGGGCATCACGACCTTCTATCGCCCGAGCACGCCGCAGCTGCACGTGGAGGTCAGCCGCGAGCAGGCGATCTCGCTGGGCGTTCCGGTCCCCGACGTGTTCGACGCGATGCAGAGCACCTTCGGCGTGCTCTACGTGAACGATTTCAACATGGCCGGCCGCACGTATCGCGTGCAGGTGCAATCCGAGGGGCAGTTCCGCGCCGCGCCGGATCAGATCGGCAACGTGTACGTGCGCTCCACGACCACGGGCCAGATGATTCCGCTGCGCGCGCTGTTGCGCGTTTCCGAGGACGTGGGCCCCGAGCAGGTGGACCGCTTCAACGGCTTCCTCGCTGCGAAGGTGCTGGGCTCGGGCAAGCCCGGCGTGAGCTCCGGCCAGGCGATCGACGCCGTGGAGCGCGTGGCCGCTGCGAACCTTCCCCCCGGATACACGCTCGCGTGGAGCGGGCAGGCGTTCCAGGAGAAGCGCACCGGCAAGCAGTCGATCGTCGCTTTCGCGCTCGCGATACTCATGGTGTACCTCATCCTCGCGGCGCTGTACGAGCGCTGGCGCCTTCCGTCGGCCGTCGTGCTCGCGGTGCCCTTCGCCGTGTTCGGCGCGCTGGGGCTCGTGTTCCTGCGCGGCATGGAGAACGACATCTACTTCCAGATCGGCCTCGTGGTGCTGATCGGCCTCGCGGCGAAGAACGCCATCCTCATCGTGGAATTCGCGCAGCAGGGATTGCTCTCGGGCATGAGCGCGCACGATGCGGCGGTGCAGGCCGCGCGCCTTCGCTTCCGGCCCATCGTGATGACTTCGCTCGCGTTCGTCTTCGGGGTGATGCCGCTCATGTTCGCCCATGGCGCCGGCGCCGCCTCGCGCCGCTCGATGGGCACCGGTGTGGTGGGCGGCATGCTGCTCGCGACCTTCATCGCGACGATCTTCGTGCCGATGTTCTTCACGGTCTTCGCGCGCCGCAACAAGATGGGCGGCGTGCCGGAGGCTCCGCGCGGCAACCCGGGGCATCCTTCCGCGCCGCAGGAGGCCGACTGATGCGCCGCGCCGTCCTCGTCGCATTGTTCGCCGCATCCGGCTGCGCCATGGTCGGCCCGGACTACAAGCGTCCCGAGACGAGCCTTCCCGCCGCGTACGGCGAGCCCGCGCCTGCCGGCACGCTCAAGGTGCCGCTCGACTGGTGGAAGCTCTACAACGATCCCACGCTCGATCACCTGGTGGACGAGGGCCTCAAGCACAACACCGATCTCTTCATCGCCGTGGCGCGCGTGGAGGAAGCGGAGGGCGCGTTGAAGGAAGCGCGCGCGATCCTCTTCTTCCCGCCGATCGATCTCAACGTGCAGGCGCAGCGCGGCAGGACCACCAGCTCGGGCACGCTCGCCACCGGCAGCGGGTTCGGCGTGGGACTCTCGACGTCGTTCGAGCTGGACGTCTGGGGCAGGCTGCGCCGCGGCGAGCGCTCGGTGCAGGACCAGCTCCTCTCGTCGCAATATGGCCGCGACACGGTGGCGCTCACGGTGGCGGCGTCGGTTGCCCGCGCGTACTTCGCGGTGCGCGCGCTGGACGCGCAGCTCATCGCCTCGCAGGGAATCCTCGAGGCCGCGGACCAGTCGCTCGCGCTCGCGAAGAAGCGCGCCAATGCGGGCATCGCACCCGAGCTCGACATCTACCAGGCCGGAAGCCTTCGCGCGCAGTCGGCGGCGCAGGCGAGCGAGATCCAGCGCCAGCGTGCAACGTTCGTGCATGCCCTGGGCGTCCTCACCGGCAAGCTGGATCTCGAGATCGCGCCCGGCACCTTCACCGCGATTCCCGTCCCGCCCGTCACGCCGCCGGGCCTGCCTTCGGAGCTGCTCGAGCGCCGGCCCGACGTGAGGCAGGCCGAGGCGAATCTCGAAGCGGCCAGCGAGCGCATCGGCCTCGCGAAGGGCTCCGAGTTCCCCGCGCTCGTGCTCACGGGCGCGTACGGCACGATCGGCTCGCAGGTGGACCAGCTCTTCTCGACGGGCGCGCGCACGTGGTCGATCGGCGCGGGGCTCGCGGGTCCGATCCTCGACGGGGGACGCTACAAGGCGCGCACCGAGCAGGCCGAGGCGCAGGCACGCCAGGCGCAGGGCGCGTACGAGGGCGCGGTGCGCAACGCATTCCGCGACGTGGTCGATGCGATCTCGAACGTGAAGCATGCGAGCGACACGGAAGTGGA
>DATJVS010000216.1:0-8438 GCA_035501715.1 Usitatibacter sp.
GCCCGTGGGGCCGATCATGAGGATGTTCTTCGGCGTGATCTCGGTGCGCAGCGGCTCGGCCACCTGGGCGCGGCGCCAGCGGTTGCGAAGCGCGATCGCCACCGCGCGCTTGGCGTCGGCCTGGCCCACGATGTACTTGTCCAGCTCGGAGACGATCTCCTGCGGGGTCATGAAGCCCTGGGGTTCGGGGCGTGGCTGCGAAGCGCCGGCAGGATCCAGCGGGGCGCGAGGCGCGAGCTCTTCCATCACAGCGACTCGATCACGTGGTTCTGGTTGGTGTAGATGCACAGATCGCCCGCGATCGCGAGCGCCTTCTTCACGATGTCTGCGGGCTCGAGCGAGGTCTGGTCGAGCAACGCGAGCGCGGCGGCCTGCGCGTAGCCGCCGCCGCTGCCGATCGCGAGCAGGCCCCGCTCGGGCTCGAGCACGTCGCCGTTGCCGGTGATCACGAGCGAGGACTCGCGGTCGGCGATGGCGAGCATCGCCTCGAGGCGGCGCAGCATGCGGTCGGTGCGCCAGTCCTTCGCGAGCTCGACGGCGGAGCGCATGAGGTTGCCCTGGTGCTTCTCGAGCTTCGCCTCGAAGCGCTCGAAGAGCGTGAACGCGTCCGCGGTGGCGCCCGCGAAGCCCGCGAGGATGCGGTCGTGGTAGATGCGGCGCACTTTCCGCGCGGAGGATTTCACGACGATGTTGCCCAGGGTGACCTGGCCGTCGCCGCCCATCGCGACGCGTTCGCCCCGGCGTACGCTCACGATGGTGGTGCCGTGGAACTGCGGATTCTCGGGAGTCATCTAACGGGCTATACCACAAACCCGGCACCGGCCGCCGCCGAAAATCGGATTTTTCCGTGCCGAATTTCCGCCTAACGCCGGCGGACGAGGATGGCGTAGCGGTTCACGCCCAGGGCTTCGAGCAGCGCCGCGTTGAGCTCGTTCAGGTTGGTGAGGATCACGCGCTTGCCGGCGAGCTGGATGGCCTTCACCGTATCGAAGAACGCGGCCGTGAACGTGAATTCCACGCGCAGGACCTTGCCCATGTCCACGGCGACCTCGGTCTTGGTCGCCGCGTGGGCGTTGAGCTCCGAGATCTGGTTGGTGCTCGCGGGCGACAGCACGCCTTTCAGCGCGAAGCCCGCCTCGGGCGGCTGCGCTGGGCTCGCGCCCTTGGCGCCGCTCGCGGCCTTCGCCGCATCGGCCGCCACGGTGTTCACGTACACCTCCCAGTTCGGCGGCGACATCTCGAACGCGACGGCGAACTCGAGCCCCAGCTCCTCGAATTCCATGGACTTGCCCTGCAGGATGAGCAGCTCGAAGAGCAGGATCCAGTAGGACTTCTGGTCGTCGCTGGGCTTCTCGTTGAACGCCGAGCGCAGCACCTTCTCCAGGATCTCGAGGTTGTTGAACCACATGGGCAGCTTCGCACGGCGCAGCTGGTTCAGCGTGCTCGCGAGCAGCAGCGCTTCCTCCGTGGTGAGCGAGGTCACCTTGGACACGTCCAGCCGCACCGTGCCCTGCGAGTCGGCGAACGCGCGGAACTTCTCGATCTCGCCGGCGAGCTCGCCCGCGGCATTGGCCTTCAGCGCGAAGTAGTCCTTGCGCTCGCGGCTCTGGTTGCGGCGCGGATCGCTCGGCGAGTCGGCGCTGTCGGCCCACGCGGGCGGCGACTGCTCGAACTTCACCGTGAAGAGCATCGAGAGGGACTCGAACTCCTGCTTGTTCTGCGTGACCTGGTACAGGTCGAAGAGCATGAGCCACGCCTGCTTGTTGTTGCGGCCCACCGGGTCCTTGATCTCGGCCCTGAGGATGGCGGCCGCGGCCTCGGCGTGGTTGGCCGCATAGAGGACCGCCGCCTCCTGTGCGGTGGGAAGCGTTCCTGAGTTGTATTCCTCCGAGCCCAGGCGTCCTGCGGGACGCGAGGGGCGGATGGGACTGGGCGGCGTGGTGCCCGCCGCTGGACTCGCCATGTGCGCCGATGGTTCTTACGACTGGGCGTTCAGTATAAACCCCGCACCCGCCCCTAGGCGATGCAGTACGCGAGGCCTTCCTCGAAGAGGCGCCGGGGGAGCTTGCGGCCGATGAACACCATCACGCTTTCGCGCTTGTCCCCGGGCGCCCATTCCTTGCCCGGCGTGCCGCCCATCAGCATGTGCACGCCCTGGAAGATCATGCGGCGGGGCTCGCCCTGGACGTTGAGCACGCCCTTGTAGCGCAGCAGGTCCTCGCCGTAGTTCTGGACCATGAGGGAGAGGAAGGTCTCGATCTTCTCCATGTGCAGCGGGCGCGCGTCGCGCCACACGAACGACTTCACGTCGTCGTCGTGCTCGTGGTAGTCGCTGGTGAGGAACTCGGGATCGAGCTCGAGCACCGCGTTCAGGTTGAAGCCGCGGATGTCGAGAAGCTCCTTGATGTCCGCGTTGCCCATGTGCACCTTCTTCTGGTGCGCGCGCGGGTTCATCTGGCGCAGGCGCTTCACGAGGTCGTCCACCTTCTTCTCGTCGTCGACGAGGTCGGTCTTGGTGAGCAGGATCCGGTCGGCGAATCCCACCTGCCGGCGCGCCTCGTCGTGGTCGTCGAGCGTCTTGTCCGCGTGCTTGGCGTCCACCACCGTGACCACGGCGTCCAGCAGGTACTGGTCGTGGATCGCTTCGTCCATGAAGAACGTCTGGGCCACGGGCCCCGGGTTTGCGAGCCCGGTGGTCTCGATGATCACGCGGTCGAACCTGATCTTGCCCTGGCGGCGCTTCTGGCCGAGGTCGGCGAGGATGCGCACGAGGTCGCCGCGCACGGTGCAGCACAGGCACCCGTTGTTCATCTCGACGATCTGCTCGTCCTTGTCCTTCACGAGGATCTCGTTGTCCACGCCGGTCTCGCCGAACTCGTTCTCGATCACGGCGATCTTCTCGCCGTGGCGTTCGGTGAGGATGCGGTTCAGGAGCGTGGTCTTCCCGGCCCCGAGAAAACCCGTGAGTATCGTGACGGGGATGAGGTCCTGCTCTGCGGTCTGCGGCGATGCCATGGCTATACCTGGGAGGGCTGGTTCGTTCGGGCGGTCAGGGATTCCAAGATGCGGGTGACGGCGGATTCTTCAAGGTCCCGCCCGATGAAGACCATGCGCGTCGTGTGGTCATCGTCGGGCCACGCGGGAAGCCTTGCGGGAGGATACAACGCGTGCTGCACGGCGTGGATGGCGCGCGGCCCGGGCTCGCCCTCGACGTTCACCAGGCCCTTCATGCGCAGGATCCGCTCGCCCATGAGGTCGTAGAGCGTGTCGAGCGCCGTGGCGAGGTCGTCCCATGCCAGCGCCGCCTCGTGCCGCCACACGAAGCTCGAGATGCGCGGGTCGTGCAGGGACGGTGCCGCGTGCGAGCTGTAGGCGCCGGCGTTGAGCCAGCCGCGCGCGTCGGGCCTTGGCGAATCGACGCGATTCAGGCCCGCGTCGAAGAGGAGCGCGCCGTCGACTTCGCCCATCGCGGCTTCCACGATGCGCGCCCCGGGCGCGAGGGCCGCGAGCCTCGCGCGCAATGCCTCGACTGCGGGCCCCTGCGCGCGGTCGATCTTGGTGATCACGATGCGGTCGGCCACGGCTGCCTGCTTCACCGATTCCGGATGCGCGTCGAGGGTCGCCATGCCGTGTTCCGCGTCGACCGTCGTGACCACGCCCGCCAGCGAATAGCGCGCGGCGGTGACGGGCATCTCGATGAGTGTCGCGAGCAGCGGCGCGGGATCGGCGAGGCCCGAGGTCTCGATCACCACGCGGCGAAAATCCGCGATCTCCTTCATGAAGCGAAGGTCGTAGAGCTCACGCAGCGTCCGCACGATGTCGCCCGCCGCCCGGCAGCAGATGCATCCGCCGGCGAGCGTCACGATCTTCTCGCTCGATTGGCGGATGAGCGCGTGGTCGATGGAGGTCTCGCCCAGCTCGTTCACGACGATCGCGGTGTCGGAATAGCGCGGATCCTTCACGAGCGCGTTCAGCAGCGTGGTCTTGCCGCTGCCGAGGAAGCCCGTGAGCACCGTGACCGGCGTGATCGCGCTCGCCGCCACGGGCCTAGTCCTTCTTCTTCGGCTTGCGCGCGCGCGGATGCGCCGCGTCGTACACCTTCGCGAGGTGCTGGAAATCGAGGTGCGTGTATACCTGCGTGGAGGCGATGCTCGCGTGGCCCAGCATCTCCTGCACCGCGCGCAGGTCGCCCGAGGATTGCAGCACGTGCGACGCGAACGAGTGGCGCAGCATGTGCGGATGCGGATCCACGTCGAGGCCCGCGAGCGCGGCCCAGCGCTTGATGCGCCGCTGCACCTCGCGCGCGAGGAGCCGCTTGCCGGACTTGCCGACGAAGAGCGCGCGGGCGTCCGCGTTCGCGATCTTTCCGCGCGCATCGAGCCATCGCTTCAGCGCCTCGATGGCGTGCTCGCCCACGGGCACGATGCGCGTCTTCGAGCCCTTGCCGAGGACGCGCGCCTCGCCGGTGGCGAAGTCGACGGCGCCGAGGTCGAGCCCGGTGAGCTCCGAGACGCGCAGCCCCGACGAATACGCGAGCTCGAAGATCGCGCGGTCGCGGATTCCCCACGGCCCCGGGTCCTGCACGGAGACGAGCCGCACCGCGTCGTCGGGCGACAACGTCTGCGGCAGGACGCGCGGCGCTTTCGGGGCGCGCACGCCCGCACAGGGATTCGAGCCCGCTTCGTGCTGGCGCACGAGCCAGTCGAAGAACCCGCGCCAGCTGGACAGGATGCGCGCGAGCGAGCGCGGCGATTGGCCTTTCGAGTGCAGCGCGGCCACGAAGCGGCGGATGTCGCCCGGCGAGAGCGAAGCGGGCGTGCGTTCGCCGGCGAGCGCCTCGAGCATGCGGGCGTCTCGCGAATAGGCCGTCAGCGTGTGGCTGGCGAGACGGCGCCCGGTCTTGAGGTGGGTGAGGTAGCGCTCGAGGGCGCTATGCGGCTGGCTCACGAAGCGCCGTCACGTAGCGCCACAGCGAATGGCTCACCAGCTCGCCGATCCGCGTGAGGTACAACGTGCCCATCTCGGGATAGAAACGCTTCGCGTCCTCGGAGGCCATGGCGACCACGCCGAAGACGAGGCCGTCGCGGGCGAGCGTGGCGAGCGCGAAGGACTTCAGGTGCGGTGCCGCCTCGCCGAACCACGACTGGCTCTCGTACACCGCGTGGTGCCCGCAGTAGGGCGCCGTCATCTGCTCGACGAACTGGCGCATCTCCGGGGCCACGGCGCCGAACTCCTTCGTGTCGGGATTCTCCTCGGCCACCTTCCACAGGCGCACCGCCACGTGCGGCACCGCGAAGTGGTCGAGCAAATCGAGGTAAAGCGTGTCGAGCACGGCGTCGAGGCTGGGCGCGTCGATCAGGCGGCAGGCGAGGCGATGCACCTTCTCGCTCACCGCGTCGTTCTCCTCTCCGAAGGAGATCAGCTCGTGGAGCTTCTCCTCGAGGATCTTCGCCTTCTCGCGCACGGCCACCAGCTGGCGCTCGCCGATGGACACCGCGCGGCCGCCGTGCGGATGGGGGATCTGCAGGTTCACCAGGATGTCGACGTGGTTCTCGAAGAACCCGGGGTTTTGCCGCAGGAACTCGGCTACCTGTTCTGGGGTCGGGAACATCCGCTCTAGATCTCCAGTTCGCCGTCGAAAACGCGCACGGCATCGCCCGTCATCATAACGGGGCTGGTGTCCCCGTTCCAGCGAATCACGAGGTCGCCGCCGCGTGTCGTCACGCGGACCTCGGGGTCCAGCAGGCCGCGGCGGATCCCGGCCGCCACGGCCGCGCAGGCGCCCGTGCCGCAGGCGAGCGTTTCGCCCGCGCCGCGCTCCCAGACGCGCAGCTTCACGTGCGACCGCGAAAGCGGCTGCATGTAGCCCGCATTCACGCGCTGCGGAAAGCGCGGGTGGTTCTCGATGAGCGGGCCCTGCGTCGCGACCGGCGCGCGATCGGCGTCCTCGACCACCTGCACGGCGTGCGGATTGCCCATGGAAAGCACGCTCACCTCGACGATGACGCCGGCCACCGACAGCGGATACACGAGCTGCGTCCCGGGCGCGTCGAACGGCACGTCCTTCGGATCGAAACGCGGCGCGCCCATGTCCACCGTGACCTGGCCCGACGCTTCGATGCGCGGCTGGATCACGCCGCCCGCGGTCTCGACGCGGATCTCGCGCTTCGCGGTGAGGCCCTCGTCGTTCACGAAGCGCGCGAAGCAGCGCGCGCCGTTGCCGCACTGTTCCACCTCGCCGCCGTCGGCATTGAAGATGCGGTAGCGGAAATCGTTGGCGGAGGACTGCGCCTTTTCCACGAGCAGCAGCTGGTCGAATCCCACGCCGAAGTGGCGGTCGGCGAGCGACTTCACGCGCTCGGGCGTGAGCGCCACGGCCTGGCGCACGCCGTCGATCACGACGAAGTCGTTGCCCTGGCCCTGCATCTTCGCGAAGCGGATGCGCATCGCGCTATTTTCGCCTGTACGGCGAGGGCTCGCCGGGCGGGCGCGTCTTGAAGCGCTTGTGGGCCCAGAAGTACTGCTCGGGCATCTCGCGCACGCGATCCTCGATGAACGCGTTCATGCGGCGCACGTCGGCCTCGAGGTCGCCCGTGGGATAGTCCTTCCACTCGGGATAGAAGCGCACCACGTAGCCGTCGCCGACTTGCCGCGTGACCACGGGAATCACCGCCGCGCCGGTGAGCTTCGCGAGGCGCGGCAGCGTGGTGATCGTCGCCGTGGGCACGCCGAAGAACGGGCTGAAGATCGCGTCGCGCGCCCCGAAGTCCATGTCGGGCAGGAAGTAGAAGGGCTTGCCGCTCTTCACGACGCGGATCACGGAGCGCAGCCCTTCCTGCCGGCTCACGAGGTACGGGTTGCCGAATCGCGTGCGGGCCTTGAGGAAGATCCTGTCGAGCACCGGGTTCTTCTGGCGGCTGTAGATGCTCGCGGTGCCGGGATACTCGTGGGCCACGCGGATGCCGCCCATGTTGAGGCCGATGAAGTGCGGCGCGAGGGCGATGATGGGCCGCCCCTCGGCGGCCTTCAGGTGCTCGAGGCCTTCCACGTGGATGAGGTCGAGGAGCTGCTTCTCGCTTCCCCACACCATGATCGAGAGCTCGACCGCGTTGCGCCCGAGCATGCGGAAGTGCCTGAGGCCCAGGTCGTGGCGTTCCCGTTCGCTCATCTCGGGAAAGCACAGCTCGAGATTGATGCGCGTGACCCGCCCGCGGCCGAAGCGGTAGAGGATCGAGCCCAGCGTGGCGCCGATCGCGCCGATCCACTTCATCGGCAGGAAGTGCACCAGCCAGAGCACGAGCACGCCCAGCCAGGTGCCGAGCTTGCGCAGTGCCGCCATCACACGGTCCTCACTGCATGAGCCGGAGGCGGTGGCGCGCCCGCGGGCCGCTTGTAGCGGTTGTAGCCCCACAGGTATTGCGCCGGGCACATGCGCACGAGCTCCTCGACGTTGCGGTTCACCACCAGCGCGGCCTCGCGGCGGTCGTCGGGAAGCGTTTGCGCGAGCACGCGGCAGTGGACCACGAATCCCTCGCCGCCGTGCAGGCGCTCGGCGAAGAAGAAGACCACCGCGGCGTCGGCGGCCTGCTGCAATCGTCCCACCAGCGTCATCGTATAGGCAGGGCGGCCGAAGAACTCCACCCACTCGCCCTCGCCCACTCCCGGGACCTGGTCGGGCAGCAGGATCGTCCCACCGCCGCCGCGCATGTGCTTCAGGACCTTGCGCACGCCCGCAAGGTTGGCCGCCGCGGTGTGGGTCGCGTCGGGTCCCGAGCCGCGGTCGCGGCCCTCGCGGATCAGCCGGTCGAGCCATCCCAATTTGTGCGGGCGGTACATGGCCATCATCACGCCCGGAAGCTGGCCCCAGAGATAGCGCCCCGCGATGTCGTAGCCGCCGAGGTGGGGCGTGACGAAGAGGATGGGCCTGCCGGCGGCGCGCAGCGCTTCCACGCCTTCCCAGCCGGTGCGCGACTTCACCGTGGCCACGACCTCGTCCAGTGGCCGATAAAGGGCCCATGCGAGCTCCGTGGCGCCCTTGCCGATCTCGGCGGCGTTCTGCCTCGCGAGCGCGCGCAGGGCATCCTTGTTGGGACAAAGCCCACTGGAGCCCAGGTTCTCGAGGACGCGGTTGCGGTAGCGGGGTGACAGCATGAACACGAGGCGCCCGAGGAATGCGCCCACCGCATGGTTGGCACCGAGCGACAGGCGGGCGAGGGCGCGCAGGAGGAGTTTCAAAAGGGTGCTGGGACGCGCGGGTCTTTGCTAAAATGTCGCGTTACGCAACAGGCGTACAAGAGAGCGGAGAGTCGTCGAAATGAAGAGCGAGTTCCTGTTCACGTCCGAGTCGGTCTCCGAAGGTCATCCGGACAAGGTGGCCGACCAGATTTCGGACTCCATCCTCGACGCCATTCTAGCGCAGGACCCTCCCAGCCGAGTCG
>DATJVS010000217.1:0-6292 GCA_035501715.1 Usitatibacter sp.
CATTGTGTCACGGGGCCGTCGCTTCCGTCCGGACCCGCTTCAGGTCCTGCGCCACTCTTCCGCCTTGCAGCACGATGACGCGCTCGGCCGACGCGATCGTCTCGGGCCGGTGCGCGATGATGATGCGCGTCAGCTTCAGCGACCGGATCGCCTCGTTCACCGCTTTCTCCTTGGCCACGTCGAGCGCGCTCGTCGCCTCGTCGAGGAAGAGGATCCTCGGCTGCTTGTAGAGCGCGCGGGCGAGGAGGATCCGCTGCTTCTGCCCGCCCGACAGCGCCGCGCCCATGTCGCCGATCAGCGTGTTGTACGCCATGGGCATCGCCGCGATGTCGTCGTGCACGGCGGCGAGCTTCGCGAAGTGCTCGATGGCCGATTGGTCCGGCGTGGGATCGAAGAACGAGATGTTGTCGCCGATGGATCCGGCGAAGAGCTGGTCGTCCTGCATCACCGTGCCCACGAGCTTGCGGTAGCGGTCGATGCCGAGCTTCTGGATGTCGAGGCCGCCCGCGAGGATCTTGCCGTCCGTGGGCGCGAGCAATCCCAGCACCAGCTTCACGAGCGTGGTCTTGCCGCCGCCCGATGGCCCCACGATCGCGACCGATTCGCCCGGCGCCACGACGAACGAGCAGTTGAGCAGCACGAAGGGCTCCATCTCCGAGTAGCGGAACGAGAGGTTGTTCACTTCGAGGGACGCGTCGATCGGGTCCGCCGGCGCGGAGCCCGCTTCTTCCTCGGGCGCGGTGAGCACGATGTCGGCGAGGCGATCGGCCTGGAGCGACAGCATCCGCATCTCGATCGCCTTGTCGATCAGCCCGGCCACGCGCGCCGAGAACTGGTCCTTGTAGGCCATGAACGCGAACAGCATGCCGACTGAGAATCCGCCGTCGAGGACCGAGAGCGCGCCCAGCCACACGATCGCGATGCGCTCGATGCCGAAGACGAGGCCGTTGGCCGAGCGGAAGCCCAGCCCCAGCTTCTGCGTGGCGAGGTCCTGGTTCACCGCGTCCACCACGAGGTTGAGCCATCGCGAGCGCCGCTCCTCCTGGCGGCCGAAGAGCTTGATGGACTGGACCCCGCGCACCGTCTCCAGGAAGTGGCTCTGCTGCTTGGCCGTGTGGACGATGTGCTCCTCGGTCGCGCGGCGCAACGGATCGTAGAACGCCCATCGCAGCATTCCGTACGCGGCCACGGCGCTCGCGGCCACCGCGGTGAGCGTCGCGCTGTACACGATCATCATCGCGATCGTGGCCGCCGCCATCACGCCGTCGATCAGCGCCTCCACGAAGCTCGAGGTCATGGTGCGCTGGATGTTGTTCACGGCGCCGAAGCGCGACACCACGTCGCCCAGGTGGCGCTTCTCGAACCAGCTCACGGGAAGGCGCAGCAGGTGCGTGAACACGCTCGCCAGCCACTGCAGGTTCAGGTTCGTGGACAGATAGAGCACGACCCACGAGCGAAGCGCGGTGAGGCTCACCTGCACGAGCGCGAGGAGCAGGAAGCCCAGCCCCAGCACCGTGAGCAGGTCGCGGTCGGCCGAGACCACCGCGCCATCGACGGCCCATTGCATGTAGAACGGCATCACCACCGCGATCGCCTGCAGGGCCAGGGCGAGCACGAACACCTGGGCGAGCGAGCGCTTGAGGCCGACCACGGGACCGAGCAGGTCGCGCAACCGCACGTGGCGCCGGTCGTCCGCGGGGTGGAAATCCGGGGTCGGCGAGAGCTCGAGGGCGATGCCCGTGAAATGCTTCGAGACTTCCTCGAGCGAAAGGCGCCGCACGCCGAAGGCCGGGTCGTGGACCACCGCCCCCCGCGGGTCCGCCGATCGCAGCACCACGAAGTGGTTCATGTCCCAGTGCAGGATGCACGGCGTCCTCAGGTTCGCGAGCTCGCCCAGCTCGAGCTTGAGCGGCCGCGGCGCGAGGTGAAGGCGGCCCGCGACCTGCATGAGGTAGGCGAGCGTCGCCCCCTTCAGCGAAACGGTGAAGCGCCGCCGCATGCCCGCGAGGTCGATGCGATGGCCATGGAAGTTCGCGACCATGCCCAGGCTCGCGAGCCCGCACTCGGCCGCCTCGGTCTGGAGGAACACGGGCAGGCGCCGCCCGCCGCGGAAGGTGAGGCCGGCGATCGATTCCATCACGCCCTTCCGGCGAGTCCCAGGAGCGGCTCGAAGATCCACTCGATCAGCCGGCGCCGGTCCAGCATCACGTCGGCCTCGACCTGCATGCCGGGCTGCAGCGCCTCGACGTGGCCGTACGCGACGATCGCCTGCGCATCGAGCGCGGCCTTGATGCGATAGACCGGTTCGCGCGTTCCGTCGATCGGCGTGAAGCCGAGCTCCCCCGGCAGCATCGGGTTGCGCGATACCGCCGTGATGGTCGCGCGGTGCATGCCGAATTTCTGGTGCGGATAGGCGAGATAGCGAAGCAGGACCTCTTCGCCTTCGTGCACGAATCCGATCGAGCGCGACGGCGCGTAGAGCAGCGCTTCGAGCGTCGCGTTGGCGGGCACGATCGCCACGAGGGGCGTTCCCGCGACCACCATCTGCCCCGGCTCGACCAGCACCGTGGCGACCGTGCCGGATGCGGGCGCGACGATGGCGGCATGGAACTGCGAGTCGCGCTCGATGCGCTCCTGGTCGACGGCGGCGCGCTGCATGTCGATGGCGGCCACCTGCGCGCGGGCCCGCGAGAGCGCGCCCGCCGATTCGAACTCCAGCGCCGCGGCATCGCGGACGAGCGACGATCGCGCGCGGTCCAGCTGCTCGAGGCGCGACTGCTGCTCGAGCGCGCCGTCGCGCTCGCGGTCGAGGGCCGCGGAGGAAAGGAAGCCGATGTCCTCGAGGCGGTGCGCGCGCTCCACGCCCTGCGCCGCGATCCTGAAGCGCGCTCGTTGCGTCGCGACCTCGTTGTCGATTCCGCTCACCTCGCGGGCGATGCCCTCGAGGCGCCGTGAGTACGAGGCCTGTTCCGAACGCATGGCGGCGATGGCGTACTCGCGCTGGTCGAGCAGCGCGCGGCGGCGCTCCTCGAGCCGCTCGATCACCGCCGTGCCGAGCTCGACGCTCCCACGGGCGGCGCGTCCGTCGCCCAGCACGATCATCGGCTCGTCCTTGCGCACGCGCGATCCTTCCTTCACGTGCACCGCTTCGACGACGCCCGCCTGCGGCGCGAGGACCTTCGCGACACCTTCGGTCGGCGCGAGAACGCCGCTCACGCGCGCCTTGCGCGTGTATTCGCCGAAGACGAAGAACGCCACCAGCAGGACCGCGAACGCGAGCGCCCATACCGTCATGAACGTGAACGACACCGGCCTGATGAGGACGACTTTGCCCAGCCAGCGGGTCGAACGGGCCTGCTCCGACTCGCGCCGGAAGAGCGAACCGGGCATGCGTCGCTAGCGCGCGGGCCGGAAGCGCCGCCAGAAGATGTAGGCGACGGGGAAGAAGAGCATCGCGACGATCATCTCCGGGATCCAGCTGGCGAGGTCCTGGATGGCCGCGCTCGATTTGATCGTGACGACCTGCCCGAGCAGCCAGTTGAAAGTGAGCAGGTTGTATGCGGCGTGCAATGCGATCCCCGGCCAGAGGCTGTCGTATTTCAGGTAGACCATGGCGAACGCGATGCCCATCACCGCGGCGTACACGGTGCGCTCGAGATGGAAGAGGCCGAACACGACGGACGAAGCGATGATGCCCGCCCAGAGTCCCCACTTGGCGATCCACAGGTTCATGAGGAATCCGCGGAACATCACCTCCTCGGCGAGCGGTGCGACGACGACCGCCGCGAACCCGATCGCGAGGTAGACGGGCCCGATGGGCACGCCGGCGTCCCCGAATCCCATCACCTGGGAGAGCTCGGGCTTGACCTGCATGAGCGGGAACAGGAAGGCGATCCGATACAGCCCGTATCCCCAGCAAAGCATCGCGAAGAACGCCCATGCGAGGTCCGCGGGATGCGGGCGGACGATGGGGCGCGCGAAGAGGACGGGAAGGGATCGGCGGAATTCGGGAACGACGAAGACATACGCGAGGTAGATGGCGCCGGCCATCGCGCTGCACAGCGCGATGTAGAGCTCGCCGCGGTGCGATTCGTACTTGCGCGTGACCTCCCATGCGGCGACGGCACTCACCGCCAACGCGACGGCCACTATGAACACGATGTGCCACGGCCTTACGGCGCCGTTGAGGAGCGCATCCTTGGGACGTCCGGGGATTTCGTGAAGTCTCATGGGGGTGTGGCCCCGGGTTGGCCCGGGGCCCGGACGGTTCAGTTCTTCACGGAGTTCACGACGCGCTCGATGATGTGCGACGTGACATCCACGAAGCCTTCGTAGATGTTGGTGAGCGCCGTACCGACGTCGGTGCCTGGCTGGTTGGCCGTGACTCCGATGCCGGTCGTGCTGACGGTCGTGGTGACCGATTGCCCGCCCGCGACGTCCGTGACCTGTTCCGGCGTGAGCGCTTCGCCTGCCTTCACGGGTTTGTTGTCTTCCATGTCGATCTTCCTTCGCTGCTACTTGCGGTTGAACTGGGTGCCCGTGGACGCGGCGGTGACCGGCCCTGCGGGGTTCTGCGGGTAGCCGAGCTCCCGGTCGGCGATCTCGCGCGAGAAGTCGGGCGCTTCGTGCGCCTGCGCCCCGCGCGATGCCGCCGCCACTTCATCGGCCGTGAGCATCGTGCCGCCCTTGCGATGAAGGCTGCGCATCGCTCCTACACCTCCACGTGGCGCTTCGAGTCTCCGAGCGGATCGAACGGCTCGTCGGTGCCCACGGGGAAGTTCGGCGCGCCCGGCACGGGCGTCACGATCACGATGCTCGTCTCGTTGGCCTTGCCGCCGGTCACGTCCGGCAGGTCCTTCTTCTCCACTTCCTTCATCGATTTCTCCTTCACTTCCTCGGCTGCGGATTTCACGAATCGCCATCGGGAGCAGCCTCGGGCCCGAAGCGATGGGCGGCCGGAATCGCGGCGCCGCTCTCGCGTGGGATCAGCGGGGCTCGGAGTCGCGGACGCCCGCGGGGAACAGCTGCGCGGGATCGACGGCTTCGCTCGCGGCGGGCTGCTGCGCGCGGTAGGTGAGCTCATCAAGCGCGGCAGTCACCGGAACGCCGCCGGCGATGCGCAGCACTTCCTCGAGGCTGAGTTCCTTCACGACTTCCTCCCATGAAGCGGGTGCCTTTGGATCCGGCGGGATGGTTTCGCGCCCGGCCGGTGAGACGCATCCTAGGGACACGGCGCGCGCGAATCACCCGAGAATCGCCAAAGCGTTCACGGGATTTCGCCGCCCGATCACTGCCCGCGCGAGTAGGGTTCGTTCGATGGCAGAGCATGGTCCGCGCTTCCGTGTCGCGATCCACCGCGCGAAGGGTTGCTACTTCGCGCAGGTGCTCGATTTGCCCGGATGCATCGCGCGCGGCGCTTCCGAAGTCGAGGCCGTGGAGAACGCGCGCTCGGCGATTCGCGCGTATCTGTGGATCGCGCAGGCGCTCGCCGGAGACCGCGCGACGGTGCAGCTGGAGATTTCCGCGTAGCCCCCGGCGCGGGTGTAACCTAGGCTCACATCCCTTGCGAAACGGCTTGCTGCAAAGCAGCAGAGAGGAGTGTCGTCGCCATGGCGAAGTACACCACCGAGAACATCCACACCGTGGCTCTAGTGGGCCACGGCGGGGCGGGCAAGACGACGCTGGCCGAGGCCCTGCTGTGGAAGACCGGAGTGATCGGCGCGATGGGCAGCACGGAGCGCGGAACCACGGTCAGCGATTTCGATCCCCTCGAAAAGACATACCACCACTCGCTCAATTCCTCGATCGTCAATTTTCCCTACAAGGGAATCCACGTCCACCTCATCGACACGCCCGGCATGCCCGACTTCGCCGGGCAGTCCATCGCGGCGCTCGCCGGCGTGGACCTCGCGGTCATCGTCATCAACGCGCAGAACGGCATCGAGCTCAACACGACGCGCATGATGCGCGCGGCCTCCCGGCGCGGGCTCGACCGCATGATCCTCATCAACAAGATCGACGCCGAGAACGTGGACCTCGAAGGCCTTCTCGCGCGCATCCAGGAGGTCTTCGGCAAGGAGTGCCTCCCGATCAACCTTCCCGCCCACGGCCGCAAGGACGTGGTCGATTGCTTCTTCAATCCCGACGGCGACGCGGATTTCTCCTCGGTGAAGGCCGCGCACTCGGCGCTCGTGGACCAGGTGGTGGAAGTCGACGAGGACCTGATGGCGCTCTACCTCGAGCAGGGCGAGGAGCTTTCGCCCGAGCAGCTGCACGCGCCGTTCGAGAAGGC
>DATJVS010000218.1:0-16013 GCA_035501715.1 Usitatibacter sp.
CAGCCACGCCTTCGCGTCTTGCGGCGCAAGCGACGTCGCGCGCAAAGCGCTCACGAGCGCGTCGCCCGGACGCTTCGCGGCCATCTCCACGCTTCCCTTGAAATACCACACGCTCGCATCGTCCGGAGATTTCTCGGCCGCAAGCGCGGCGGCTTCCAGGGCCGAGGGCCAATTGCGTGCCAAGACGAACCGGCGCGCCCGGTCGACGTCGAAAGTGCTCATGTCCCGGTTCAAGTAGAATCAGCTGGGCAGCTTACCGTACCCGCCTTCGTGCAGTCGAACACCCATCCCAACTCACCTGATACAGCCGATCCAGCGCTCGACCGCGGCGTGGAACTGCAGGCGGCCGGACGGCATGGCGAAGCGCTCATGATATTCGAGGAGCGCATCAGGGCAGAGCCGGCCAATCTCCGGGCGCACTTCCTGGCTGGAACCTCGAATCTGCAGCTGAGGCGCTGGGAAAGAGCCGCTGCCCATTCGCGGGTCGCCGCCGCCGGCGATCCACGCTATGGCGCGGCTTGGTCCAACCTCGCGCTGGGCCTTGCGGAGATGGGGAGAATCAGCGAGGCGCGATTTGCCGCGCGCCGCGCCGTGACCACGGATCCGCAGTATGCCCGGGGATGGATCGCCATGAGTCTCGTCGAGCAGAATGCCAGATCGTGGGAAGCAGCCAGATCAAGCGTCCTGCGCGCCATCGCGCTCGATCCGAAACTGGGAAGCGCCTACGTTGCGCTGGCCAACCTCGAGCAGCTGCAAGGCCATGCCGAGGCCGCCCTGCGAGGCTATGAAAAGGCGATGGCGCTGGATCCGACCAACGCGGCCGCGCCTTACTCTCGCGCTCACGTCTACCACAACCTGCTGGGTAACATGGATGCCGCAATCGCAGGCTACCGGGAAGCGATCGCGCTACGCAGCGACTACACGCTGGCTCATCACAACCTGGCGCACACTCTCTTCCTCACCGGGCAGTTCGCCGAGGCCTGGGCCGAGTATCGATGGCGGCCGCCCCGCCTCGAGTTCGAAGCACGCTGCGCGGAGATGGGCGAGCCCTCCTATGCCCCAGAAGAGATTCCGTTGGCCGCATCTCGACTGCTTGTCCTCTCCGAGCAGGGACTCGGCGACGTGATCTTCTTCCTGCGCTTCGCGCCGATCTTTCGCCAACGTGGTGTCGTGCTCGACTTCGTCGGCGATGCGCGGCTGGAGGGCATGCTGTCACGAACGGGCCTGTTCGACCGCTTCAGGGCGAACACCGAGGCCTTGAGCCCTGAAGGCCGTCCGATGGTCTTGGCAGCGGACCTGCCGCTGCTGCTTGCCCCGGATGAAAGAAACGTGACTCCCCCGCCCTTGGCGCTCACCCCGGAGCCGTCGCGGGTGGAGCGCACGCGCGCCGTATTGGCCGCGTTCGGTCCACCGCCGTACTTCGGCCTTGCGTGGCGAGCGGGGCAGCCCAAGTCGGGCCCGACGGAAACGCTCCTCAAGCAAGTGCCGCTGGATGGCCTCGGCCGGGCATTGAGAGGTATCGGCGGCACCTGGATCTCGATCCAGCGCGAGCCGCGGGCCGGCGAGACGGAGGCGCTCGCGTCCTGTCTGGGAGCGCCTGTCCACGACCTGTCCGCATGGAACGAGGACCTCGAGGATCTGCTCGCCCTGCTCTCTGTCCTCGATAGCTATGTCGGCGTGAGCAGCACCAGCGTGCATCTGCGCGCGGCCTGCGGTGGCGCTGCCGATGTGCTCGTGCCGTTTCCCTATGAGTGGCGATGGATGTGCCAGGGCGACTCTCCCTGGTTCCCGGGAATTCGCGTCTGTCGCCAGGCGGTGGACGGCTCTTGGGACGAAGCGTTCACAAGACTCCGCAGCCGCGCGTCCTAGCGAAGTCCTATCGCGTCCACGAAGGCGCCGTTGCCGCGTCGATGCCGTAGCGCGCCATCGCCTCGGGCACGCGGGCATCGCCGATCGCCGCCAGCGCCGCCAGCGTGACTGCGTATCGGTCCACCTCGAAGAAGCGCCGCAGGTTCGCGCGCGTGTCGCTGCGCCCGAAGCCGTCGGTGCCGAGCGTGGTGTACGAATCGGCGATCCAGGGACCGATGAGATCGGCGAGCGCCGAGACGTAATCGGAGGCGGCGACGACGGGGACGCCATTGGCGGGCAGCTGCGTTTCGATCCAGCACGTGGAAGCTCGAGGCCCCATGCGCGCGGCGCGAGAGCTTTCCATGGCCTCGCGGCGCAGCTCGGTGAAGCTCGTCACGGAGAAGACGTCCGCACCCACATTCCAATCGTTCTCCAGCAACTCCGCCGCCGCCATCACCTCGTTGAGGATGGTGCCTGCACCCAGGAGGCGGACTCGCGCCCCGGTCCTCGCGCCGCGCGTCTTGTGCATGCCGCGCAGGATCCCCTCGCGCGATCCCTCGGGCATGCTGGGCATCGCGTAGTTCTCGTTCATCAGGGTCACGTAGTAGAAGACATCCTCCTGCTCCGTGAGCATGCGGCGCATGCCGTCTTCGAGGATCACGGCGAGCTCGTAGGCGTACGCCGGGTCGTAGGCGCGGCAGTTGGGGATCGTGGAGGCCACGAGATGGCTCGTGCCGTCCTCGTGCTGCAGGCCCTCGCCCGACAGCGTCGTGCGCCCGGCGGTAGCGCCGAGCAGGAAGCCGCGCGAGCGCGAGTCGGCCGCGGCCCAGATCTCGTCGCCCACGCGCTGGAAGCCGAAGATCGAGTAGTAGATGTACATCGGCAGCATCGGCTCGCCGTGCGCCGAGTAGCTGGTCGCCGCGGCGACCCAGGAGGCGAGCGCGCCCGCCTCGCTGATGCCTTCCTCGAGGATCTGCCCGTCGGTCGCTTCCTTGTAGTACGAAAGCTTGTCGCGGTCCTCGGGCTGGTAGAGCTGCCCGATGGGCGAGTAGATGCCGATCTGGCGGAAGAGGTCCGCCATGCCGAAAGTGCGCGCCTCATCCGCGATGATCGGGACGATGCGCTTGCCGAGCGCCGCGTCCTTGAGCAGCTGCCCCACCATGCGCACGTACGCGACCGTGGTGGACATCTCCTTGCCGTTGGCCTCGAGCGCGAACTTCGCGAACGTGGCGGCCCCGGGTATGGCGATCGACGCCGCCTTCGTGGAACGCGCCGGCAGATATCCGCCCAGCTTCTCGCGGCGCGCATGCAGGTACGCCATCTCGGGCGCCTCGCGCGGCGGGCGCACGAACTCGCAAGCCTCGCATTGCGCCTCCGTGATGGAGAGCGCGAAGCGGTCGCGGAATGCGAGGAGCTCGCCGGAATCGAGCTTCTTCTGCTGGTGCGTGGTCATCCGCCCCTGGCCGGCGCTTCCCATGCCGTAGCCCTTCTTCGTCTTGGCGAGGATCACGGTGGGCTGGCCCGTGTGCTTCTGCGCGTGCCAGTACGCCGCGAAGATCTTCACCGGGTCGTGCCCGCCGCGGCGCAGGCGGTCGATGTCGTCGTCCGAAAGGTGCGCCACGAGCTGCTGGAGCTCCGGATACTTGTTGAAGAAGTGCTCGCGGTTGAACGCGCCGTCGGTGGCCGCGTAGGTCTGGAACTCGCCGTCCACCGTCTCGAGGAATCGCTTCTCCAGCCACTGGTGCTCATCGCGCGCGAAGAGCGGGTCCCAGTCACCGCTCCAGAGCAACTTGATCACGTTCCAGCCGGCGCCCGCGAAGAGGCCCTCCAGCTCCTGGATGATGGAGCCGTTGCCGCGCACGGGGCCGTCGAGGCGCTGCAGGTTGCAGTTGACCACCAGCACGAGGTTGTCGAGGCGCTCGCGCGCGGCGACCGAAAGGCCCGCGAGCGCTTCGGGCTCGTCCATCTCGCCGTCGCCCACGAAGGCCCACACCTTGCGCGACGCGGTCTCGGCGATTCCGCGATGCTGCAGGTATCGCATGAAGCGCGCCTGGTAGATCGCGAAGAGCGGCCCGATGCCCATGGAGCCCGTGGGGAACTGCCAGAAAGTCGGCATGAGCCACGGATGCGGATACGACGAAAGCCCCTTGCCTGCCGTCTCGCGCCGATAGTTGTCGAGCTGCTCTTCGGTGAGGCGGCCCTCGAGGAAGGCGCGCGCATACACGCCGGGCGCCGAGTGCGGCTGGAAGTACACGAGATCCGAATTCGTTCCCGCATGGAAGAAATGATTGAAGCCCACCTCGAAGAGGTCCGCCGCCGACGCGTAGCTCGCGATGTGGCCGCCCAGCTCGCCGCTCGCGCGGTTGGCGCGCACCACCATCGCGAGCGCGTTCCAGCGCACCAGCGCCGAGATGCGCGCCTCGATGTCGAGGTTGCCCTGGTAGGGCGGCTGCTCCGCGAGCGGGATCGTGTTCACGTAGGGCGTGGCGAGCACCTGCGGCAACGGAACGCGGCGCGTGCGCGCGTGCTGCAGCATGCGGCGCAGCAGGAATGTCGCGCGCTCCGGCCCCTCGGCCTCGATCAGGGCGTCGAGCGCCTCGATCCACTCGCGCGTCTCGAGGGGATCGCTGTCGGGGTCGTGCGGGTCGCCGATCGCGCGGGGAATGGATGGATCCATGACCGATAGGGTACCCTTACCGGCTTGCGCCAGACCGGGAGGAACGAGACGTGAGAACGAGGATTCTAGTCCCCGCCGCGGCGATGCTGCTCGCCGCGTGCGCCACGCAGCAGCTCGCGCAGAAGGCGCCGATCGACGAGATCCAGACCGTGGTCGTGATCTACGCCGAGAACCACAGCTTCGACAACATGTACGGAATGTTTCCCGGCGCCAACGGAGTGGCGAACGCGAGCGCCGTCTCCACGCAGCAGCGCGACCACGACGGCAGCGTGATGCCGCACCTGCCGCCGGTGTTCAAGGGCGACAAGCCCGATCCCGCGTATCCCGCGAACCTGCCCAACGGGCCGTTCCGCATCGACGCGCCTCCCGTGAACGTGCACATCAACCAGCTCACGCCGGGCCCGATCCACCTCTACTACCAGAACATCGAGCAGATCGACGGCGGCAGGAACGACAAGTTCGCCGCGATGACCAACGTGGGCGGCTGGGTGATGGGCTACTACGACGGCTCGCAGCAGAAGGTGTGGCAGTGGGCGAAGGACTACACCCTCGCCGACAACTACTTCATGGGCGCCTTCGGCGGATCGTTCCTGAACCACCAGTGGCTCATCTGCGCATGCACGCCGGTATGGAGCGACGCGCCGGCCGCGATCCGCGCGCAGGTCGACGAGCACGGCCACCTGAAGCGCAAGCCCGACTCGCCCGCGTCGGCGATGGACGGCCCGGCGAAGCTCTACGACGGGCAGGTCACGCCCGACGGCTACGCGGTGAACACGTCGCAGCCGCCATACGAGCCGAGCGGCGTGCCGCCAGCACCGGGCGGCAATCCCGATTTCGCGGATCCGGCCAAGCACGTCGTGCCGCCGCAGACGCAGAAGACAGTCGGCGACACGCTCTCTGAGAAGGGCATCAGGTGGGCCTGGTATGGCGGAGCGTGGAACCGCGCGCTCGCGGACGGGCGCCGCCCGCCGGGCGAGAAGCGATCCGTGATCTACACGCGCGGCCCCGACAGCCCGAACTTCCAGCCCCATCACCAGCCGTTCAACTACTACGCGCGCTTCGCGCCCGGAACGCCGGACCGCGCCGAGCACCTGAAGGACGGCGACGATTTCGTGAAGGCCATCGCGAGCGGCACTCTCCCGCAAGTCGCGTTCTACAAGCCGCCGGGCCGCCTCACGCAGCACCCGAGCTATACCGACATCATGAGCGGCGACATCCACATCGACGAGCTGCTGCACGAGCTGCAGAAGAGCCCGCAGTGGCCGCACATGCTGGTGATCGTCACCTACGACGAGAACGGCGGCTACTGGGACCACGTGGCCCCGCCCTCGGGCGAGGGCTGGGGCGACCGCTGGGGACCGGGCACGCGCGTGCCGGCGATCATCGTCTCGCCCTACGCCAAGCGGGGATTCGTCGATCACACGTCCTACGATACGACCTCCATCATCAAGTTCATCACGCGCCGCTTCGGCCTCGAGCCCCTGCCCGGAGCGCGCCGCAACGCCGGAGACTTCACCAACGCGCTCGCCTCGCCGTAGATGCCCGGCTTGACGGGGCTCGTCGCGGCCCTGGGCGTCGCGCAGATCATTTCCTGGGGGACGCTCTACTACTCGATCAGCGTGCTCGGCCCCGCCATGCGCGAGGAGCTGGGCGTGTCCGAGGTGCTGCTGTTCGGGGCGTTCACCGCGGGGCTCGTGGTCTCCGGCGCGCTCGCTCCCCTCGCCGGCCGCATGATCGACAGGAAGGGCGGGCGGGCGGTGATGTCCGCGGGCTCGATCGTGGGCGCGATCTCGATGATGGTGCTCGCCGCGGCGACCCGCCGCGAGGTGTTCGTCGCCGGATGGCTCATCGCGGGCGCCGCGATGTCGATGACGCTCTACGATCCGGCGTTCGCCACGCTCTCGCAGCACGCGGGCGATCGCTATCGCCGCATGGTGACGGTGCTCACGCTGCTGGGCGGGTTCGCCTCCACCGTGTTCTGGCCCATCTCGCACGTGCTCGTCGAGGCCTGGGGATGGCGCGTCTCGCTCGCCGTGTACGCCGCGCTCCACCTCCTCATATGCCTGCCCGTGCACGCGGCCCTCATCCCGCGATTCGCGCGCGGACCCTCCGATGCGGCGGCCTCGCGCGCCGCCGAACGCTCGCCCGCCTTCGGCGATGCGCGCCTCGCGTGGCTCAACGCGAGCTTCGCCATCGCGAGCTTCGTCGTGGGCGTGGTCGCGGTGCACATGGTCGGGCTGCTCACGACCGCGGGCCTCACCACCGCGCAGGCGGTCGCCGCGGCGATGTTGCTGGGGCCCATGCAGGTCGCGGGTCGCATCCTGGAAATGGCCTTCCTCACGCGGGTGCGCTCGACCACCGTGGGGATCATCTCGTACGGGCTCATCGCGATCTCGGCGTTCACGCTCGCCTTGGCGACGGGCCACACGGCGCTCGCGATCTTCTTCGTGGCCGCGTTCGGCTGCGGCAACGGCATCTTCACCATCGTGCGCGGCGCCGCGCCTGCCGAGCTCTTCGGGGGCCGCGGCCTGGGCGAGCTGCTGGGGCACCTGTCCCGCGCCTCGCTCTTCGCCCGCGCCCTCGCACCGGGGAGCTATTCGATGGGACTCGCGCTGGGGCTCACGCAACCGTCCGCCATGATCCTGCTGGCACTCGCGGTGATCGGCGGCCTGGCTTGCTTCGCCCTTGCGGCACGGCCGTCACACAGCGCCTGACGGCTGTCACGGGACTGTCATACGCCCTCCGTATAGTCCTTTGGATTCAAAGAGGAGGGTCCATCCATGCGCATTTCCCGCGTTTCAGTCGCCGCGCTTGCCGTATCCGCGCTCACCACGATTTCCGCTTTCGCCACCGACATCACCGGCGCAGGCGCCACGTTCCCGTATCCGATCTATGCGAAGTGGGCCGACGCCTACAAGACCAAGACCGGCACGGGCCTCAACTATCAATCCATCGGCTCCGGCGGCGGCATCAAGCAGATCAACGCCAAGACCGTGGACTTCGGCGCCTCCGACATGCCGCTGAAGCCCGAGGAGCTCGACAAGGGCGGCCTCACCCAATTCCCGACCGTGATCGGCGGCGCGGTGCCGGTGGTGAACCTGCCCGGCATCAAGAACGGCGAGATCAAGCTCACGGGCAAGGTCCTGGGCGACATCTACCTCGGCAAGGTGACCAAGTGGAACGACGCCGAGATCGCCGCGCTCAACAAGGGCGTGAAGCTTCCCGACGAAGCCATCACCGTGGTCCACCGCTCCGACGGTTCGGGCACGACCTTCATCTGGTCGAACTACCTGTCGAAGGTGAATCCCGAGTGGAAGGAGAAAGTGGGCGAGGGCACGTCGGTCAACTGGCCGGTGGGCGTGGGCGGCAAGGGCAACGAAGGAGTCGCCTCGTACTCGCAGAAGATCGCCGGTGCCATCGGCTACGTCGAGTACGCCTATGCGCTGCAGAACAAGATGACCGCGGTCGCGATGCAGAACAAGGACGGCCACTACGTCGACGCCAACGCCGAGACGTTCAAGGCGGCCGCCGCGGGCGCCGACTGGAGCAAGGCCCCGGGCTTCTACCTCATCCTCACGGACCAGCCGGGCAAGGACGCGTGGCCCATCAGCGGCGCGACGTTCATCCTGATGCACAAGACGCAGGAGAAGCCCGACACCGCCAAGGAAGTGCTCAAGTTCTTCGCCTGGGCCTACAAGGACGGCGACAAGCTCGCCATGAGCCTCGACTACGTGCCGCTGCCCGACTCCGTGGTGAAGCAGATCGAGACGTCGTGGAAAGCGAACATCAAGGACGCGTCCGGCAAGTCGGTGTACTGAGCCGGTGCATTAGAGCGGATTCACGCGAATGAGCGTCGCGTTGGATAATAGGGGCCTGCCGATCGCGCAGGCCCCGGCGGTCGATGTCGCAAACAACAAGCGGCCGCCGATGCTACGCAACAACGCGCTCATGGACGCGATATTCAAGAACCTCACCCGGTTCTTCGCGTTCCTCGTCTTCAGCCTGCTCGCCGCGATCCTCGTATCGCTGGTGATCGGCAGCACCGCATCCCTCGAGAAGTACGGGGTGCGGTTCCTTTTCAACGAGAACTGGGACCCGGTCAAGGAAGACTTCGGCGCCCTGGTCCCGATCTTCGGGACCCTCGTGACCTCCGGGATCGCGCTCGGCATTGCGATCCCGGTGAGCTTCGGCATCGCGCTATTCCTCACGGAGCTCTCGC
The DNA here is from genome assembly GCA_035501715.1 of Usitatibacter sp. GTDB lineage: Bacteria > Pseudomonadota > Gammaproteobacteria > Burkholderiales > Usitatibacteraceae > Usitatibacter. The sequence goes on from DATJVS010000218.1 coordinate 8,745, forward strand.
CGCCGTGGCTGCGCCGGCCGCTGGGCACCGCCATCGAGATGCTGGCCGCCGTGCCCAGCATCATCTACGGCATGTGGGGCCTTTTCATCTTCGCGCCGCTCTTCCAGGAGTACGCGCAGCCGATCATGGCGAAGACCCTGGGCAACGTCCCGTTCCTGAAGGTGTTCTTCTCCGGGCCTCCCATGGGCATCGGCATGCTCGCCGCGGGCATCATCCTCGCGGTGATGGTGATCCCGTTCATCACGGCGGTGATGCGCGACGTCTTCGAGCTGGTGCCGCCGATGCTCAAGGAATCGGCCTATGGGCTGGGCTCGACCACGTGGGAAGTCGTCTGGCGCGTGGTGCTGCCCTACACCAAGGTGGGCGTGATCGGCGGCATCATGCTGGGGCTGGGCCGCGCGCTGGGCGAGACCATGGCGGTCACCTTCGTGATCGGCAACGCGCACCAGCTCTCGGCCTCGCTCTTCGCGCCGGGCAACTCGATCGCCTCCGCCCTCGCCAACGAATTCACCGAGGCCGTGGGCGACCTCTACACCTCGGCGCTGGTGGAGCTGGGCCTCATCCTCTTCCTCATCACCACAATCGTGCTGGCGCTCTCCAAGCTGCTGCTCATGCAGCTCGCCAAGGGCGAGGGCGAGCGCACATGAACCTGTCGGAGTCCAATCCCTTCTTCCGCCGCCGTCGCCGCATGAACGCGGTGATGATGGGGATCTCCACGGCGGCCCTGGCCTTCGGCCTCTTCTGGCTCTTCTGGATCCTCGCGGTGCTGCTCTACGAGGGCGCCAACGCGCTTCGCCCGTCGCTCTTCCTGCAGATGACGCCTCCGCCGGGCAGCGACGGCGGCCTCGCCAACGCGCTTTTCGGCAGCGTGATGATGGCGGGCGTGGGAACCCTCATCGGCACGCCCGTGGGCATCCTCGCGGGCACGTACCTCGCCGAATACGGCCAGCGCGGCTGGCTCGCCCCCGCGACGCGCTTCATCAACGACGTGCTGCTCTCGGCCCCGTCCATCGTGATCGGCCTGTTCGTGTACTCGATCTACGTGGCGCAGCTGAAGCACTTCTCGGGCTGGGCGGGCGCGCTGGCGCTCGCCATCATCGTGGTCCCGGTGGTCGTGCGCACCACCGACGACATGCTCAAGCTCGTGCCCAACAGCCTGCGCGAGGCGGCCGCGGCGCTGGGCGCTCCCGCGTGGAAGGTGATCACGATGGTGTGCTACCGCGCGGCGCGGGCGGGCATCGTGACCGGCGTGCTCCTCGCGATCGCGCGCGTGGCGGGCGAGACGGCGCCGTTGCTCTTCACGGCGTTGAACAACCAGTTCTGGTCGGCGGACATGAACAAGCCGATGGCGAACCTCCCCGTGGTGATCTTCCAGTTCGCGATGAGCCCGTACGAGGATTGGCACCGCCTCGCGTGGGGCGGCGCCACGCTCATCACGCTCTTCGTGCTCGGCATCAACATCGCCGCGCGCTCCCTGTTCTCGAGGAAATAGCGATGGCCTCCGTGATGCAAGCCGTTCCCGACAAGGCGGTGCAGCCGCCGCCGGCGCCCAAGCTCCAGGTGCGGGACCTGAACTTCTACTACGGCTCCTTCCACGCCATCAAGCGCGTGAACATGGAGATCCCGGAAAAACGCGTGACGGCGTTCATCGGCCCGTCGGGCTGCGGAAAATCGACGCTGCTTCGCACCTTCAACCGCATGTTCGAGCTCTACCCCGAGCAGCGCGCCGAGGGCGAGGTGCTCATGGGCGGCGAGAACATCCTCACCTCGCGCCGCGACGTGTCGCTCATCCGCGCCAACGTCGGCATGGTGTTCCAGAAGCCCACGCCCTTCCCGATGTCGATCTACGACAACATCGCCTTCGGCGTGCGCCTTTTCGAGGATCTGTCGCGTGCCCGCATGGACGAGCGCGTCGAATGGGCGCTCACGAAGGCGGCTCTGTGGAAGGAAGTGAAGGACAAGTTGAAGCAAAGCGGCCACAGCCTCTCGGGCGGCCAGCAGCAGCGCCTGTGCATCGCGCGCGGCATCGCCGTGAAGCCCGAAGTGCTGCTGCTGGACGAGCCGTGCTCGGCGCTCGACCCCATCTCCACCGCGAAGGTGGAGGAGCTCATCGCCGAGCTCAAGGCCGACTACACGGTGGTGATCGTCACCCACAACATGCAGCAGGCAGCGCGCGTGTCGGACCTCACGGCCTACATGTACCTGGGCGAGCTGATCGAGTTCGGCGAGACGAACCAGATCTTCCTGAAGCCCGGCAAGCAGCAGACGGAAGACTACATCACGGGCCGTTTCGGCTAGTCACTCCTCGAGCCACTTCCTCGCGGCGGCCACGTCGGCGAAGAGCCGCACGTTCACGCCGCGGTTGATCGCGACGGTCTCGGCGAACTTGGCCTTGGCGATCTCTCGGTCGGGCCGCGCGACATAGGCGATCTTGCGCATCTGCTTGCCGGTCTCGCTGCGCTGCGCGATCACGCTGTAGATGCTGCCGGTGTCGAGCGCGGGCCCCTCGAACTGCATCTCGAGCAGCACCGCCGAGGCCCTGTGCTTCATGCACGCCTCGTAGCTTTCCCTCAGGAAGCGAAGCACGTTCTCCGCCGAGTTCTTGCCGGAAGCGGCGGCGTGCAGATACTTCGGATGCTCCTCGATGACGAGGTGATAGCTCATGACAGGGATCTGAGCGCGCGAAGCCCGAGCCCCCATTGTCGTTGCCGCGCCGCCCGGGGTCAACGCCGGCGCCGCGCCTTCGGTAACGATTTGTCTTTCGCCGGATCAGCCGGGCGACAGCGCCGGCGGCAGGATGAGCGCCCAGACGACGGCGAGGAGCACCAGCGCCACGAACACCGCCGCGCTGCCGATGTCCTTGGCGCGCTTGGAAAGCGAGTGGTGGTCGAAGGAGATGCGGTCGATCGCCGCCTCGACGCTCGTATTGAGCAGCTCCACGATCATCACGAGGAGCACCGAGCCGATGAGCAGCGCTCGTTCCACCGGGCTCACGTGCACGAGGCAGGCCACGGGGACGAGTACTGCCGCGAGCAGGAGCTCCTGGCGGAAGGCGCTTTCGTGCGTCCACGCGTCCTGCAGCCCCGCGAGCGAGTTGAAGAGCGCGTGGACGATCCGGATGAGCCCGGTCTTGCCCTTGAAGGGACTTTCCTCGAGCGGCGCTTCTACGGCGCCCTGCGCGGGCGCCTCAGGCGGCTTGTGCAAGGGTTCCCTCCACGGCACGGGCCGGGACGAGGCTGGAAAGGAATTGGCGCGTGCAGTTCTCCCACGAGTACTGGCGCGCGTACTTCGCGACCTTGTCCCGGTCGAGGCGCAGCGCGGCCAGCGCGGCCGCGCCCAGGTCCTCGTCGAGCACGCCCGCCGCCGGGTCCTTGATCACGTCGATGGGACCACGCACCGGGAACGCCGCCACGGGCGTGCCGCACGCCATGGCTTCCAGCAGCACGAGGCCGAAGGTATCGGTGCGGCTGGGGAAGACGAACACGTCGGCGCGCTGGAAGTAGGAGGCGAGCTCGGCACCCTTCTTCGCGCCCACGAAGACCGCCTCGGGGAATCGCTCCTCGAGCTGCTTTCGCGCGGGGCCGTCGCCCACCACCACCTTGGTGCCGGGCAGGTCGAGGCCGAGAAAGCCCGGCAGGTTCTTCTCCACCGCGATGCGCCCCACGAAGAGGAACACGGGACGCGGCAGCTCCACGAAGCGATCGGCCCCCGGCTTGAAAAGCTCCGTGTCCACGCCGCGCGACCAGTCGGCGATGTTGCGGAAGCCCCGCGACTGGAGCAGCTCCTTGATCGCCGGAGTCGCCACGAGGATCGCCGAGGAGCGCGAGTGGAAGCGCCGCAGCCACGCGTAGGTGACGCCGAGCGGGATGCCGAAACGCGGCTTCACGTATTCCGGGAAGCACGTGTGGTACGCGGTCGTGAAATTCATGCGGTGCTTCACGCAGTGTGCGCGCGCGGCGTTTCCCAGGGGGCCTTCCGTCGCGATGTGGATCGCATCGGGATCGAGTTCGCGGATGCGCCTCGCCACCTTGGCGCCGGGCAGGATCGCGAGCGGGATCTCGGGATAGGTGGGCATCGGGAAGGTCCTGAAGCCTTCGGGCGAGAGCACCTGCACCTCGTGCCCCCAGCGCTGCAGCCACCGGACCGTGTTTCCCAGCGTCACCACGACGCCGTTGATCTGCGGCGACCAGGCGTCAGTCACCAGCAGGATGCGCAATTTCCGCTCGCTTTCCATGCACGGCCCCCTCGTTGACTGCGTTCTCCCGCAGCGCCTCGATCGCTTTCCAGTCGATGATCTTCAGCTCGCCGTCTTCCAGCTCCACGAGCGCGGTGAGGCTCTCCACCCAGTCGCCGTCGTTGCAGTAGAGGATCCCGCCGATGTCGCGGATCTCCGCCTTGTGGATGTGGCCGCAGACCACGCCCTGGTAGCCGCGCTTGCGCGCCTCGTGGGCGAGCGCGTCCTCGAAATGGTTGATGTAGCTCACCGCGTTCTTCACGCGCTGCTTGAGGAACTGCGCGAGCGACCAGTAGGGCAGGCCGATCGTCGCGCGGATGTGGTTGAACCAGCGATTGAGCTTGAGGGTGACCACGTACGCCTGGTCGCCCAGGTACGCGAGCCACTTCGCGCCCTGCACCACCGCGTCGAAGAGGTCGCCATGGATCACGAGGAACCGGCGGCCGTCGGCGGTGCGGTGCTCGGCCTCGTCGCGGATCTCGATGCCGCCGAAGGCAAGCCCCAGGAACTGGCGCGCCGCCTCGTCGTGGTTGCCCGCGATATAGGTGACCTGCGTTCCCTTGCGCGCCTTGCGCAGCACCTTCTGGATCACGTCGTTGTGGCTCTGGTGCCAGAACCAGCCGCGCCTCAACTGCCAGCCGTCGATGATGTCGCCGACGAGATACAGGTACTTGCTGTCCGTGTGCCTCAGGAAATCGAGGAGGTGTCCCGCCTGGCAACCCGGTGTTCCCAGGTGGATGTCCGAGATGAAGATCGAACGGTAGCGAAGGGTGGGCGCCGCGTCGTCCTCATGTGAAATCGCAGTATCCATCGGCAAGCGATTGTCCCGCCTCGCCAAGTCACCGCCGTGACATTGGCGTGACGAATTCGGGACAAGCTAGAAGCGAAGCTTGCGGGTGCGGCGCGCGACCATGCCGCGGCCCAGGGCCGCGCGGTCGGCGGGCAGCAGGCAACGTACGGCGCGGCCGTGGATGCCGGCTTCCTCGACGCTGATGTGCGTGTCCTGGAGCGAGCGGTAGTAGCGCAGCAGGTCGCCCGGAAGCCCGCGGCTCAGGCCCTCGGCGATGCCTTCGAGCGGGCGGCGAAGCGCGCGCCAGATGCGCTCCAGCTCGCGGTGCTCGCCTTCGAGCCGCGTGCGAAGCGTATGCACCGCGTCGCGCTCGTCGTCGTGCAGGCGGCTCTCGAGCAGCGGCAGGAGGTCTTCCTCGTCGGCATGATGCAGCGTGAGCGAGTGGGAGAAGAAATCGATCGACGCGCCGGCCACGGCGCTGCCTTCCGCGTCGAGCCCGCGCGCTTCGATCGCCAGGGGAAGGGCGCAAAGGGCCGCGAGCTGCCGTTCGATGCGCCGATGGAACCCGAGGAGCGCGTCGACGGGATCGTCGAAGCCGGGCGGAAGGTCGTGAACTCTCATTCGCTGAAGGCTACCGGCAACGCGTGACAATCCTGCGTGTCGCGGGTTGTGACCGCGCGCGCGCGGCCGAGTTCAGAAAGAAAAATCCGCCGGGCTTGGCGGCACCGGCGGAGCAAGGGGAGGAGCAACCTCGGGGGGAAAGCTGCAGCTGTTTTCCGCTTAAGGATCGCGAGGTGAATGTTGGGGCAAGCGTGTGACGCTTTGACGTCAGGCGGAAACCGGGGTCTGACCCCGGTTTCGTACGCGCGGGCCCGCGAAGCGGGCGCTGAAGCGGCTGCCCTCGCCGGGCGTGCTCGCGATGTCGAGCGAGGCGCCGTGGCGCGAGAGCGCGTGCTTCACGATGGCGAGGCCCAGGCCCGTGCCGCCGCTCTCGCGCGAGCGGCCGCGGTCCACGCGGTAGAAGCGCTCCGTGAGGCGCGGGATGTGCTCGGGCGCGATGCCGATGCCGGTGTCTTCCACGTCGAACGTGGCGCCCTCGTCGGTGCGATGCCAGCGAAGCCGCACGACGCCGGAGGCCGGCGTATAGCGGATCGCGTTGGAGACGAGGTTGCCGAACGCGCTGGAAAGCTCCTTCTCGCTGCCCAGCAGGTCGATGCCCTCCTCGCCCTCCACCTCGATCCTGTGCCGCCCGTTGGAAAGGGCGCGCGCCTCCGCGCCCAGCCGATCGAGTAGCTTGCGCATCTCGATGGGCTCTTCCATCGGCGGCGGCGGCGACGACTCGAGCGCCGAGAGCGTGAGCAGGTCCTCGACCAGGCGCAGCATCCGCGCCGACTGCTCGGCCATGAGGTCGATGTAGCGGCGCGCGGCGTCGCGGTCGGTCTCGTCGCGAAGCGTCTCCAGGAACCCCGCCACCACCGTGAGCGGCGTGCGCAGCTCGTGCGAGACGTTGGCGACGAACTCGCGGCGCACCCGCTCCAGCTGCCGGAACTGCGTGACGTCGCGCGAGAGCACGAGGCGCTGGTTCTCGCCGTAGGTCACCACCTGCATGGACAGCACCCGGTCGGCCGAGTGCGGCGCCGTGACCTGGATCGGCTTGGCGTAGTCGTTGCCCTCGAGGTACTCGAGGAACTCGGGGATGCGCACGAGGTGCGTGATGGGCATGCCGGCATCGCGCACCGGGTCGATCTCCAGGTGCAGCCTCGCCGTGTCGTTGCACCACGCGATGCGATCCTCGTCGAGGATCACCACGCCGTCGGGAAGGGCCCGCGCCGCCTCGCGCCAGCGCTTTAGCATGTCCACGAGCTCGGCTTCCCGGCGCGCGGATTCGCGCCGCGTGCGGTGCAGGAGCGCGTGCAGCCGGTCCCAGGCGCCGCGAGCCCGCGGCGGCTCGGGCGCCTCGCCATGCTCCAGCCAGTACGCGAGCTCGTGAAGGCGCCGCGATTCGGCGAGGAGCAGGATCAGCAGCAGGACGGAGAAGGTGGCGAGGCCGTACTCGACGCCCGCGATCCAACCGACCGCGGCCGCGGCCAGGGCACTAGCGGCAATCGCCAGCATTTCAGTCGCTCGAGCGGAAGCGGTATCCCGCGCCGCGCACCGTCTCGACGAGCCGGTCGTGGCCGCTGGGCGAGAGCGCTTCGCGCAATCGCCGGATGTGCACGTCCACCGTACGGTCCTCGAGGAACAC
>DATJVS010000219.1:0-7493 GCA_035501715.1 Usitatibacter sp.
GGAGCTCACGCCGCCGCGCGAAGGCGAAGCGGTCGTCACCCGCCGCGTCCGCTTCCGCACCGTGGGCGACATCACCTGCACGTGCCCGGTGGCTTCGGATGCGGATACGGTGGACAGGATCATCGCGGAGACGGCGACCACGACCGTCACCGAACGCGGCGCCACGCGCATGGACGACCAGACGTCGGATGCGTCGATGGAGCTACGCAAGCGCGAAGGTTATTTTTGATGGGGACGGAGATGGCTTCGGGCACATTGCGTTTCACCACCGCGGGCTCGGTCGACGATGGCAAGAGCACGCTAATCGGCCGGCTCCTCCTCGACGCCAAGGGGCTGCTCGAAGACCAGCTCGCGGCGGTGGCCCGCACGAGCGCCAGGCGCGGCGCACAGGGACTCGACCTCGCGCTCTTCACCGACGGGCTCACCATCGAGCGCGAGCAGGGCATCACAATCGACGTTGCCTACCGGTACTTCGCCACGCCGCGCCGCCGCTTCATCATCGCGGACAACCCCGGCCACGAGCAGTACACGCGCAACATGGTCACGGGCTCGAGCACGTCCGACCTCTCGGTGATACTCGTGGACGCCACGCGCGGCATCTCGCGCCAGACGCGGCGGCATGCCGCGGTGGCGGCGCTGCTCGGCATTCCGCGCGTCGTGGTCGCCGTGAACAAGATGGACCAGGTGGGCTGGGACCGCGCCGTATACGAAGAGATCGGCGCCGATTTCGCGGGCATCGCGCAATCGCTGGGCCTCGAGGGCACGGCGCTGATCCCGATGTCCGCCCTCGAAGGCGACATGGTGGTGCGCCGCGGCGAGCATCTCGATTGGTACGAGGGCCCCACGCTCCTCGACGTGCTCGAGGGCGCGGAGACGGCGCGCGCGTCGCCGCACCTGCGGCTTCCCGTGCAGCTCGTCTCACGCGCCCGCTTCGGCACGCGCGGCGAGCATCGCGGCTACCTTGGCCGAATCGAATCCGGCGCGCTGGCCGCGGGAGACACCGTGCTCGCCTCTCCCGAAGGCCACGAGGCGTGCGTGGCGGAGATCGTCACGCTCGACGGGACGCTCGAGAGCGCGGGCGCGGGACAATCGATCACCGTCGTGCTGGACCGCCAGGTCGACATCGCCCGCGGCGACGTGCTCTCCCACGTGAAGGACGCGCCCGCCGCGGCACGCCGCTTCGACGCCCGGCTCACGTGGCTCGATCGCGATCCGCTCGCGCCGGGCCGCCGCTATTGGTTGAAGCACGGCACCCGCAGCGTCCGCGCAGGCGTGGAGCAGCTGCATTCGCGCCTGGACCTCGAGACGCTGCTCCCCGACGCAGGCGCCGCGACGCTCGCCTTCAACGACATCGGCACCGCGAGGATCGCCGTGGCGCGCGCCATCGCCGCGGACCGCTATGCCGACAACCGCGCCACCGGCAGCTTCATCCTCGTGGACGAGGCGACCCACCAGACCGTGGCCGCGGGCATGATCTCGCAGATCCATCGTGGGTAAGGTGTATCTCGTGGGTGCGGGACCGGGAGCGCCGGACCTGCTCACGCTTCGCGCCGCGCGCCTGCTCGAAGCGGCCGACATGGTGCTCTACGACGCGCTGGTGCACCCCGACACGCTCGCGATCGCGAGGAAGGCGCGCAAGATGGACGTGGGCAAGCGCCATGGAAAGGTCTCCACGGAGCAGCGCTTCATCATCCGCGCGTTGATCGAGGCGGCGCGCACGCACGAGACGGTCGTGCGGCTCAAGGGCGGGGACCCGATGATCTTCGGCCGCGCCCAGGAAGAGATCGACGCGCTCCACGCCGCGGGAATCGAAGTGGAAGTCGTTCCCGGCATCACCGCCGCCCTCGCCGCCGCTGCGAGCCTGAAGACGTCGCTCACGCGCCGCGGCATCGCGCGCACCGTCGCATTCGTCACGCCGCGCGTCGGCCACGGCGAGAGCGAATCCGAGTGGCTGCCCGCTGCGATCGAGGCGGACAGCGTGGCCCTCTACATGGCCGCCGGCGCCGCGCAATCCATTTCGAGCTCCCTGATCGCCGCGGGCAAGCCCGCCTCGACGCCCGTGGCGCTCGTCGAAAGCGCGACACTCGCCGGGGAAAGGCGCCTCTTCACGACGCTCGCCGATCTCGCGCGGGAACCATTGCCCCGGGCGGAAGGTCCAGTCGTCATGTGCGTCGGTGAAGTCTTCCGCGAGGCCGGCGCGATTGAATCCGCCATCCGGCGCCCCCACGTTTTCATTGCATGAGCACCAACGACAAGTACACCACCGAGACAATCACCGACGTTCGTCCCTGGACCGGCAGCCTCTTCTCGTTCCGCACCACGCGCGACCGCGGCTACCGCTTCGTGCCGGGGCAATTCGCGCGGCTGGGGGTTCGCGGCGCGGCCGAGGGCTCCATCGTCTGGCGCGCCTACTCCATCGCATCCGCCGCCCATGACGAGCACCTGGAGTTCTTCTCCGTCGTCGTCCCCGGGGGCGCGTTCACGAGCCGGCTTTCGAAGCTCAGGGAAGGCGACGAGATCTTCGTCGAGCGCCGCAGCTACGGCTTCCTCACGACCGACCGCTTCGAAGCCGGCAAGGACCTCTGGATGCTCGCGACGGGCACGGGGCTCGCGCCCTTCCTTTCGATCCTGCACGACTTCGCGACGTGGGAGAGCTACGAGAACCTCGTTCTCGTGCAGAGCGTGCGCACGCAGCCCGAGCTCGCCTACGAGGACTTGATCCGCGGATTCGAGAAGAGCGAGTACTACGCCGACTTCGCGCACAAGCTTCGCTATGCGCGCATCGTGACGCGCGAGCCCGTGCCGGACGCGTTCCGCGATCGCGTGACCAAGCTTCTCGCAAGCGGCGTCCTCGAAAGGAACATCGGCCTGAAGCTCGACCACGACCGCTCGCGCATCATGCTTTGCGGAAACCCGGAGATGGTGGAAGACTCCCGCAAGCTCCTGGTGGATCGCGGGTTTCGCATGTCGCGGCGCGGCGATCCGGGACAACTCGCGGTGGAGAACTACTGGTGAGCGCAAGGGAAATCGACGAGGACCAACTGGAAGCGCCGGCGGAGATCTTCGAGCGCGCGGCCCATCGCGGCCATCGGCTGGGCGTGCAGTACGCGGGCGCGGTGACGCCCGCAGAGGCCTACCGGCTGTCGGAGGCGGGCGCGGCGCAGATCGTGGACGTTCGCACCCAGGCGGAATGGCGCGACGTGGGCCACGTCGAAGGCCCGCCCCTTATCGTGTGGCCGCGCGACGGCGGCGCCGATGAGGTCCACGAGTTCCTGAAGTACCTGCGCGAAGCGTTCGACACGACGCAGCCCTTGCTGTTCCTCTGCCGCAGCGGCGTGCGCTCCCACTACGCGGCCCTCGTCGCGGCATCCGCGGGGTTCAAGAAGGCCTACAACATCCTCGAAGGGTTCGAGGGGCATCCCGCGGCCGGCGACGGCTGGCGCGCAGCGGGCCTTCCCTGGACGAGGTGATGGCGCAGGACACGCCCCGCTGGCATTCGCCCACCGGCGAGGTCATCAGTTGCGTGGAGAAGCTCAAGGTGCTGCGCGAGAATCTCGAGGAGATCCGCGCGAGCTGCCAGGATGCCCTCGACGACGCGGTGCTGATGGGCTGCGACGACAGGGAGTTCCGCGCCGCATTGGTGGATCTCGTGTCGAAGCTGGAAAGCGCGTACAAGAGCCTGCCCGAGTCCTGAACCGCCTTACAATCCACGGGAAATGATTCCCTGGATTCGCGGAAACGCGCCGTTCCCGCCGATCACAAAAGCCCTCGATGCGCCCAACGGCCTGCTCTGCGCCGGAGGCGACCTTTCGCCGGATCGCCTCGTGAGCGCGTACAGCCAGGGCATCTTTCCCTGGTACTCGGAAGGCGACCCGATCCTCTGGTGGTCGCCCGATCCGCGCATGGTCCTCTTCCCGGACGAGCTGCGGATCTCGCACTCGCTGAAGAAAACACTCGCCCGCGGCACCTTCGAGACGCGCTTCGACACGGCCTTCGGCGACGTGATCGAGCAATGCGCGGCGCCGCGGGACGGCCGGGCGGGCACCTGGATCGTCCCGGAGATGATCGCCGCGTACAAGACCCTCCACGAGCGGGGATTCGTGCACTCGGTCGAATCCTGGCGCGATGGCGAGCTCGTGGGCGGCCTCTACGGGATGGCGCTCGGAAAGGTGTTCTTCGGGGAGTCGATGTTCACGCGCGCCCACGACGCGTCGAAGGTCGCGCTGGTGAAGCTGGTGGAGCGGCTCAGCGCCGAGGGATTCCGGCTGATCGACTGCCAGCAGGCGACCTCGCACCTCGCCTCGCTGGGCGCCCGGGAAATCCCGAGGGCCGAATTCGCGCAACGGGTGCGGGAGTCGATACAATATCCCCTGTCCGGTTCGAAATGGACCCCCATCTAGGGAAATGGCGAAGCTCAACGACCTCCCGATCGCGAACCTGCAGTTCTATGCGACCGCGCCCTACCCGTGCAGCTACCTGCCGGGCAAGCTGGCTCGCTCGCAGGTCGCCACGCCGAGCTATCTCATCGACACGGAGACCTACAGCGCGCTCGTCTCGGCGGGCTTCCGCCGCAGCGGCGCGTTCACGTACCGCCCCTATTGCGATCACTGCCATGCGTGCCTGCCGGTTCGCGTGGTGGTCCCCGAGTTCGTGCCCACGCGCGCGCAACGCCGCGCCATCGCGCGCCACCAGCAGCTGGAGCCGCGCTACGGCGAGCTCAAGTTCAACGCCGAGCACTACGCGCTCTACCGGCTCTACCAGAGCGAGCGCCACCGCGGCGGCGGCATGGACCACGACAGCCGCGAGCAGTACGCGCACTTCCTGCTGCAATCGAACGTCGCCACGCGCCTGATCGAGTTCCGCGAGCAGGGCGAGCTGCGCATGGTGTCCATCGTGGACGAGCTGGCCGACGGGCTTTCGTCGGTGTACACGTTCTTCGATCCGCTCGTGCCCCGCGCTTCGTACGGCACCTACAACATCCTCTGGCAGATCGAGGAAGCGCGCCGGCGCGAGCTCACCTACGTCTATCTCGGCTACTGGATCGCCCAGAGCCGCAAGATGAGCTACAAGAACCAGTTCAAGCCGATCGAGGGCCTCGCCCGGGGTGAGTGGAAGCGGCTCTCGTAAGTGCTCTACTCCCTCGCCCGCGCCGCGCTCTTCAAGCTCGACCCCGAAGTCGCCCACGACCTGACGCTGAAATCGCTCTCGAAGCTGGGGAGCGGCGCGGCCATCCTCGGCGCGGGCGCGGACCGCGGCGAATCGCGGCGCGTGATGGGCATCGACTTCCCCAATCCCGTGGGCCTCGCCGCGGGCCTGGACAAGAACGGCGAGTACATCGACGCGCTCGCCGCCCTCGGGTTCGGCTCCATCGAGATCGGCACCGTCACGCCGCGCCCGCAGCCGGGCAATCCCAAGCCGCGCATGTTCCGGCTGGTCGAGCACGAGGCGCTCATCAACCGGCTGGGATTCAACAACGACGGCGTTGAAAAGCTCCTCGCCAACGTCGAGCGCTCGAGCTTCCGCGGCGTGCTGGGCATCAACATCGGGAAGAACTTCGACACGCCCATGGAGAAGGCCGCCGACGACTACCTGGCGTGCCTGGACGCCGTGTACGCCAGGGCCACCTATGTGACTGTGAACATCTCCTCGCCCAACACGAAGAACCTGCGCGACCTGCAATCGGAGGAAAAGCTGGACGAGCTGCTCGCGGCCCTCGTCTCGCGGCGCAAGTCGCTCGCCAGCAAGCACGGCGCGATGAAGCCCATCGCCGTGAAGGTCGCGCCCGACCTCGACGACGCGCAGATCGACGCCATCGCTTCCCTCACCATGAAGCACGGCATCGACGCGCTCATCGCGACGAACACGACGATCTCGCGCGAAGGCGTCGAGGGGGACCCGCGCTCGGCCGAAGCGGGCGGGCTGAGCGGCCGGCCCCTCATGGCGAAATCCACGGCGGTGCTCGCGAAGCTTTCCCGCGCGCTCGGTGGAGCCGTGCCGTTGATCGGCGTGGGCGGCATCACCACCGGCGCGGACGCGCACGCGAAGGCCGCGGCGGGAGCGAGCCTCGTGCAGATCTACACGGGCTTCATCTACCGCGGGCCGCAGTTGATCGCCGACGCGCGGCGCGCGCTTCGCACCTGACCCGATCATGAAAATCGGCATTCCCGTCGAGGCCAAGCCGGGAGAACGGCGCGTTGCCCTCGCGCCTCGCCACGTGTCGCCGCTCGTGGCCGACGGCCACGAGGTCCTCGTGCAATCGAGCGCGGGGCGCGGAACCGGGTTCATCGACGACGAGTATCGCGATGCCGGCGCGCGCATCGCGGGCCTCGAGGAGGCCTGGGGCTGCGAGCTCGTGGTGAAGGTGAAGGAGCTCCAGGCGGCCGAAATTCCGCGACTGCATCGCCGGCAAACGGTGTTCGGCTATCACCATCTCACGGGGCACCCTGAGCATGCGCGAAGCGTGGCCGCGAGCGGCATCACCGCCATCGCCTACGAAGCGGTGCGCGACGCGCGCGGGGGCTTTCCCCTGCTCGCGCCCATGTCGATAATCGCCGGGCGAATGGCGATCGACGTAGCGACGCGGGAGCTCGGGCGCGCTCCGCAGCGGGTGCTCGTGCTGGGTGCGGGACATGCGGGCGGCGCCGCGGCGCAAGCCGCGCTCGATGCCGGCGCCGATGTCCACGTGCTGCGCCGCTCGACCGCCACGCCCGAAGCCGTCGAACGGCTCGCGCTCGAAGCCGATCTCGTCGTGGGCGCCGCGTTCACCGCGGGAGAGCGCAGCCCCAGGCTGCTGCCGCGATCGCTCGTGAGCCGCATGAAGCGCGGCGCGATGATCGTGGACATCGCCATCGAGGAAGGCGGCGTTGCCGAGACTTCGCGGCCCACGTCGCACGAGAATCCCGCGTACGTCGAGGAAGGCGTGATCCATTATGCGGTGCCCAACATGCCCTCGGCGGTGCCGCGCGAGGCGGCCGAGGCGATCTCCGCGGCCGTGATTCCTTACGTCCGCGCGATGGCGCGCAAGGGGATCATGCGGGCGCTTCGCGAGGACGAGGGGCTGCGCGCGGGGCTGCTCGTCCTGGAAGGTTCGGTCACGAACGAAGCGATCGCGCGGGAGGCCGGCGTGCCCTACACTCCCGTTTCCGCCCCGGATCTCGCATGACTCCCGAACTCGAACGGCGCATCGACGCGCTCCTTCCCCAGACGCAATGCACGCGCTGCGGCTTCGACGGCTGCCGTCCGTACGCGCGCGCGATTGCCGCGGGTGAAGCCGACATCGATCGATGCCCTCCCGGGGGCGACGACGGCGTGGCGAAGCTCGCCTGGCTGCTGGGTCGCGAGGCGAAGCCGCTCGATCCCGAGGTCGGCCCTTTCATGCCCCCGCGCGCGGCGGTGATCGACGAGGAGACCTGCATCGGCTGCACCAAGTGCATCCAGGCCTGCCCCGTCGACGCGATCGTGGGCGCGTCCAAGCTCATGCACACGGTGATCGC
>DATJVS010000220.1:0-9086 GCA_035501715.1 Usitatibacter sp.
GGCGCATGAAGGGGATGCTGCGGCGGATGCGGAAGAATTCCATGGCTAGGCCGCCGCTTTCTGGTGCCAATCGACGTTGCCGATCGACAGCTTGGGCGGCTTCTTGCGCCCGCCGTAAGTGAGGTTCACGATGCCGCGCGAAACGACGACGGCGCTGAAGATCGACGTGAGGATGCCCAGGCAGTGCACCACGGCGAAGCCGCGCACGGGGCCGGAGCCGAAGGCGAGCAGCATCAGCCCGACGATGAGCGTGGTCACGTTCGAGTCCAGGATCGTGCCGAACGCGCGCTCGTAGCCCGCCTGGATCGCCATCTGCGGGGTCATCCCGGAGCGCAGCTCCTCGCGAATGCGCTCGTTGATCAGCACGTTGGAGTCGATCGCCATGCCGAGCGTGAGGGCCACGGCGGCGATTCCCGGCAGCGTGAGCGTGGCCTGCATCATCGAAAGGATCGCCACCAGGAAGAGCAGGTTGCAGGCGAGCGCGAGCACGGAGATCACGCCGAAGACCGCGTAGTACAGGATCATGAAGATGGCGATGGCGACGAACCCGCCCTGCACGGCGTGGAAGCCCTTCTCGATGTTCTCCTTGCCGAGGCTCGGTCCGATGGTGCGCTCCTCGATGATGTCCATCGGCGCGGCGAGCGCGCCGGCGCGCAGGAGGAGCGCGAGGTTCTTCGCCTCGTTCGTGTCCGCGATGCCGGAGATCTGGAAGCGGCTGCCGAGCTCTTCCTGGATCACGGGCCAGGTGAGCACGACGGTCTTGTTGCGCTCGACCAGCAGCATCGCCATGCGCTTCTTCACGTTCTCGCGCGTGACCTGGCGAAGGATCCGCCCGCCCGTGTCGTCCGTGGCGATGGTGACGATCGGGCCGCCGCTGCGCTGGTCGAAGTTGGGCTGCGCGTCCTTGATGCGGTCGCCGGTGAGGATGACCTGCTTCTTCACGAGAACGGGCCGGCCGTCCTCGTCGTAGAACTTGTCGGCGCCGAAGGGCGCGGGCTGGTCCTTGTACTGGGCGAACGCGTCCTGGCCCGGGCCGGCGGCGTGCTCCTCGTCGACCATCCGCACCTCGAGCGTGGCGGTGCGG
The DNA here is from genome assembly GCA_035501715.1 of Usitatibacter sp. GTDB lineage: Bacteria > Pseudomonadota > Gammaproteobacteria > Burkholderiales > Usitatibacteraceae > Usitatibacter. Next base: position 1,085 of record DATJVS010000220.1, read on the forward strand.
CCGAGGATGTCCTTGGCGCGCGTGGGATCCTGGACGCCCGCCAGCTGCACGACGATGCGGTCGGGGCCCTGCTGCTGGACGATCGGCTCGGCCACGCCCAGCTCGTTCACGCGGTTGCGCAGCGTCTGGATGTTCTGCTGCAGCGCCATGTCCTGCTCGCGCTTCACCACCTCGGGTTTCACGATCGCGACGATGGCGTCGCCGTCCTCCTTGATCGTGAGGTCGGGCATCGCGTCCGTGAGGGCCTTCAGGCCCGCGGCGCGCTGCTCGGCCTCGTTGAAGCGGATGGTGATGCGGTCGCCGTCGCGGGTGAGCCCCGAGTAGTAGATCTTCTTGTCGCGAAGGAGGCTTCGCGTGTCGCCCAGGTAGCGCTCCACCGATTTGTTGGCGGCCGCCTTCATGTCCACCTGGAGCAGGAAGTGCACGCCTCCGCGCAGGTCGAGGCCCAGGTACATCGGCTTGGCGCCGAGGCTCTGCAGCCAGTGCGGCGTGTTGGGCACGAGGTTGAGAGCCACCACGTAGGCCGATCCGGCCGCCGCCTGGATCGCGTCGCGAGCCTTGAGCTGCGCGTCCGTGTCGGCGAAGCGGTAGCGCAGCGCCTCGTCCGTCTGGTCCACGTTCGTGGGCGCGAGGCCCGCGGCCTTCACCGCATCGTCCAGGCTCTTGCGCAGCGCCTCGTCGATCTTCACCGTGGCGCGCTGCGGCGAGACCTGCACCGCGGGCACCTCGCCGAAGAGGTTCGGCACGGCGTAGGTCACGCTCACGAGGATCGCGAGCGCGATCAGCACGTACTTCCAGGTCGGATACTTGTTCATCGCCTACTGCGCGTCCTTCACCGTGCCCTTGGGCAGGAGCGTGGTCACCGCGGACTTCTGCACCTGGATCGTCACGCTGGGCGCGATCTCGAGGCTCACGTAGTTGTCGCTGATCTTCGCGATCTTGCCGAGGATGCCCACGGCGATCACCTCGTCGCCCTTCTGGAGCGCGTCGAGCATCGTCTTGTGCTCCTTCGCCTTCTTCATCTGCGGGCGGATGAGGATGAAATACATGATGACGAACATCAGCACGATGGGCAGCATGCCCATCAGCGTGTCCGTGCCCCCGGGCGTGCCACCGGCGGCCTGGGCGAATGCGGTTCCGATCATTACGGGGTCTCCGGAAGCGGAAAAAAGCCCGCTATTTTAACACGGACAAGGCGCTCAGCCTTCGGGTTCCTGGCGCGAGCGCTCCCTGGAGAAGCCCTCCTCCCACGAGACGAACTGCCCGGCCGCGATGGCCTCGCGCATCCCGGCCATGAGCTCGAGGTAGTAGTGGAGGTTGTGGATCGTATTCAGGCGCGCACCGAGGATCTCGTTGGCCCGATGCAGGTGGTGCAGGTACGCGCGCGAGAAGTTGCGGCACGTGTAGCAGGCGCACTGCGGATCGAGCGGCGAATCGTCCTCGCGGTGCCGCGCGTTCTTGATCTTCACGTCGCCCGAGCGCGTGAAGAGCCAGCCGTTGCGCGCGTTGCGGGTGGGCAGCACGCAATCGAACATGTCCACTCCGTGCGAGACGGATTCCACCAGGTCCTCGGGCGTCCCCACGCCCATGAGGTAGCGCGGAGCATCGCGCGGCATGCGCGGCGCCGTGTGCGCGACGATGCGCTCCATGTCCTCCTTGGGCTCGCCCACCGACACGCCGCCGATCGCGTAGCCGTGGAAGCCGATGGCCGCAAGGCCCGCGAGGGATTCGTCGCGCAGGTCCTCGTGCATGCCGCCCTGCACGATGCCGAAGAGCGCATTCGGGCTGCCCTCGAACGCCCGCTTCGACCGCTCCGCCCAGCGAAGCGAGAGCTGCATCGACTTCGCCGCCTCGGCATGCGTCGCCGGGTAGCCCGTGCATTCGTCGAACACCATCGCGATGTCGGAATCGAGCACGCGCTGGATGCGCATCGCCTCTTCGGGCGTGAGGAAGAGCTTGTCGCCGTTGATGGGCGACTGGAACGCCACGCCCTCCTCCGAGATCCTGCGAAGCTCGCCCAGGCTGAACACCTGGAAGCCGCCCGAGTCGGTGAGGATCGGATGCTTCCAGCCCATGAAGCGATGAAGGCCCCCGAACTTGCCGATCACCTCGAGCCCGGGCCGCAGCCACAGGTGGAACGTGTTGCCCAGCACGATCTGCGCGCCGACCTGCTCGAGCTCGGCGGGACTCATCGCCTTCACGGTCCCGTAGGTGCCCACCGGCATGAAGGCCGGCGTCTCGACCACGCCGTGCCCGAGCGCAAGGGTGCCGCGCCGAGCCTCGCCGTCGGTGGCGTGGACCTCGAACTTCATCGCCAGTGCGGCGGGAACGTCTTGTCGAAGTACGGCAGCGCCTCGATGCGCTTCTTGTAGTCGGCGAGCGCGGGCGGCACCACGTCGCCCAGCCCCGCGTCGGGCCGGCGCACGTTGATCCTCCAGCAATAGGCGAGGCACGGGTAGAGCACGAAGTCGGCCGCCGAGAGCGCGTCCCCGGCCACGTACTTGCCGCGAAGCTCCCTGGCGAAGTATGCGAGCTCCTCGCGCACCTTCTCGCGCCAGCCGGCGACCAGCTCCAGGTTGGGCGCCTCGCCTTCCTTCTTCCAGAAGAGCTCGTCCACGATCTTGTCGATGCTCTCGGCGACCAGGTACGACTCCATCTCGCGGATGAGGCGCCGGATGCGCGCCCGCGCGCTCGCGTCTCCCGGATAGAGCTTGGCCGCGTTGGGAAAGCGCTCATCCAGGTACTCGAGGATCGCCATGGACTCCCAGAGGGCGTAGCCGTCGTCCACGATCGTGGGCACCGTGTGGCGCGGGTTGATCGCGACGAACTCGGGCTTGGTCGTGTCGTTGTCCGAGAACGAGAGGACCTTGAGGTTGTAGGCAACGCCCTTGAACTCGAGCGCGAGCCACACGCGCCACGAGTAGGGCGATCCATGTCCGTGATAGAAGTCGAACGCCATCGGCAGTTTCTCCTTGCGTCTTTTCGGTCAGTGAAGCGTGAAGCCTTCGAGCGGCATCGGCGCGGGACGTCCCGCCGCGAGATCCGCCAGTATGCGGCCGGTGGCGAGCGCGAGCGTGAAGCCCAGCGCGCCATGGCCCACATTGAGCCAGAGATTCGCGTAGGGCGTGTTTCCGATCACGGGCATGCCCTTCGGCGTGGCGGGCCGCATGCCGCACCACGGCCCGAGCTTGCGGAAGTCGGAAGCCTTCGGAAACGCCGCCTTCACCTCGGAGACGAGCTGGTCCACGCGTTCGCCGTCGATCAGCGCGCTCTTGCCGGACAAGTCCGCCATCCCCGCCACGCGCAGCTCGTCGCCGAGCCGGGCATAGACCACCTTGCGCTTGAAGTCGGTCACGCTGATCCGGGGCGCGCCGCGGTCGTCGGCGATGGGAAGCGACAGGCTGTATCCCTTGAGCGGATAGACGGGCACGCGGATGGCGAGGGGCTTGAGCAGGTTCGGCGCGTTGGTGCCGAGCGCCAGCACGTATGCGTCGCCTTCGATCACGCCCTGGTTGGTCTCCACGCCCATCAGCCTTGCGCGCCAGGGCAGCAGGCGCTGGATCTCGACGCCGAAACGATACGCCACGGGATTCGCGCCCGACGTCATGATGCGTTTCAGTTCGTTGCAGAACTTGTAGCAGTCTCCCGCGTCCTCGCTCGGCGTATAGATCGCGCCCGCGATTCTCGGCGCCATGGCTTCCAGCGCGGGCTCGATCTCGACGCAACGTTTCGCATCCAGCGCCTCCTGCTCGGCGCCCAGCGTGCGCTGGTACGCGAGCAGGCGCCGCGCCGATTCGTACGACGCGGGATCGGTGTGCACGACGAGCTTGCCGTTCTGGACGTAGTCGAAGTCGAGCGCGTGGGTGCCGACCAGCTCGTGCATGAGATCGCGGCTGTAGAAGGCGAGCCGCAGCAGCTTCTGCGTGGTGTCGTCGGCAGTCGCGCCGTTGCACGCCGCGAGGAACTGCGCGATCCAGCGCCACTGGTCGATGTCGAGCTCGGGGCGGAAGCGCAGCGGCGAATCGCGGCGCAGCAGCCACGGCGGGATCTTCGGGATCACGGACGCGCTCGCAAGGGGCGCCACGTAGCTGTACGAAAGCTGCCCGCCGTTGGCGAAGCTGGTCTCGAGCGCCACACCGTCGTTGCGCTCGAGCACCGTCACTTCATGCCCGTCGCGCCAGAAATACCAGGCGCTCGCGATTCCCGCGACGCCTGCGCCAAGGACAATCACTTTCATGGAGGTGGCGAGGTTAGCACGCGGAGCTGGGAGTGATTCAGGGAAGAGGCTTTGGATCCGCAGATAAACGCCGATGAACGCAGATACTTCACGCTTCGCTTTGAGGAAATGCCGGGCTCACTCTCGAACGTTAGGGAAGGTTTGGCAAAGCATCTGCGTTCATCGGCGTTCATCTGCGGATAGAAAAAGCCCTGCAAAGAGAAAGGGCCGCCGAGGCGGCCCTCCCGGGTCTCTCGTCCCGCGCTACAGCAGCGGCACGATCAGCAGCGCCACGATGTTGATGATCTTGATGAGCGGGTTCACGGCGGGGCCGGCGGTGTCCTTGTAGGGGTCGCCCACGGTGTCGCCCGTCACCGCGGCCTTGTGGGCATCGCTGCCCTTGCCGCCGTGGTGGCCGTCCTCGATGTACTTCTTGGCGTTGTCCCACGCGCCGCCGCCCGTGCACATGGAGATCGCGACGAAGAGGCCCGTCACGATCGTGCCCATGAGCATGCCGCCCAGCGCCTGCACGCCCGCGTCCGGACCCATGAGCCAGCGAATGACGAGGGCCACGGCGATCGGCGAGAGGACCGGCAGCAGCGACGGAACCATCATCTCCTTGATGGCGCCGCGCGTGAGCATGTCCACCGCCTTCGAGTAGTCCGGCTTCGCCTTGCCTTCCATGATCCCCTTGATCTCGCGGAACTGGCGGCGCACTTCCTCCACCACCGAGCCCGCGCAGCGGCCCACGGCTTCCATCGCCATCGCGCCGAAGAGGTACGGGATGAGGCCGCCCACGAAGAGGCCGATGATGACCGCGGGATTCGACAGGTCGAAGCTGATGTGCCGGCCGGCTTCCTCGAGCTTGTGCGTGTAGTCGGCGAACAGCACCAGCGCCGCGAGGCCCGCGGAACCGATCGCATAGCCCTTGGTGACGGCCTTGGTCGTGTTGCCCACGGCGTCCAGCGGGTCGGTCACGTTGCGCACTTCCTTCGGCAGCTCCGCCATCTCGGCGATGCCGCCCGCGTTGTCGGTGATCGGGCCGTAGGCGTCGAGCGCCACGATGATGCCGGCCATCGAGAGCATCGAGGTCGCGGCGATCGCGATGCCGTAAAGGCCCGAGAGCGCGTACGCAGCCCAGATCGCCGCGCACACCGCGAGCACGGGCCATGCCGTGGATTTCATCGACACGCCGATGCCGGCGATGATGTTGGTGGCGTGCCCCTTGGTGGAGGCCTCCGCCACGTGCTTCACCGGGGCGAAGTCGGTGCCCGTGTAGTACTCGGTGATGAACACCATGAGTCCCGTGAGCACGAGGCCGACGACGCAGCAGCCCCAGAGCTTCCAGACTGCCGACGGATCCGGGCCCATCGCTTCGCGCATCATGGCGTCGGTGACGAAATAGAACGCGACCAGCGAGAGGATGCCCGCCACCGCGAGGCCGCGATAGAGCGCGTTCATGATCTTGCCGCCCTCGGCCGTCTTCACGAAGTACGTGCCCACGATGGAGGCGACGATCGACACGGCGCCCAGCACCAGCGGATAGGTCACCGCGTTGGCGGCGAACGCGGGATTGATCAGGAGCGCCCCCAGCACCATCGTCGCGATGATCGTCACGGCGTAGGTCTCGAAAAGGTCCGCCGCCATGCCGGCGCAGTCGCCCACGTTGTCGCCCACGTTGTCGGCGATCACCGCGGGGTTGCGCGGATCGTCCTCCGGGATGCCGGCTTCCACCTTGCCCACGAGATCGGCGCCGACGTCGGCACCCTTGGTGAAGATGCCGCCGCCGAGACGCGCGAAGATCGAGATGAGGGAGGAGCCGAACGCGAGGCCGATGAGCGGCTTCACGATGTCGGTCATCTTCGCGCCCTGGGCGGCCGAGCCGTCGAGGAACAGGAAGAATCCCGACACGGCGATCAGGCCCAGCCCCACAACGAGCAGGCCCGTGATCGCGCCGCCCTTGAAGGCGATGTTGAGCGCGGGGCCGATGCCGTGGCGCGCGGCTTCCGCCGTGCGAACGTTCGAGCGCACCGACACGTTCATGCCGATGTAGCCCGCGGCTCCCGAGGCAATGGCGCCGATCGCGAAGCCGACCGCCGTGGTCCATCCCAGCACGAAGCCGAGGATCACGAAGAGCACGACACCCACGATGCCGATGGTGGTGTACTGGCGGTTGAGGTACGCCTTGGCGCCCGTCTGCACGGCCGCCGCGATCTCGCGCATGCGGTCGTTGCCGTCGGGCTGCTTGAGGATCCATGACGCGGTGATGCCTCCGTACAGCAGCGCGAGGACGCCGCAGGCGAGGGCGATGAGGATTGCGTTGTTCAACATCGGTGCTTCTCCCAGGGTTTTTGTGTGAAAGCGGGTGTTGCGGAAATCGTCTACGTCTTCTTCTTCACGGCCACGTTCTTCAGGCGCACGTACTTGGGCAGGCCCCCCTCGAACGGCGGGAACGCCTCGCCGGAGATGAGCGGCTGCAGGTAGTTGCGGCACTTGGCCGTGATGTGGAATCCGTCGGGGGTGATGAAGTCGCGCGGCATCTTCTTCTCCACGTTGGCCACGTCGGAGAGTTTCGCCACGCCGATCTTCCAGCGATAGGGCTTGCTCGACGTGCGCACGATCGTGGGCATGACGCTGTTCATGCCCTTCACGGCGTACTCGACGGCCGCCTTGCCGACGGCGTAGGACTGCTCGAGGTCGGTCTTCGAGGCGATGTGGCGCGCGGCCCGCTGCAGGTAGTCGGCCACGGCCCAGTGCTGCTTCAGGTTCAGCTTCGAGCGCACGAGGCCCGCGAGCATCGGCGCCACACCGCCCAGCTGCGCGTGGCCGAACGCGTCCTTCAGCCCCGACTCCGAGAGGAACCTGCCGCTTGCGTCCTGCAGGCCTTCGGAAGCACCCACCGCGCAGTAGCCGTATTTCTTCACGCACTCATCGACGCGCGCGAGGAACGCGTCCTCGTTCCACGGCACTTCGGGAAAGAGCAGGATGTGCGGCCCTTCCGCGGGCGTTCGCGACGCAAGCCCCGTGGCCGCCGTGATCCAGCCCGCGTGGCGCCCCATCACCTCGAGGATGAAGACCTTGGTGGAGGTCTTGGCCATGGACTCCACGTCGAGCACCGCCTCGGCCATGCTGGTGGCGACGTACTTCGCCACGGAGCCGAAGCCCGGGCACGTGTCGGTGATCGGAAGGTCGTTGTCGACCGTCTTCGGGACGTGCACCGCGGTGATCGGATAGCCCAGCTTCTCGCTGATCTGCGAGACCTTGAGGCAGGTGTCGGCCGAATCGTTGCCGCCGTTGTAGAAGAAATACCCGATGTCGTGTGCGCCGAACACCTCCAGCAACCGCTCGTACTCGGCGCGCGACTTCGCCGGATCCTTGAGCTTGTAGCGGCACGAGCCGAACGCGCCGGCCGGCGTGTGCAGCAGTCGCGCGATCGCGCCCGGCGTTTCGCGGCCGGTATCGATCAGATCCTCGGTGAGCGCACCGAGGATGCCGTTGCGACCCGCGTAGACCTTGCCGATCGCGTCGCGATGCTCGCGTGCGGTCTGGATCACTGCAGCCGCGCTGGCATTGATGACGGCGGTCACGCCGCCGGACTGCGCATAGAAGGCGTTGCGACGCGATGAGGACGAGGCCATGGTCGGAGCCGGGAACGACGGGAGTGCGGCCATTCTACTGAACCGGCCGTCGCGGCGCCCGACGCTGCGCGGCCCGTCTGCGCGCTGCCGGCCGCCACCGGCCGGTGCGGCTACATGGCAGTGGCTTGGCTCAGCGCGGCGAGACACG
>DATJVS010000221.1:0-14556 GCA_035501715.1 Usitatibacter sp.
CGCCGGTGTTGCCCATGATGACCGCGTAGTCGCCCCACATGCCCGAGAACGCGTTCATGCGCGCGGTCGAGTTCTTGTACGGCGCATCGGTCTTGCCGATCTTGAACGCGCCCCAGTCGTCGCCCGCGAGGCCGATGAACGTGTTGCGCGACGTGAGGCCGCTCTTCACCATGCCGCTCTGGTTGCTGTTGGTGAGCGCCGCGCCCGGCGTGACGGAAACGTCGAGCTGCGTCTCGAACTGGTAGACGAAGTTCGTGTCCGCGAGCGGAAGCTTCTGGTGGCCGCGCACGCCGATGTACGAGAGGTTCGAGGAAATGCTCGCCATCCATCCGAGGTTGCCCACCGGCTGGTCGCCGTTGTCGTTCGTGAGTCCGGCGATGCCCTTCGTGGACGAATCGAGCGAGACGTCGAGGTTGCCGTACACCTGGACCTCGCCGCCGCGCGTGTAGAACTTGACTCCCTCGCCGGGCTTGCGCTCGAGGAAATCGTGGCCCGCGACGGCCTGCGGCGAGATCGCGGGCGCGGGTGCGGGCGCCGCGGCGGGAGCCGCGGCCTTCTGCTTGTCCATCTGGTCGAGGCGATCGCGCAGCATCTGGATCTGCCGCTGCAAGTCGTCGATCTGCTTCTTCATCTCTTCCGTCGACTGGGCGCAGGCCGGAACGCTGAAGCTGATGCCGCGACGGTTGCCGCGATGATGCACAAGGACGCAAGGAACTTGTGTCGCATGGAAATCTCCCCCGGGGAAAAAGCTGGTTATTGCTGTGCGACGCATTTCGCGCCCGCGGGGTGCACGCGTAAATGATCGTGATCAACGTGAGCGCGATGGCTCGTTCGTTCCTGAAGTTTGTTAGTCCGCGACGCGCGGATTCCTTTCGCGTGTCCGTCGCGGGGCGGCGCGCACCATTCGCGAACCCTGCGCTTCGTGACGGCGCGGCCCTGTTTGATGCGGCCGCGGCTCGTCGTGGATAATCCCCGGCCCGGAGAAGAGCCATGCTGCTGATGATCGACAACTACGACTCGTTCACCTACAACCTCGTGCAATACCTGGGCGAGCTGGGCGAGGACGTGAAGGTCGTGCGCAACGACGAGATGTCGGTGGACGAGATCGACGCGCTCGCGCCGTCGCGTGTCGTGCTCTCGCCGGGGCCGTGCACGCCCAACGAAGCCGGGGTCTGCCTCGGACTCATCGAGCGATTCGCGGGCCGCGTGCCGATCCTGGGCGTGTGCCTGGGGCACCAGGCGATCGGGCAGGCGTTCGGCGGAAAGGTCGTCCACGCCCGGGAGCTGATGCACGGGAAGGTATCGCGCATCCACCACTCCGGCGCGGGCGTCTTCCGCGGGCTGCCCACGCCGTACGAGGCGACCCGCTACCATTCGCTCGCCATCGAGCGCGAGAGCTGCCCTGGCGAGCTCGAGGTGACGGCGTGGACCGAGGACGGAGAGATCATGGGCGTTCGCCACAAGCGCCTCGCCGTCGAGGGCGTGCAGTTCCATCCGGAATCGATACTCACCGAGCACGGCCACGCGTTGCTGAAGAATTTCCTCACCGAGCAGAGGTAGACGACGATGTTCACCGCACACGAAGCGATCAACCGCCTCTGCGACAAGCGCGAGATCTTCTACGACGAGATGGTCGACCTCATGCGCCAGGTGATGGAGGGCAAGGTCTCCCAGGTGCAGCTCGCCGCGATCCTCATGGGGCTGCACGTGAAGACCGAGTCGGTCTCCGAGATCGCCGCCGCGGCCTCGGTGATGCGCGAATTCTCGACGAAGGTCGATGCGTCGGGGCTGGACAATCTCGTCGACACGTGCGGCACGGGCGGCGACAAGGCGCACACATTCAACATCTCCACGGCTTCCGCGTTCGTCGCGGTGGCCGCGGGCGCGCGCGTGGCCAAGCACGGCGGGCGATCGGTGTCGTCGCAGTCGGGCAGCGCCGACGTGCTCGAAGGGCTCGGCGTGAATCTCGCGCTCACGCCGCAGCAGGTCGCGCTGTCGATCCGCGAAGTGGGGCTGGGCTTCATGTTCGCGCCGAGCCATCATCCGGCGATGAAGCACGCCGCTCCCGTGCGCAAGGAGCTCGGCATGCGCACGATCCTCAACATCCTGGGACCGCTCACCAACCCGGCCGGCGCGCCCAACCAGGTGATGGGCGTCTTCCACGCGGACCTGGTCGGAATCCAGGCGCGCGTGCTGAAGATGCTGGGCAGCAAGCACGTCATCACCGTGCACGGCCACGATGGCCTCGACGAGATCACGCTCACCGGCCCCACGTTCGTGGCCGAGCTCAAGCACGACTTCATCACCGAGTACACGATCGAGCCCAAGCAGTTCGGCTTCGACGTGGCGCCCATCGAGGCGATCCAGGTGAAGGACACGGCCGAGTCGAAGGCCCGCGTGGAATCGGTGCTCGCCAACGAGCCCGGGCCTTCACGCGACGTCGTGGTCCTCAATGCCGCCGCTGCGCTCTACGTGTCGGGCGTCGCCCCGAGCCTCTGGGACGGCGTGGCGCTCGCGCGCGACGCGATCGCGAGCGGCGCGGCCCGCGCGAAGCTCGACCACCTCGTGAAATTCACCCGTGGCTTCGCCGGCTGAGCGGCCCGACATCCTCACGCGCATCCTCGACGCGAAGCGTGCGGAGGTGGCCGCGGCTCGTTCGCGCGTCCCGATGAAGGAGATGGCGCGCCGTGCCCGGGAAGCGCCCCCGCCGCGCGGATTCGAGAAAGCGATCCGCGAGCGCGTGGCCCAGGGCCGGCCCGCGGTGATCGCGGAGATCAAGCGCGCGAGTCCCAGCCGGGGCCTGATCCGCGCCGATTTCGATCCGGCCCGAATCGCGGCCTCGTACGAGGCGAACGGAGCGGCGTGCCTTTCCGTGCTCACGGACCGCGAATTCTTCGGCGGGTCGCCCGAGGACCTCATTGCGGCGCGTTCCGCGTGCGCCTTGCCCGTCCTGCGCAAGGACTTCATCGTCGATCCCTACCAGGTGCACGAGGCGCGCTCCTGGGGCGCCGATTGCATCCTGCTCATCGTCGATGCCGTCGCCGACGAGGAGCTCGTTTCGCTCGAGGAAGAAGCGCGCGGCATCGGCCTCGACGTGCTCGTCGAGTGCCACGACGAACACCAGCTGGAGCGCGCGCTGCGATTGAAGACGCCGCTCGTCGGAGTGAACAACCGCGACCTTCGCACTTTCGACACGCGCCTCGAGACGACGCTCGCGCTGCATGGGCGGTTACCGCCCGGCCGGACGATGGTAACGGAGAGTGGTATAGCAACGCCGGCCGATGTCGCGAGGCTCAGGAACGCGGGCGTAAGTGCCTACTTGGTGGGCAGCGCTTTCATGTCCGCAGCTGATCCTGGCGTGGAACTTTCACGTTTATTTTCAATAAGTTGAACCTGCCTGTTGCAGGATCGCAACAAGCCCGCTGGTTTGTTGCATGAAAGGCGAAAAACCGCTTGAGTCAACGCGTGCGCTTTGGCATCATGCGGGGGACTTCTCGAAAAAGGTTCGGGGAAGTTCCAAACAATCCGGGGGCGATCAAAAATCCCCACGAGGTTCCCTAAAGAAATCGCGAAAAGCAATAAAGCAATCACGGCCTCACTTCAACAAAGGAGATTCTGATGAACAAGAAGCTGATCGCTCTGGCAGTCGCGGGCGCTTGCGTTGCGCCTGCCGCCATGGCGCAGACCGCGAACCCGGTCACCCTGTACGGCCGCGTCTACGCGACGTTCGAAACCGTCCAGGCCACGGGTGGCACGGGCGCCGACGTTCCTTCGCGCAATCGCGTGGCGGATCAGGCCTCGTTGTTGGGTGTAAAGGGGACGGAAGACCTGGGTGGTGGACTCAAGGCGGTATTCCAACTCGAGACGGGATTCCACCCTGAACAGAACGACGTGGCCGGTGCCGCGTCTTCCTGGGCGGCGCGTAACAGCGGCGTGGGCCTGTCAGGCTCGTGGGGCACGGTCATCATGGGTCGCTGGGACACGCCCTACAAGACGACCACGATCGCGGTCGATCCGTACGGCGACCTCACGCTCGGTGGCATCACCGCGGGCATGAGCGGCTCGGGCGCGCGCGGCGTGCAGGCCCAATTCGACCGTCGTGACCAGAACGTCGTGCAGTACTGGTCGCCCACGTGGTCCGGCCTCGCCTTCCGCGCCAGCTACTCGGCGAACGAGGGCAAGACCGCGACCGTGAATCCGCGTTCGAACGGCGCGAGCCTCACCTGGACCGGTGGCCCGATCTACGTGGGCTACGCCTACCACGAGCTGTATGACACCGCCTATGGCACGCCGGTCCTGCAGAAGCAGCAGGCCAACGCGCTGTTCGGCTACATCGACGTGAGCGCGTTCCGCTTCGGCGTCGTGCTCAACAAGAACATGCGCACGGGTCTCACCGACCAGAACGCGTGGATGGCCAACGTCGTCTGGACGATCGGCAACAACCAGATCAGCTACCAGCACCAGGACTCGAAGAACGGCGAAGTCGACACGATCGCCACCCAGCCGCACTGCAAGGTGGACGCGCTCGGCTGGCAGTACAACTTCTCGAAGCGTACGTTCTTCCTCGCGCAGTACGTGACGATCGACAACAACGCGACCTCGACCTGCAACTTCGGCGCCAACACGCTGGCACTCACGTCTGCCGGCCAGGATCCGAAGGGCGTGTCGCTCGGCCTGCGTCACGTGTTCTAAGCGACGCAATACGCAAGCAACGGAATGGGGCGCGGCTTGATGCCGCGCCCTTTTTCTTTTCGATGAAGTCCTCGCCGTTTCGCCATCCCGCCGGGCCCCTCGACTCGCTGCTCGCGGTCCTGGGCGAGTCCCTGCGCACGCTCTCGGGCGCCGGAAGCGCGGCGCGCTCTTCGCCGTGCATCGATCGCAGGGTCCCTGGTTCGAACGAGGACCGCGAGCTTTCCGCGGGCCTCATGCGCGTGAACCACACGGGGGAGATCTGCGCGCAGGCGCTCTACAGCGGCCAGTCGCTCGTGGCTCGCGACGCGCAAGTGCGCGCGGCGCTCCAGTCGGCCGCGTCCGAGGAACGCGATCACCTCGCCTGGTGCCGCGAAAGGCTCGGCGACCTGGGCGCTCGCCCGAGCTATCTCGATCCTGTCTGGTACGCGGGCTCGTTCGCGTTCGGCGTGGCCTCGGGCCTCGCCGGAGATCGATGGAGCCTGGGCTTCCTCGCGGAGACCGAGGCGCAGGTGGAACGGCACCTGCACGGGCACCTCGAGCGATTGCCGGGTGACGACCTGGGCAGCCGCCAGGTGGTGGAGAAGATGCGCGAGGACGAGATTCGCCACGGAAACACCGGACGCGCGCTGGGCGGCGCCGAGCTGCCGGGTTTCGTGAAGAAGGCGATGGCTGCCGCGTCGAAGGTGATGACGCGAACCGCTTTTCGGGTGTGAGGCGCTAGGCCTCGCGCACCTCGTGGTCGAAGGTCACGTCCACGGTCCCTTCCAGCATCTTCGTTGCCGAGCAGTACTTGTCCTTCGAGAGCCTGATGGCGCGCTCGACCTGGGCCTGGGAAAGGCCCTTGCCTGTCACGACATAGTGCATGTGGATGCGCGTGAAGACCTTGGGATCTTCCGCGGCCCGGTCAGCGCTCATCTCCACCACGCAATCGGTCACGGGCTGGCGCGCTTTCCGAAGGATGTGCACGACGTCAATGGCGGTGCAGGCGCCCGTTCCCATGAGCACGAGCTCCATGGGCCTCGCGCCGAGATTGCGGCCGCCGATGTCGGGTGCCGCGTCCACGACGACTCCGTGGCCGGTCTCGCTCTCCGCGATGAACGTCATGCCGTCGACCAGCTTGATCCTCGCCTTCATCGTGGCGCGGACTCCGCCGCCTCGGCGCGCTCGGGCGCGAGCTCGAGCCATGTCTTCAGGATGTTCCACGCAAGCGCGAGAAGCGCCGGCCCCACGAAGAGCCCGATGAATCCGAACGCGATGGCGCCGCCGAAGACCCCGAGCACCACGAGCAGCATCGACAGGTTGCCGGCGCGGCTCATGAGCACGGGCTTCACGACGTTGTCCACCGAGCTGATGATGAAGATGCCGTAGATCACCATGAAGATGGCCCATCCGTCTTCGCCGTGGAAGTGCAGCCACGCCGCCGCGCCCCCCCAGATGAGAACCGGTCCCATGGGCACCAGCGAGAGGACGAACGTGAGGGCCCCCAGCAGGAACGCACCGGGCACGCCCGCGATCACGAAACCGATGAACGCGACCGCGCCCTGCACGAGCGCGGTGCCGATGAGCCCGTACACCACGCCCTTGACGGCGCTCTGCGCAGTGGCGAGCAACGCGTTGCCGCGCTCCGCGCCGGCGAGGCGGGACACCGTTCCGAGGACCAGCTTGCGCACCTGCTCGCCGTCGCGGTAGAGGAAGTACGCCACGAAGATCGCGAGCAGCACCTGCACGAGGCCCGCTCCGATCCCATGGCCCACGGCGATCATGAAGTCCTTGGCGGGGACGCTCAGGCGCTTGGCGAGCTCGGCGAGCTCACCTTCGCCCTGGACCAGCGTGCGCGTGTAGTCGTCGAGCCACGGCCCCAGCATCGGTATGTTGGCGATGAAGGCCGGCAGCTCGAAACTCGATTTGCGGTCGAGGAATCCACGGAAGGCCTCGAAGACCTCGGAGGAATGGGCCACGATGCTCTGCGCGGACAGCGCGACCGGGACCGCGAGGGCGAGCAGCAGCACCAGCACGATCACGAGCGCCGCGAGCCAGGAACGGCCCCCGAGATGGCCGCGAAGCCGCTCGAACACGGGCCACGTGGAGAACACGAGGATCGCCGCGAAGATGATCGCGCCCAGGAACGGCCGCAGGACGAAGAAGCACCCGATCGCAAGGAGGGCGATCGCCACGAGGCGTGCGTAGAGCTCGAAACGGGTCTCGTTCATCGCGGCGCCTGGGCTTGGGGACTCGTCATTCTAGCCGAGACCGTGTTTGACACAAAGCCATGATTTCCCTATAATTTCAGGTTCGGTCAACAAAACAAAGCGGCCAAAGTATCATCCCGAGAGGATGGCACCCAGGGTCGCGAACGAAAGGACGTTTCAATGAAGACCTTCTCGGCCAAGCCGGAAGAGGTCCGGCGCGACTGGTTCGTCGTCGACGCCACGGACAAGGTTCTGGGCCGCCTCGCGGCAGAAGTCTCGCGCCGCCTTCGCGGCAAGCACAAGCCCGAGTTCACGCCCCACGTCGACACCGGCGACTACATCGTCGTGGTCAACGTGGAGAAGCTGCGCGTGACCGGCGCCAAGGCCACCGACAAGAAATACTTCCGCCACTCGACGTATCCCGGCGGAATCTACGAGACCAACTTCACCAAGCTCCAGGCGCGGCATCCGGATCGCGTCCTCAAGCTCGCGGTGAAAGGCATGCTGCCGAAGGGCCGCTTGGGCTACGCGATGATCAAGAAGCTCAAGATCTACGCCGGCCCCGCGCACCCGCATTCGGCGCAGCAGCCCAAGAACCTCGAGATCTAAGGAGCCACGAATGATCGGCAAGTACAACTACGGAACGGGCCGCCGCAAGAACGCGGTAGCTCGCGTGTTCATCAAGGCCGGCAAGGGCGAGATCACGGTGAACGACAAGCCCGTCGACGTCTTCTTCTCGCGCGAAACGGGCCGCATGATCGTGCGCCAACCGCTCGAGCTCACGAACCACGTCCAGACGTTCGACATCAAGGTGAACGTCTTCGGCGGCGGCGAGTCGGGCCAGGCCGGCGCCATACGCCACGGGATCACCCGGGCGCTCATCGAATACGATCCCACCCTGAAGCCGGCGCTGTCGAAGGCCGGGCTCGTCACGCGCGATGCGCGCGAGGTCGAGCGCAAGAAGGTGGGCCTGCACAAGGCGCGACGCCGCAAGCAGTTCTCGAAACGCTAAAGGCGGAGAACGCTGTTTCGTAACGCAGTGCACGAACAAAGCCGCCTCGCCGCGGCTTTGTCGTTCCATGAGGCATCGCCGCGCGCTTTCATCGCGCTGCCTTTGGAAGGAAGAAACGCATGATCAAGGTTGGAGTCGTCGGAGGGACCGGGTACACGGGCGTGGAGCTGCTGAGGCTCCTCGCCGGCCACTCGCAGGTCGAAGTGGTCGCGATCACCTCGCGCGCCGAGGCGGGCGTGAAGGTGGCCGATCACTTTCCGTCCCTGCGCCGCCGCTACGACCTCGCTTTCTCCGACCCGGCTTCGGCGCCGCTCAAGGGCTGCGACTGCATCTTCTTCGCCACGCCCAACGGGGTGGCGATGAGCCAGGCGCGCGCGCTGCTCGATACCGGCGCGCGCATCGTCGATTTTTCCGCCGATTTCCGCCTCAAGGACCGCACGGTCTGGGAGAAGTGGTACAAGGTCACGCACGCCTCGCCGGAGCTCCTTCCCGAAGCGGTGTACGGCCTGCCCGAGATCAATCGCGAACGCATCCGCAAGGCGCGCCTGGTCGCAAATCCGGGCTGCTACGCGACCGCGGTGCAACTTGCGCTGCTTCCGCTGGTGGAGACCGAGTACGTGGACCACGCGCACCTCATCGCCGATGCGAAATCGGGCGCGAGCGGCGCGGGGCGCAAGGCGGAGGTGGACCTGCTCTACTCGGAGGTGACGGACAACTTCAGGGCCTACGCCGTGAAGGGACACCGCCACCATCCCGAGATCATGGAAAGCCTCGCCAGTCTCGAAAGCGCCTCCGGCCGCCGTCTGGGCCTCACCTTCGTGCCGCACATGGTGCCGATGGTCCGGGGCATCCTCGCCACGGTCTATGCACGGATCACGAAGGACACGGACTTCCAATCGCTTTACGAGAAGCGCTTCGCGAAGGAGCCGTTCGTCGACGTGATGCCGCCGGGAACGCAGCCCGAAACGCGGTGGGTCCGCGGCACCAACCAGTGCCGCATCGCGGTCCACCGGCCGCTCGACGCGCAGACGCTCGTGGTGCTCGCGGTCGAGGACAACCTCGTCAAGGGAGCCGCGGGCCAGGCAGTGCAGAACATGAACCTCATGTTCGGATTCCCCGAGACCGAAGGCCTCGAGCAGATCGCGGTGGTGCCTTGATGCGAAGCATCGGCCGGCGCCTGCGCAGCAGCTTCGGGATCGGCTCGTCGCGGATGGCGATCCGTTCCCAGCTCGCGTGGTACTGGCGCTGGACGCTCAACGTGCTGATGATGGCCGTCGTCGCGACGGTGGTCTGGTGGCTGGTGCAGAACAGCTACCGGATCACCGGGTCGGACATCGAGGAAGTGCGCCAGCGCATCACCCGGCTCACCGCGGAGGACAAGACGCTGCGCCAGGACCTCGACACCACGAAGGCGACGCTGGTCGAGCGCGACCGGCAGCTGCAGATCGAAAAGGCCGCGCAGAGCGAGCTCGCGCGCACGGTGGCCCAGCTCCAGGATGAGAACGCCGGCCTCAAGGAAGACCTCGGTTTCCTGCGCAACATCATGTCCTCGGGTGCAACTCCGGAGGGTATCTCGCTGTCAAACTTGAAGGTGGAGCGCGACGGCAAGCCGAACGAATTCCGCTATCGCATGCTCCTCACCCAGGGCGGCCAGCGCAAGCAGGACTTCAAGGGCAAGGTGCAGATCCTGGCGCGCCTGGACAAGGACGGCGTGACCTCGACGGCCACTTTCCCGGACCCGTCGGCCGCGGATCAGGCCGGCGTGGTGGAATTCCGCTTTTACCAGAAGGTCGAAGGGCGCTTCGCCATTCCCGACGGAAGCACCCTCAAGAGCGCGGAAGTGAGGGTTTTGGCGGTGCCCGGAGGACAGGTTAAACTGTCCAGGACGATCAATCCGACGTAAGGAGATCCCGATGTTCGGAAAATCGAACAAGCCCAGCCCCATCGACAGCCTCATCGGCGCTGGCACCACGATCGAGGGCGACATCGCCTTCACGGGCGGCCTGCGGATCGACGGGCACGTGCGCGGCAACGTCAAGGCCACCGGAAACAAGCCCGGCACCCTGGTGATCTCGGAGCTTGCAAAAGTCGAGGGCGACATCGATGTAGCCCATGTGGTGATCAACGGCACGGTGGCCGGTCCGGTCCGGGGCGCGGAGTACGTGGAGCTCCTTCCGAAGGCCCGCGTGACCGGCAATGTGTCCTACAAGTCCATCGAGATCCACGTAGGCGCGATCGTGATGGGTCAACTGATCTACGAGAACACGAAGAGCGAGAAGATCGTCGAATTGAAGGCCGTCTAGGAGAAAGAGCAAATGAACGACATGTCCACCGCGATGCCGGATCCGCTCGTCTTCACGGAGAGCGCTGCCAACAAGGTGAAGGCCCTGATCGAGGAGGAAGGCAACAACGAGCTGAAGCTCCGCGTGTTCGTCACGGGCGGCGGCTGCTCGGGGCTGCAGTACGGATTCACGTTCGACGAGGTCACCAACGAGGACGACACGGTGATGCAGAAGAACGGCGTGAGCCTGCTGATCGACCCGATGAGCTACCAGTACCTCATCGGCGCGGAGATCGATTACTCCGAAGGCCTCGAGGGCGCGCAGTTCGTGATCAAGAATCCGAACGCCACCTCGACCTGCGGCTGCGGATCCTCGTTCAGCGTCTGAGGAATCGCATCGTGCGCGGCGTCGCCGCGCGGTTCGGAAAAAGGGGAGCTTCGGCTCCCCTTCGTTCTTTCAGGCCGGATAGATCGCGCCCAGGATGCGCGGGCCGCGAGCCCCCGTCGAGGAAGCGAGATCGACCGGATCGCGGTGAACGCATTTCATCGCGAGCCACGCGAATGCGAGCGCCTCCACGTGCCCCGTGGGAACGCCGAGCACGTCGGTGAGGGCGACTGCCCGTTTCCCGGCGAGCCCCGCGATGCGCGAAACGAGATCGGGATTGCGGGCCCCGCCGCCGGCGAGATAGATCTCGCCGGTCGGCACGCAGAACCTGTCGATGGCATCGACGATCGCCCGTGCCGTGAACTCCGCGAGCGTCGACTGCACGTCGGCGGGAGCGAGGCCGGGAGGAAGCCGCTCCTGCAGCCACTCGAGGCGGAAGAGCTCGCGTCCCGTGCTCTTCGGAGGAGCGCGGTGCAGGTAAGCCTCGCCGAGGAGCCGCTCGAGAAGCGCGCGATCGACGCGGCCGCTCGCGGCCCACTTGCCGTCCTCGTCGAACAAGGTGCCCCGGTGCCTGCGGGCCCATGCATCCATGAGGACGTTGCCCGGACCGCAATCGAAACCCGCGACGGGGCGGCCGGGCGCGAGCCATGTCACGTTGCCGATGCCGCCGATGTTCACCACGGCTCGCGCGATCGACCCGTGGCGGAAGACGGCTTCATGGAATGCGGGAACCAGCGGGGCGCCCTGTCCACCGGCCGCCATGTCGCGCCGGCGAAAGTCCGCGGCGACGTCGATCCCCGTGAGCTCCGCGAGCAGCGCAGGGTCGTTCAGCTGGACGGTGAAGCCCTGGTCGGGTCGATGCCTCACGGTCTGGCCGTGACAACCGATCGCACGGATGGCGCGGCGATCCACGCCGGCCTTCGCGATGGCTTCGTCCACTGCGCGCGCGTACATGCGTGCCAGCTCGAGACTCACGCGTCCCGCGAGATCCAGGCCATCCGTTCCCGGCCGGGAGAGCGAAAGCACGTCGGCGCGCAGACGTTCGTCGAAGGATACCGACGAGAACGCAAGGGTCCGGGGCATTCCCGCGGAAAAGTCCGCGACGACGGCGTCGGCGCCGTCGACGCTGGTGCCCGACATCACGCCGGCGAAGAGCTCGCTCACGTCACTCGAAGCGCGCGGGCGATGAGGAGCTCACGAGGTCGATGGTGGCCCGGGCTTCGCGGGCGACTTGCTCGAATTGGGGACGCAACTTCGCCGAAACCGGCTCGGCCTTCGGCAGCGCGACGCGCAGCGGATCCTGAAAGACTCCGGCGACCCGGAACTCGTAGTGCAGGTGCGGCCCCGTGGCCCAGCCGGTCGCGCCTACGTAGCCGATCGGCTGGCCCTGGTGCACGCGCGTGCCGGCGCGAATCCCCGGGGCGAATCCGGACAAGTGGCCATAGAGCGTGGTGATCGAGCCACCGTGGCGGATCTCGACGGCGTTGCCGTACCCGCCTCGCCATCCCGCGCCGGTCACGATGCCGTCGGCGGCGGCGAGCACCCGCGTTCCCTTGGGCGCGACGAAGTCGACGCCCGTGTGCGCGCGCCAATTCTTGAAGATGGGATGGAAGCGGGCGCCGAACCCCGAGCTCACGCGCGAGAATTCGACGGGAGAACGCAGGAACGCCTTCGCGCGATTGGACCCGTCGAGCGAGTAGTAGCTTTCCACGCCTTCGTCATCGTGGAAGAGCACCGCGTCGAGCGTATGGCCGTCGTTCACGAAGCGGGCCTCGAGGATGCGCCCCGGTGCGACGAGCTCGCCCGAGTCGTAGATCATCTCGTAGACGACGGCGAGGCGATCGCCCTTGCGGATGTCCGTGTGGAAGTCGATGTCGGTCGAGAAGATGCGCGCGATCTGCATCGCAACCGCGTCGGGAATTCCGGCGGCGTCGGTCGCGGCGAACAGCGATGACTGGATGGTCGCGGTCTTGTACACGAGCCTCGGCGCGTCGGCGATCGCGCGCTGGCGCGCGTGCAGGCCATCGGCCGCGCGCGTCACTTCGATCAGCGCCGCGGGCCCTGTGAAGTACCGCAGCGCGAGCAGCTCGCGATCGGCGCCCGTCTCCGCTTGCAGCATTCGGCCCGGAACGAGCTGTCGGAAGATGAGCCTTCCCGTCGCGTCGGACTTGAGCCACTCGAGCGCATGCGGATCGCTCACCCCCAGCCGATCGAAGAGCGCCGCGACCGTGTCTCCGCGAAGCACACGCTCCTGCGTGACGTAGCGTGGCGCCGTCTCCGAAGACGGAGCGGGCTCGGCCAGCGCGATGGGCTCGCGCACGACATGCATCTGCGCATCGGCGGGCGCGGTGCCCGGCGCGATGCCGAACGCAGTGACGATGGTGAGCGGCGGAACGAAGAGCGCAAGCAGGCCCAATGCGAGGGCGCGCGCGAAGCCGGATCCGCCTCGACGCTGCGCTAGAATGTCGCCTTTTTGAGCGGTCATGGGCGCAAGGTGAAATCCACGCCCCAAGGATAGCAAAGTGCCGCCAAAAGTGGAATCAAATCAATGACTCAAGAGAACGACCTGCAGGTCATCCACCGTGGCGTCGACGAGCTGATCCAGGACGCCGACCTGCGGCGCAAGCTCGCGAAGGGCAAGCCCCTGCGCGTGAAGGCCGGATTCGATCCCACGGCGCCCGACCTGCATCTGGGCCACACGGTGGTGCTCAACAAGATGCGCCAGTTCCAGGACCTCGGCCACCACGTGATGTTCCTGATCGGCGACTTCACGGGGATGATCGGCGACCCGAGCGGGCGTAACGCGACGCGCCCACCGCTCACGCCGGAACAGATCGCCGAGAACGCCGAGACGTACAAGACGCAGGTGTTCAAGGTGCTCGATCAGTCCAAGACCGAGATCATGTTCAACTCGACCTGGAGCGACCAGCTGGGCGCGTCGGGAATGATCAAGCTCGCGGGCACTTACACGGTGGCGCGCCTGCTCGAGCGCGACGATTTCGCGAAACGCTTCGCCGCGCAGCAGCCGATCTCGGTGCACGAGCTGCTCTACCCGATCATGCAGGGCTACGACTCCGTCGCCATGAAGGCCGACGTGGAGCTGGGAGGCACCGACCAGAAGTTCAATCTCCTGGTGGGGCGCGAGCTGCAGAAGCACTTCGGCCAGGAGCAGCAGGTGATCATCACGATGCCGTTGCTCGAGGGCCTGGACGGCGTGAACAAGATGTCCAAGTCGCTGGGCAACTACGTGGGGATCCACGATGAGCCCAACGAGATGTTCAGCAAGCTGATGTCGATCTCCGACGACCTCATGTGGCGCTACATCGAGCTGCTTTCGTTCGAGTCGCTCGAGACGGTCGCGAAGTGGAAGAAGGACATCCAGGGTGGCGCAAACCCGCGGGATACGAAGGTGCGCTTCGCCCAGGAGATCGTCGCGCGATTCCACGACAGCGCGGCGGCGGTGGCGGCGCTCGAGGACTTCAATCTGCGCTTCCGCGACGGTGGCGTGCCCGACGATCTGCCGGAGAAGTTCATCGACGTCGCTTCGGAAGGTGCGCCGATCGCCCAGGTCCTGAAGGCCTCCGGCGTCTGCCCATCCACGTCCGAGGCGGTGCGCATGATCGAGCAGCGCGGCGTGAAGGTGGACGGCGAGACGGTGACCGACAAGGCCCTGAAGCTCGCGGCCGGCTCGACCTACGTCCTGCAGGTTGGGAAGCGCAAGTTCGCCAAGGTGACCTTGCGCAAAGCGGCTTGATCTCCGCGACCAAAACAGCGTATAATTGTTGATTCCGCTGACCGAAGCGATAAACCCGGATTTTCGGGGCTTACGGGTCCCTTTTTCCGGTCGGTCGGCGAACGCTCTTTAAAAAGTTACAGCCGATAGAGGTGGGTGCTGTGAGTGCTCGAGCGCGAGGCCTGCAAGGGCCGAGTGCGACAAGTAACTTGCAATGCACTCACTTTGGATCCAAGTGATTCAAGTGAGTTTTAAGCACGGATT
>DATJVS010000222.1:0-3238 GCA_035501715.1 Usitatibacter sp.
GTCGAGCTGGGAAGCGCGCGTGAGCGGGCGGCCCACGAGCGTCCAGTTCACCAGGTCCTTCGAGTGATGGATCTGCACGCCCGGATACCACTCGAACGTGGACGTGGCGATGTAGTAGTCGCTTCCGACGCGGCAGATCGAGGGATCGGGATTGAAGCCGGGGAGGATCGGGTTGCGGATCATGTCTTCCTGGGGTTTGCGGTGCGCCCGAGGCTCGGGCGCCTGGGATCGAATTTCCATCCGGGGACGAGGTATTGCATCGCCATCGCGTCGTCGCGCGCGCCGGTGCCTACCTTCCTGTAGAGCTCGTGCGCGGCCATGATGCGCGCCATGTCGGGCTCGACGCCCAGGCCCGGCGCCTTCGGCACAGAGACTTCTCCCTGCACGATCTGCAGCGGATCGCGCGTGAGCCGTTCGCGGCCCTCCTGCCAGATCCAGTGCGTGTCGATGGCGGTGATCGTGCCCGGCGCGGCCGCGGCGCAATGCGTGAACATCGCAAGCGAGATGTCGAAGTGATTGTTCGAGTGCGAGCCCCACGTCATGCCCCAGTGCTCGCACAGCTGCGCGAGGCGAACGGAGCCTTGCATGGTCCAGAAGTGCGGATCGGCGAGCGGGATGTCCACGGCGCCCAGCAGGTACGAGTGCGACATCTGGCGCCAGTCGGTGGCGACCATGTTGGTGGCGGTGGGAATGCCCGTGGCGCGGCGGAACTCGGCCATGATCTCGCGGCCCGAGTAGCCGTTCTCCGCGCCGCAAGGATCCTCGGCGTAGGCGAGGACGTGTCCCTGCCCGCGGCACAGCGCGATCGCCTCGTCGAGCGACCAGGCGCCGTTGGGATCGAGCGTCACGCGCGAGTCGGGAAAGCGCTCCTTGATCGCCGCGGCCGCCTCGATCTCTTCCTCGCCGCGCATCACGCCGCCCTTCAGCTTGAAGTCGCGGAACCCGTAGCGCTCGACCGCGGCCTCGGCCTGCTCGACGATGGCTCCCGCGGTGAGCGCGGCCTGGTCGCGATGGCGATACCAGCCCTGGCCGTCAGGATCGAAAGGGTAGGCGAGGTCCGTGCGCGTGCGGTCGCCGGTGTAGAAGAGGTAGGCCAGCATGCGCACCGAGTCGCGCTGGCGGCCGTTGCCGAGCAGCTCGCAAAGCGGCACGCCGAGGTATTGGCCGAGGAGATCGAGCAGCGCCGTCTCGATCGCCGTGATCACGTTGTCGAGGCGCAGGTTGATCTCGTGGGGCTGCCTGAGCACCGCGGCCTCGGCTTCCGACGTGACCTGGTGCTGGTGGCCGGCGCGCTTTCCGCCGATGGATTCGCGCACCGCGTTGAGCGTGCGGTTGTAGCTCCCGATCTCGGAGCCCACGACGCGCCCGATGGAGTTCTCCAGCGCGCGGAGGATGCCGGCGCCGCCGGGGACTTCGCCGACGCCGGTGCGTCCGGCGTTGTCCTTCAGCAGGACCACGTTGCGGATGAAGAACGGGCCGTGCGCGCCCGCGAGGTTGAGGAGCATGCTGTCGCGGCCGGCGACCGGGATCACCCGCATCTCCGTGACCACGGGACTTGCGCTCATCGCTCCTCCGGGAGTTTGTTGTCGCTACCAGCCCTGCAGGCCTAAAATAGGTAGCGCTACCATTCCACAAGAATTCTGGGGGAGACATGGGTCGAGGTCAACTTCTGCTCTCTGTAGCGGCGTTCCTGGCCGGATGCGTGACGGCGTGCACGACGGTCGACCGCAATGAGGTCCATTGGGTCACTTCGTGGGGCACGGCGAACATGGCGCCGGACCCGGCCAACGTGATGCCCGAAGAGAAGTGGCCCGATGCGAGCCTGCGCCAGCTGGTGCACGTGTCGCTCGGAGGCACGCGCGTTCGCGTGCGCATCAGCAATCTCTACGGCAACGCGCCCCTCGAGATCGACGCGGCGACACTCGCGAAGGCGGTCGCGCCGGGCCACAGCGACCTCGTGCCCGGCTCGCTTCGCAAGCTCACGTTTTCCGGGCACGGCGAGATCATGATTCCCGCGCACGGCGAGTACTACAGCGATCCGGTGGCGCTCGAGCATTCGCGCGGCGCGGACCTCGCGATCTCGCTGCACTACAAGGAGCCGCCCAGGGGCCAGACGGGACATCCGGGATCGCGCACGACGTCGTTCCTCGTGAAAGGCAATCGTGTGGCCGAGGAATCCTGGGCCGGCGCGGAGACGTTCGTGCGCTGGTACCAGATCGCCGACATCGAAGTGGAAGCGCCGCTCACGGTGGGCGCGGTCTCCACGATCGGCGATTCGATCACCGATGGCCATGGCGCGACCACGGATCACAACGACCGCTGGCCCGACCAGCTGATGGACCGGCTCGCGCGCGCCGGCATCGCCATGGGCGTGGTGAACACCGGAATCGGCGGCAACCGGCTGCTGCGCGAGGGCCTCGGGCCCAACGTCGTGTCGCGCTTCGATCGCGACGTGCTCGCACGCGCCGGCGTGACCCACGTGATCGTGATGATCGGCGTGAACGACATGGGCATCCTGCATCGCAACAAGGAGGACACGCCGGAGGCGCGCGCGCAGCTGGTCGAGGACCTCGAGTCCGGCTATCGCCAGATCGTCGAGCGCGCCCATGCCCGCGGCATCTGCGTGATCGGCGGCACGATCAATCCCTATACGGACAGCAGCTACTATCATCCGGGCCCCGACAACGAGGCCGATCGCCTGAAACTGAACGACTGGATCCGCATGTCGGGCGTGTTCGACGCGGTCGCCGACTTCGACGCGGCGATGAGGAACCCGGCAAAGCCCGCCGAGATGCTTCCGGAGCTCGACATCGGCGACCATTTGCACCCGTCGCCCGCGGGCTTTCGCGCCATGGCCGGCGCGGTGCCGTTGCCGGCGCTGAAAAGCTGCCGCTACCAGCGATCCGGCCCGCTCCAGAATTGACGTAGTGGCCCAAAAAGTGCCATAATTCCACCTCTCGACGCCCAGATTTTGGGGTGCCGACACGGGCGCGGGGTGGAGCAGTCTGGCAGCTCGTCGGGCTCATAACCCGAAGGTCGCAGGTTCAAATCCTGCCCCCGCAACCAACCCTCCTTCTGCACTGCAAGGGACGGGTATCGCTCTTTAAAAAGTTACAGCCGATAGAGGTGGGTGCTGTGAGTGCTCGAGCGCGAGGCCTGCAAGGGCCGAGTGCGACAAGTAACTTGCAATGCACTCACTTTGGATCCAAGTGATTCAAGTGAGTTTTAAGCACGGATT
>DATJVS010000223.1:0-6700 GCA_035501715.1 Usitatibacter sp.
CCCGGCGACGCTCGAGGAAGCCTGGCCCCTGCTGCGCCAGCGCAAGGTCTATGCGGTGGTCGACATTCCACCCGATTGGGAGCGGCGCTCGCGCCGTGCCGATCGCCTCCCGGTGGTGCTGTACACGAACGAGCAGTTCCACGCGGCGGGCAGCTCCATCGGGCCGGACGTCGGGACCGCGGTCGCATCCGTGGCGACCGAAGGCGCGCTCGACGACCTCGCACACCTCGGAGGCGGATTCTCCGGCGCGAAGCATCGCGCCGAAGCCGTGCGCGTGGAGTTGCGCACGCTCTACGGGCCGCAACTCTCGTTCGAGCGCGCGCTCGGCGGAACCTTCCTGCCCGCGATCCTCCACTTGTTCGTCCTGGGCGGCGCGGCCTATGCGATCGGCCGGGAATTCCGCGACGGACGCGCCCGCGAGTGGCTCGACTCGGCAAACGGGAGCATCGCGGCGGCGCTGCTCGGAAAGCTCCTTCCCCTCGGGCTCGCCTTCGGACTGATGGGGCTCGCCATCGTCGGCGGGTTCGCGGGTTATCGCGGATGGGACGTCAACGGCAGTATTGCGCTCTGGTCGTTCTCGTTGTTGACGCTGCTGGCCGCGTGCTGCGCGGTCGCCGCCATGTTCGTGGGCCTCACGGGGACCCTGCGCATCGCGCTCGCCATGTCCGCGATCCTCAACGTGACCGCCGTCTCGTTCGCGGGCCTTTCCTACCCGCTGGTCTCGATGGCGACGCCGGCGAAGGTCTGGGCGTCGGTCCTTCCGTTCAAGTACTACTTCGACCTTCAGCAGCAGCAGTGGCACATCGGATCCCCGGCCGCGTACTCGATGTTTCCGCTGTGCATCCTGTGGGGCGTGTTCATCCTTGCGCCCCTGGCGGTGGCCCTGCCCAAGCTGCGCGCGCTGTGCCTCAATCCGGCGGCATGGGGCAGGCGGTGAACTTCCTCGGCGCCCTGCGCGCCACGACACTCGGCATCCTTGGCGACAAGGGCCCGGCGATGCCGGCGATCCTCGGGGTCATCGTCTATTGCTTCTTCTATCCGCTTCCGTACCTTCCCCAGACGGTTCGCGACGTACCCGTGGCCGTGGTCGACGAGGACGCGTCGGAACTTTCGCGCAGCCTCGCGCGCAACCTGGATGCGACGCGCGACGTTCGCGTGGTCGGGGTGACCCGGACCGTCGACGAAGCCTTGCCGTTGATGTACGCGGGCCGCATCGGCGGCATCGTGACGATCCCGGGCAACTTCAACCGCGACGTGATCGCCGGCAGCGCCACCGGAATCACAGTCATGGGCAACGGCGGCCTCATGGTCCTCGACGGCTCGCTGATGGCCAAGGCGGCCGAGGTCACGGCTGCGACGGTGGCGTCCGACCTGGCCGCGAACCGCGCCCGCGAGGGAGTGCCCGCCGCGGCGATCGCGCAAGCCGCGCGCGCCAATCCGCTCTTCGTGAAGCAGCCGCTCTTCAACGTGGTGCAGGGCTACGAGAGCTACGTGGTCGCCGCATCCATGAGCCTGCTCGTGATGCAGCTGCTGACGATCGCCATCTCCATGGCCGTGGGAACCTGGTGTGAGAAGGGCGCGTGGCCGATCGCGCCGCGCGGGCGCCTTGGCCCGACCGCTTTCGCCGGCATGGTGGCCGGCTTCGCACTCTTCGTGCTGCTGGGCGCGCTCTTCTGGATCGGCTTCGTCTTCTGGTACCACGACCTTCCGAGGGCCTTGAACCTGGGCGGGGCGATCGCCTTCGCGCTGTTGTATTCCGTGACCGTGGCCGCCTTCGCGATCACGCTGGGGGCGTGGATGGCCGAACGGGAACGCCCGCTGCAGTTCGTCGCCGCGGCGTCGATTCCGCTCCTGTTCATGTCGGGCTTCGCGCTTCCCCCGGAGACGTTCAGCGCCCCGATCCATCTTCTCTCGCTGCCCTTTCCGACCACCCCGGGCATCCGCGGATTCATCGCGCTGAACCAGATGGGGGCGCGGCTCGACGAGATCGAACCGGAGATCCTGCACCTCGCCGTGTTGTGCGTCCTCTTCCTCGCGACGGCGTGGTTCGCCTCGTCGTGGCGCGTATCGCATGCGCGCTCCTCCGCGCAGGATTCTTCAAGCCTCCAGCCCGATGCAAGACGCTGATCGCCCCGGCACGGAGAATCCGCAGTGTAGCGATCATGTCTTGGTGGGCTCCTCCCCGAACGCTTCACGCGTTCGCTTCATGACCGGGCTGGTTTCCAGTCCGGTCACTTTCTCCCCGTGACCACCGCGCAGATCATGATGGCGGCCGCGGTCATGCTGGCCGTCACCGGAATCGCGCTTCTCGCGGCACGGCGGCTGCACATGGGTTCGATCGTGGCGCTGCTTGCCGTGGGTATTGCACTTGGGCCGCACTCGCCCTACTCGCTCTTCCAGGGACATGTGCAGGAGCTCGAGGCGATCGGCTCCATCGGCGTGATCCTGCTCCTCTTCGCCGTCGCACTCGACGTCCAACCCACGCGCCTCTGGGCGTCGCGCCGCGTGGTGGCCTGGTTTGGCGCAGGCCAATACTTCGCCACCACCGCGGGAGTCACGGCGCTCGCATTCCTGCTATCGCCCGTCGGCTGGAACACGGCCCTGCTCCTCGGACTCGGCCTTGCGATGAGCTCGAGCGCCATCGCGATTCCCCTGCTGGTCGAGCACGCGGAGACCGCAAGCCTTCGCGGCCAGATCGTCATCGCCGTGGACATCTTCCAGGCCTTCATGGTGGCGCCCGTGCTGATCCTGGTCCCGGTACTTGCGGGCGAGCACGCGGCCGGAAGCGGCGGCTCGCGGCTGGCGGCGCTCCTCCACATCGCCGTCGCGCTCGCGGCGGTAAGCGCCCTCGCGCTCATCGTGCTTCCGGCGGCGCTGCGGGTCGCGTCGCGGGCGCTCGGGACCGGGTCCTTCTCGATGCTCGTGCTGGCCGGCGTGCTGTTCGCCTCCTGGGTCATGGACTGGGCCGGCGTCTCCGCGGCGATGGGAGCGTTCATGATCGGCACGCTCCTGTCGACTTCGATCTTCGCGGCGCAGATCAAGGCCGTCGTCGCTCCGGCGAAGCAGGTGCTGCTCGCGCTCTTTTTCATGTCGATCGGGATGGCGATCGATCCGAACGAAATCTTCGCGATGAAATCGCAGCTCCTCATATTCCTTCCCGCCCTCTTCGTGGCGAAAGGAGCGATCGGATACACCGTTTTCCGGTTGGGAAAGCTGCAGCGTCGCGATGCGGTGATGGTGGCGCTAATGCTCGTCCCGCTCGACGAGATCGCCTTCGTGATCTTCGCGGGCGCCCGTGACAATGGATTGTTGGATGCGCGCGGCTACGCGATCAGCCTCACCGTCCTGTCGTTGTCCTTCATGGTCTCGCCCCTCCTCATCAATATCGGATACCGGCTGACGGCGCGAAGGGCGGCCACGCCTCCCGACGAAGGCGCTCCGCCGCCACCGCTCGCGAAGGGTCAGGTCCTCCAGATCGGATGCGGGCCGCTCGGACGCGCCATCTGCAGCATGCTCGAGCGCGCGGGAATCGACTACGTCTGCATCGACGACGACCTGGACCACCTCGCGAAGGCGAAGGAGCGCGGGCACAACGTGAGATTCGGACACATAGACGATCCGTCCTCGCTCTGGTCGTTTGGGGTGCCGGACGCGCGGCTTGTCGTCCTGGCTACCGACGCCATCGAATACGCGAAGCAAGTGGCCGGACAGGTTCACGAGTTCCATCCCCACGTGCGTGTCGCCGCAGCCGTGAGGCTTCTCACGCAGCGCGACGAATTCCGCGCGATGGGAGTGCACGACAGCTTCGCGGTGATGCCGGAGGGCACGCTTCACTTCGGCAGCTTCGTCCTTCGCTCCCTGGGCGTGGAGGAGCCTCGCATAGAGGAAGTCGCTTCCGCCATCCGGCAGGACGACTACTCGGCGCTCCGCGCAGAGACGTCCGTCAGGGCCTAGATTTCCCCGTAAGCGCGCAGTTGCCTGAACACACTCGTGACGAAAGCGACCGCGAACGCGATCGCGGGCACCGCCAGCAGCGCGCCCAGGATCCCGAACATCTCCGCGCCCGACGCAACACCGATCACGATGACCACCGGATGGAGCTTCATGGCGCCGCCCAGGACCTTCGGGTCGTAGACGATGTTCTTGATGGCGTCGGTCACCAGGACCGCGATGAGCACGGCCACGGGAAAGTTGTCCGCGTCGATGAAGGGAAAGGGCGAGCGGATCTCGTCTCCCAGCAGCGCATAGGCCAGGCCGCATGCGAGGGCCGTTGTGATGCCCGCATACGGCATGACGTTGGCCATTCCGGCGAAGAATCCGATCACGGCCGCCCAACGAAAGGGAATGCCGGCGATCATCTGCGTCACGGTGACCGTGCCGCCGAGCAGGACGCATTGAATGAAGACGGCCCGCGCATAGCGGCGCAGGGTGTATTCGAGGTCGGACAGGATCGAAAGCACCGGCTCGAAGAAGCGGTTGGAGACGAACGACAGCAATCCGCGCTTGATCTCACCCGTGTCCATCAGCACGAATACGAAGATGAGGAACGCAACGATCCAACCGGGCAGCACGTGTGCGATCGTGCCCAGGGGTCGCGCGACCGAACCCGGGACCAACTGGGCGGCGGCTTCGTCGGGTTCCAGCGCCAGGAACTGGTCGATCCGGGCGAGCAGCGGATCCGTCTCCTTCCGGACGAGGCGATAGAATCCGTTGCCCGTGAAGGGCGCATCGTCGAGCCCCATCACCTGCGCGTAGCGCTCGTGCGCCACGCGGGCCGCGCGGACCTTGAGCTTCGCGATGGTTTCCCCGGAAGGCGCGGCGGACCCGATGGCATGTCCGGCACCTGCCGCGGCCCCGAGCGCCAATGCCACGAGCAGCGCGATTGCCACGGCCCGAGGAACGCGGCGCTGCTCCATGAACCCGACGGCCGGGCGGCAGAGGTATGCGAGAAATGCGCCGGCCATGCATGGCAGGATCAGCGACCGCGTCTTCCAGCCGATCCAGGCGAGCAGGCAGGCGCCCAGGCCAAACGCGGCAAGCGTGCCGAGCCTGCGAGCAGGCGAACCCGCGGCGCGCGCAGGCTCAGCCACGTACCGCTTCGGAGAGCAGACCCTGCGACTCGAGCACGATGCGCAGCCTGCGCGAGGTCACCTCCGCGAGGCGGACGATCACCTTGTTCGCGATCTCCGGCCGGTGACGCGCAAGAGACTCGAGGTCGGATCTTCCGAGCGCGAGCAGCTCCGCTTTTCCCTTTGCCTGCGCCGAGGTCCAGCGTACGAGATCGGAGCCCAGGGCCGCCAGCTCCTCGAACGAAGCGGGGGGCTCGAGGACGGCGATGGAGAGGGTGGCACCGCCCGCGACGCGCCTGGTGATCTCCACGCTTCCATGCCTCAGCAGGAACAACGCCGCTCCCGGACGCCCCTCCTCGTAGACGAACTCACCATCGGCGAAGTGGCGCACGTGGACGATGCGCGAGAGCCACTTGAGCTCACGTGCATCGAGCTCGCCGAACAGGTTGGTGCGGCTGAGGAACTGCGCGATCGTTTCCTGCGCCGGAACCTCCGCGAAGTCGGAGGTCATCCCGAAGAGGGCGCGCAATCGCGACAGCAGGGACTCGGGCGAGTCCTGCCCGCCGTCGACGCGTTCGCGCGAGAGCAGCGCCCTGATGCCGGAATAGTCGACCGGATCGCTATTCAGGGGGGCGCCCGCGCAGTGCCGACTGACGAAGCGGTTCGGCCTGATCCTGCCAGGACTCTTCCTGGCTCGCCCGCTGGACGTTCTGCCACGCCACGCCGAAAGCCGCCTGGGTGTTTGCCGCATGCGCCCGCGCCGCCATGAGAACCTTGTCGGCAAGCGCGAGCTGCCCCTCGGCGAGCTCGCGCTGGGCGCGATCAGGATCGCCCGCTTCCCCGTTGGACTGCGTGCGCGGTTCGCCGGACCCGGCGGCCAGCGCCGCCGCGATCGCGCGAAGCGACTGCGCCTCCTCGAGGACCGCCTCGGATGAGCGGACGAGCTCGAACGTCGCCATCAGCTGGACCCATGCCTCCTGCTCCTCGGGCGAACGGTCGCCGGTCGTGTAGACGGCGGGCCTGATTTCGTTGCCGGCGCGAAGCACCGGCGCGGCCGCGAGCGGCGCTGGTCGTTCGATCGGCGTGACCGGAAACACGAGTGCGATGAGCGCACCGATGAGTGCGGACAACGCAAGGAGTCTTGGCAGTGATGCTGTGAACGCGCGTCGGATCGGCACGAGATGCTCCTTTCAGTCGGCCCCGGATTCCTTCTTCGACTTCACGCGATGGGCGACGCTTTCCACCAGGGACCAGAGGGCATCCTCTGGCAGCGAGCCCACTTCGGCGGCCAGCAACTCGAGCGCCAACCCGTGAACCTCGCGCGCCGCTTCGATTCGCGGCGAGCGCATCCGGATCGAAGCCGTCGCGACCAGGACGAGCGCGAGCAACACGTTGCACAGGCAAAGGACGGCGGCGGCGCCCGCGCTTGACGTGCTTTCTGCAATCGTCAGGAATGCGGCGGCCTCCGCGGCAACGAGCGCGGCGATGCACAGGACGCAGGCCACGAACAGCGCCGCCGCGCGAAACGCCGCCACGCGCATCCAGAGCGCCACGATCGTGCGATCGGCGCCCCAGAGGGCGCGAAGGGCGCGCCCGATGCGCGTGAAGGCCTGGGACAAGGTGTGCATGGG
>DATJVS010000224.1:0-15427 GCA_035501715.1 Usitatibacter sp.
CTTACAACCCGCTCGTCGGCCTGCTGCCGAACGACCAGCAGCGCGCCGCGAAAGGCGCGTTCTCGGCCAACCACGACGACGGTGATCTCAACTACCCGAATTCCGGCGACGTGTTCTCCAATGCCGTCAAGGCCACCGCCGAACTGCACGTGAACTACGGCGAGAATTTCGGCGGCTTCTTCCGCGCCAGCTACTTCTACGATTTCAAGAATGCCAACAACGACGACCTGACCAGCCTCGCCAAGGACCAGGTCGGCAAGCGCTTCCGCATGCTCGATTCGTTCCTGTTCGCCAACTTCGACGCGGGCGGCCACCAGGGCACCGTGCGTTTCGGCCGCCAGGTGCTGAACTGGGGCGAGAGCACGTTCATCCAGGGCGGCATCAACGTGATCAACCCGGTGGACGTGTCGAAGCTGCGCGTGCCGGGCGCGGAACTGAAGGAAGCGCTCATCCCGACCACGGGCCTGTGGGGCAGCCTCGAGCTCACCAAGTCCGCGGCGGTCGAGGGCTTCTACCTCACCAACTGGGACAAGGTGCGCATCGATCCGCGCGGCTCGTTCTTCTCCACCAACGACGTGTTCGGCGACGACGGCAACAAGGTCGTGGTCTCGTTCGGCCGGCGCAACGACGATCACGTCGGGCCCACGAACCCGGTGCCCCCCGGGATCCCGGTGCTGAGCGCCACGGCCGCCGCGCTCTACGGCCCGTTCGACCCGGCCGCCGAGATCTGGGTGCCGCGCAGCGCCGACCACAACCCGAAGGACACGGGTCAGTACGGCCTGAAGTTCAGCTACCTCGCGCACGACCTGAACGACACCGAGTTCGGCTTCTACTGGATGAACTACCACAGCCGCACGCCGATCGCCTCGGCGGTGAAGGGCACGACGACCTCGGTCCTCACGGGCGGACCGCTGATCCAGCCCATCTGCGGCGTGGCCGCGCTGGTGGCGCTGTGCGCGACGGGAACCGCGAACGCCTTCGCGGAGTATCCGCAGGACATCCACCTCGCGGGCTTCAGCTTCAACACGCAGGGCCCGGCGGGCATCGCGTTCCAGGGCGAGTACTCGTATCGCCCGAACTATCCGCTGCAGCTTTCGACGCCCGAGCTCATCCTCGCGGCGCTGGGGCTGCCGAACCTCATCACGGGCTACACGCAGATTCCCGGCGCGCCCACGGGAGCGACGGCCGCGGCCCTCGTGCCGGACGGCACGTACATCCAGGGCTATCGCAACGTGAAGATGAGCCAGTTGCAGATGACCGCGACCAAGTCGTTCCCCAACGTGATGGAGGCCGACCAGCTGATCCTGTTGGGCGAGGCGGGGCTGAACTACTTCCACAACATGCCGACGGACCAGAAGTTCAGCGGTCCCGGCGTGTACCTGCCCGCCACGCAGTTCGGCGCGATCGTCTCGAGCGCCTACTCGGTGCAGCCCGGCGGCTACGCCACGACGCTCTCCTGGGGCTATCGCCTCGCGGGCCGCCTGGAGTACTCGAACCTGCTCTGGAACGGCAACGTCTCTCCGCGCTTCGGCTGGTCGCAGGACGTGAGCGGCGTGGGCCCGAACTTCACGACCGGCGTGAAGTCCTATTCGCTCGGCGTCTCGTGGGATTACCAGCGCCAGTGGCTGGTCGACCTCCAGTACACGAGCTTCTTCGGAGGCAAGACCTTCTGCGGCACGGATACGCCCCCGCCCGGCAGCTCGGTCACGCCCGGACAATCGGCGAGCTGGTGCTCTTCCAGCAACCCGCTGCGCGACCGCGATTTCTATTCGGTCACGGTGAGCTATTCGTTCTAGGCGCCCACCACAAGACAACGATACGAGGAGAAGACATATGTCGGCGAAATTCATCAAGTCCTGGGCGGCCCTCGCGGTGGGCGCTGCGTTTGCGCTGCCTGCGGCCGCGGAGATGTCCGCCGCGGATATCGCGAAGCTCGGCACGACGCTCACGCCGGAAGGCGCCGAGAAGGCAGGCAACGCCGCGGGCACGATCCCCGCGTGGGACGGCGGCATCACCAAGCCGCTTCCCGGCTACACGCAGGGCGGGCACTATCCGGATCCGTACGCGTCCGACAAGCCGCTCTTCACGATCGACGCGAAGAACGTGGACAAGTACAAGGACAACCTGTCGGTCGGGCAGATCGCGATGATCAAGAAGTATCCCGACTACAAGATGGTCGTGTACCCGACGCGCCGCAGCGCCGCGTTCCCGCAGTGCCACTACGAAGAGACCAAGCAGTGCGCCGCCAAGTCGCAGCTCGCGGCCGGAGGCAACGGCGTGGTGGGCTGCGTGGGCGGAATCCCGTTCCCGATCCCGAAGAACGGCAACGAGGCCATCTGGAACACGGAGCTCAAGTACGCGGGCGACACGTACGCCACGAACTGGGACCAGGCGGCCGTCACGCGTACGGGCGACTATGCGCTCGTGAAGTTCGAATATGAATACGACTTCGCGTACGGCAACTGCGCCAAGCCGCAGTCGGCGCGCGAGCCGAACCTGAAGCTGCACTACCTGCAGAGCACCACGGCGCCCGCGCGCCTCGCGGGCAGCATCCTGCTCGTGCACGAGACCGTGGACCAGGCGAAGGAGCCGCGCTCGGCGTGGACGTACAACCCCGGCCAGCGCCGCGTGAGGCTCGCGCCGAACGTGGGCTACGACAACCCCGGCACGGCGTCCGACGGCCTTCGCACCAACGACGACTTCGGCATGTACAACGGCGCCACGGACCGCTACGAGTGGAAGCTGCTCGGCAAGCGCGAGATGTACATCCCGTACAACTCGTACAAGCTGGGCGACCCGGCGCTCAAGTACACGGACATCCTCAAGCCCGGCCACATCAACCAGGACCTCGCGCGCTACGAGCTGCACCGCGTCTGGGTGGTGGATTCGACGCTGAAGCCCGGCACCAGCCACATCTACTCGCGCCGCACGTTCTACATCGACGAGGACAGCTGGAACATCGTCGACATCGACGTGTACGACGGCCGCGGCGAGCTCTGGCGCGTGGCGGAGCTGCACAGCGAGAACTGGTACAACATCCCGATGTTCGCGCCGGTGCTCGAGGTGCACTACGACCTGCAGTCGGGCCGCTACATCGCCATGAACCTGCAGAACGAGGAGAAGAAGGTCTACGAGCCCATCAAGCGCACCGCCGGCGACTACACCCCGGCCAACCTGCGCGGCCTGGGTACTCGCTGATACGGCTTTTCCAGTAGCATTGCGGCAATGAGAAGGATCCTCGGTGCCGCAGCCTTTGGCTGCGGCATCGCCCTTTTTGCGTGGGCGGATGGCGGCACCGTGCTGCCGGACTCCGGCCCGCTTCCCGCGGTCACCATGAAGCGCCTCACGCTGCTCGACGCGCAGCGCGTGGGCTCGCGCATCGTCGCCGTGGGCGACCGCGGCTACATCGTGCTTTCCGACGACCAGGGCTCGACCTGGCGGCGCGCCAGGGCGCCCGCGGAGCCGATGCTCACCGCCGTGGATTTCCTCGATGCGCAGCGCGGGCT
This sequence comes from Usitatibacter sp., assembly GCA_035501715.1. GTDB lineage: Bacteria > Pseudomonadota > Gammaproteobacteria > Burkholderiales > Usitatibacteraceae > Usitatibacter. The sequence continues at coordinate 3,507 of DATJVS010000224.1, forward strand.
CGCGGTCGGCCACGACTCGGTGATCCTGCTCACGCGCGACGGCGGCGAGACGTGGACGCAGCAGTTCTCGGCGCCCGCGGAGCAGCGCCCGCTCCTCGACGTGCTCTTCGTGAAGAAGGACCTCGCGGTCGCGGTGGGCGCCTATGGCGCGTACTACGAGAGCACCGACGAGGGAAAGACCTGGGCCGCGCGCAAGGTCATCGCCGACGACAAGCACCTGAACAGCATCGTGGAGCTGGGCGAGGGCCGCATGCTCATCTTCGGCGAGGCGGGCACCATCCTCGCGAGCTCCGACTGGGGCAAGACCTGGACGCCGCAGCCCTCGCCGTACAAGGGATCGCTCTTCGGCTCCCTGGTGGCCTCCGACGGCGCGGTGCTCGCCTTCGGCATGCGCGGCAACATCTACCGCTCCGCCGACAAGGGCAGGACCTGGCAGCAGGTGGACGACCCCGTGGGCGCGACGCTCATCGCCGGCGAGAAGCTCACCGACAACTCCATCGTGCTCGCGGGCTCCGCGGGCACGGCGCTCGTGTCGCGCGACGACGGCAAGTCGTTCCAGGCGATCGACACGCGCAGCACGCGCGCCTTCGCCAAGCCCGTCGCGGCGAGCGAGGGAGGCATCCTGCTCCTGGGCGAGGGCGGGCCGCGCCTCGTGCCGCTGGGGCCCAGGCAATGAGCCTCGAGCGGCTGATCCAGGCGATCTCCGCCGTCATCTTCAACAACCGCAAGGTGTGGCTCGCGGTGTTCGCCCTCGCCACGGCCTTCTTCGGCGTGTCGGCCTCGCGCCTCGAGGTGGACGCGGGCTTCAACAAGATGGTGCCGCTCGAGCACCCGTACATGAAGGTGTACCGCGAGTACGAGAAGGTATTCGGCGGCGCCAACCGCGTGGCCATCGCCCTCATGAGGAAGGACGGCGACATCTACGACAAGGAGTACATGGCGGCGCTGAAGTCGCTCACCAACGACGTGTTCCTGCTGAACGGCGTGGACCGTCCGACGGTGAAGTCGCTGTTCACGCCCAACACGCGCTTCATCGAGGTGATCGAGGAAGGCTTCTCGGGCGGCAACGTGATCCCCGCCACGTACCAGGGCAGCGACGAGGACCTGAAGCAGGTCCGCATCAACGTGGAGAAGTCCTCGGAGGTGGGCCGCACGGTGGCCACGGACTTCTCGGGAGCGCTCGTGAGCGCGGGCCTGCTCGAGATCGATCCGCAAACGGGCGCGCACCTGAACTACTTCGACTTCGCCACGAAGCTCGAGGAGCTGCGCGCCAAGTACACCAACGACCGGCACACCGTGGCCATCATCGGCTTCGCCAAGGCGGTGGGCGACATCCGCGACGGCGCGCGCGGCGTGATCTTCTTCTTCGGCGTGGCGTTCGTGATCACGCTGGGGCTCATGTTCTGGTTCGTGAAGGACCTGAGGCTCACGCTGGTGGCGCTCGTCGTGGCGATGATGCCGGTGCTGTGGCTGCTGGGCACCCTTCCGCTGCTGGGCTTCGGCATCGATCCGCTCTCGATCCTCGTGCCGTTCCTCATCTTCTCCATCGGGGTCTCGCACGCGGTGCAGATGACGAAGACCTGGGAGCGCGAGGTGGTGGCCGGCGGCGACGGCCTGCTCGCCGCCAAGCGCTCCTTCGCGAAGCTCTTCGTGCCGGGCACGCTCGCGCTCCTCACCAACGTGCTGGGCTTCGCGGTGATCATGCTGATCCCCATCGACATCGTGCGCGAGCTGGGGATCACCGCCTCCCTGGGCGTGGGCTGGATGATCCTCACCAACAAGGCGCTGCTGCCGATCCTGCTTTCGCACCTCTCGCTCTCCCGCGACGCGGCGCAGAAGGAGGCGTACCAGGAGAACGTGGCGCACAAGATCTGGCACGTGGCCGCGCACTGCGTGGACTTCAAGCGCGCGAAGCTGATCGTCCTTCTCGCCCTCGCCGTGCTGGCGGTGGGCGTGTACCAGGCGCACCACCTCAAGGTGGGCGACTACGGCATCGGCGTGCCGGAGCTGCGGCCCGACTCACGCTACAACCTGGACAACGCCACGATCGTGAAGAAATTCGCCATCGGCGTGAACACGCTGGGCGTGGTGGCGCAGACCAAGGACGTGCAGGGCGCGTGCACGCAGTACGACATCATGAGCACCATCGACCGCTTCGACTGGTACATGCAGAACGTGCCGGGCACGCTGTCGGTGATCTCGCTCGCGGGCATGGCCAAGATCGTCAATGCCGGCTACAACGAGGGCAACATCAAGTGGCGGCAGCTGCCGCGCGACCCGCAGGCGCTGGCCCAGTCGGTCTCGCCGATCGACACCTCGACGGGGCTGCTCAACCCCGACTGCAGCGCCATGCAGGTCCTCGTGAACACCACCGACCAGCAGGGACAGACGCTCGCGCGCCTCGTGCGCGAGGTGAAGGCCTTCGCCGCGGCCAACGATACAGACAAGATCCGGTTTCGCCTCGCCACCGGCAACATGGGCGTGGCGGCCGCGACCAACGAGGCCGTGGACCAGGCGCGCTGGGAGATGAACCTCGCGATCTTCGGCGCGCTCATGGTGATGTGCCTCGCGGTGTTCCGCAGCCTTCGCGCGACGCTGTGCATCCTGATCCCGCTCGCGATCGTCTCGGTGCTGTGCGAGGCGCTCATGCCCACGCTCGGCATCGGACTGAAGGTCTCCACGCTTCCCGTGATCGCGCTGGGCGTGGGCGTAGGCGTCGACTACGGCATCTATCTCTACGACCGCATCGAGAAGCACCTCGAGGAGGGCAAGGAGCTCGCCACCGCGTTCTACGAGGCGCTGAACGAGCGCGGCACGGCCATGGTGTTCACGGCGGTCACGATGACGATCGGCGTGGCGACGTGGTCCTTCTCGGCGCTCAAGTTCCAGGCCGACATGGGCATCCTGCTCGCATTCATGTTCTTCCTGAACATGGTGGGGGCGCTCTTCCTGCTGCCCGCGCTCGCGTCTTTCCTCCTCAGGCGCCCTTCGTCGGCTGCGCCGAAGTAAGGCCGTGGCGTCCTAAACGGAAACCGCGTCGCCGACGCGCACCGTCCCGGCGCGCACCGACACCATGTTCATCCCGAACATCTGCCCGAACTCCGTGCTGTCGCGGTACGACGCGAGCGTGAGCAGCGGCTCCGGTCCCATCACTTCGCCCGTGGCCTGGTCCGTGGTCGTCACCTGGCAGCGCCCGCAGGGCTTCACGCCGCGGAAGGCCGCTTCGCCGATGCGGATCTCGCCGAAGCGATCCTCGGCGTAGGGCTCCGTCCCCGAGATGACGAGGTTGGGGCGGAAGCGGTTCATGGGCAGCGCCGGATGGCCTTTCGCGGCGAGGCGCGCGTTCAGGTCGGCGAGGGATGCTTCGCCGATCGCGAGATAGGCGTAGCCGTCGGCGAAGCCCACGCGCTTGCCGTCGCCGGCGTACTTGTTGTTCGAATGGCGGATCGAATCGTCGGGCATGTAGACGAGGCGGCACGGCGCGTCGAGATAGGTCGAGAGCCACAGGTCGGCCTCGCGCGAGGCGGGCACCGCATCCACGACGCTGTTCCACACCTGCACCTTCATCGGCGGCGCGGGCGGCGGATCGAACGGGATCTCGATGCCGTCCTCGTCGGGCGCGGACAGCTGCAGCGAGTCGTCCGTGAGGTCCGTCCAGACGGTGGCCATGCGAGGATGCGATCGCTGCGACATGAACATCCCCCCGGGATCGACGAGCATCCAGCGCCGGTCGTGGCGGATGCCGCGGTCGGTGCAACGGGCCTCCTCGAGCGCGATGCCCTTGAGGCCCTTGACGGGATAGACGTTGATGGCTGTGAGGGTAATCCCCATGTGGAATCCGGCGCCGAGCGATAAAGCGTCTAAGGTTAAACTATCGACATGTCTGGCTGGGCCCCCGCCTTCGCGGGGGCGACAAACCGATACAGGAGACAAGATGGCTCTCTGGGACAAGCTGATTGCCGAACTGGTCGACATCGTCGAGTGGCTCGACGATTCGCACGACACGCTCGCGTGCCGCTTCGAGCGCTACCAGAACGAGATCAAGTACGGCGCGAAGCTGGTGGTGCGCGAAGGCCAGCAGGCCGTGTTCATCAACGAGGGCAAGCTCGCCGACGTCTTCAAGCCCGGCACCTACGAGCTCACCACGCAGAACCTGCCCATCCTCACGACGCTGCGCGGCTGGAAGTACGGCTTCAACAGCCCGTTCAAGGCCGAGGTGTACTTCATCTCCACGCGCAAGTTCACGGACCTGAAGTGGGGCACGCCGGGGCCGGCGATGATGCGCGACAAGGATTTCGGCATGGTGCGCGTGACTTCCTTCGGCATCTATTCGATCCGCGCGAAGGATGCGGGCGTCATCGTGCGCGACCTCGTGGGCACCGAGGGCCGTTTCACGGTGGAGCAGGTGCAGGAGAACCTGCGCGGCAAGATCGGGCTTCGCATCAAGGAGCTCCTGCCCGAGCTGGGCATCCCGGTGATCGAGATGTCGGCCAAGGTCTACGAGATGGGCACCAAGCTCCACGATCGCCTGCAGCCCGACTTCGAGGCGCTGGGCCTGGAGCTCGTCGAGGTGCAGGTCCAGGACATCGGGTTGCCCGAGGAAGTCTCCAAGGCGATCGACAAGCGCGGCGCCATGGCGGCCGTGGGCGACCTGCGCGCGTATGCCGCGTACGAGACGGCCTCGTCGATCAAGGACGCCGCGACGAATCCCGGCGGTGCTGCGGGCGCGGGCATGGGCCTGGGCGCGGGCATCGCCATGGGCGCGCAGATGATGAACAACATGGGCGCGGCCGCCGGCATGCCCGCAGGCGGGGGCGTGCCGCCGCCGATCCCCGGCGCGGTCATGTTCCACGTCGCAGTGAACGGCGCCCAGGCGGGCCCCTTCGACATGAATGCTCTCCAGCAGCAGGCAGCGTCCGGCCAGCTCACGCGCGCGTCGCTGGTGTGGCGCAACGGCATGCCGCAATGGTCCAAGGCCGGCGACGTGCCCGAGCTCGCGCCGCTCTTCGCGAACGTCCCGCCGCCGATCCCGACCTGATGGCGGCGCAGGCTCCGGCGGCCGCGAAGGAAGCGGCCGCCGCTTTCGTCAAGACGTTCCCGTGCGCGGGCTGCGGCGCGAAGCTCACCTTCGCGCCCGGCACCAGCACGCTCAAGTGCGAGTACTGCGGCTACACCAACGAGATCCACGAAAGCGACGAGCGCATCGAGGAGCTCGACTTCGAGACCTACCTGAAGGCGCTCGAAGGAAAGCAGGAGACGTTCACCGAGGAGCACGTGCGCTGCGACAAGTGCGGCGCCGAGCAGAACCTGCCCTCGAACCTCTTCGCCTCGACGTGCTCCTTCTGCGGCGCGAACATCGTCTCCAAGAGCTACGCCAACCGCCGCATCAAGCCCAAGTCGATGATCCCCTTCGCCATCGACAGGTCGAAGGCGCAGGAGGATTTCCGCAAGTGGGTGCGCGGGCTGTGGCTCGCGCCCGGCGAGCTCAAGAAGTACGCCGAGAGCGACGCAGGGGTCACGGGAACCTACATCCCGTTCTGGACCTACGATTGCCGCACCTCGACGGACTATCGCGGCGAGCGCGGCGAGATCTACTACACCAACGAGACGCGGGAAGTCCGCAACGCCCAGGGCGAGACCGTCACGCAGACCGAGCGCGTGCAGCACACCAACTGGACGCCGGTGCAGGGCCACGTGGACTACTTCCACGACGACGTGCTGGTGATGGCCTCGCAGACCCTGCCGCGCGAGCTGCGCGGAGCCACGACCGCGTGGGACCTGAAGAAGCTCGTGCCCTACCAGCCCGAGTACGTGAGCGGCTATCGCGCGGAGACCTACCAGCTGGGACTCGCCGCGGGCTATCCGCTCGCCAAGGAGCAGATCGACTCGAAGATCTACGGGCTCGTGCGCCAGGACATCGGCGGCGACACGCAGCGCGTGAACGACCTCGCCACGCGCTACAGCGAGATCAAGTTCAAGCACGTGCTGCTGCCCGTGTGGGTCTCGGCCTACCGCTTCCGCAACAAGACCTATCGCTTCCTCGTGAACGGGCAGACGGGCGAGGTGGCCGGCGAGAGCCCGCTCTCCTGGCAGAAGATGACGTGGCTCATCATCGGGATCATCTTCATCGTCATCCTCGCGATCGTCCTTACCGGCGGGCACCACCGTTGAGCGAAAACGTCTTCGCGCCTCCGAAGGCCAACCTCGAACGCGAGCCAGGCGAGAACGCGCCTGCTCTTTGGAATCCGAACGCGGCGGCGAACTGGTGCCTGCTGTTGAGCGGCGCCTTCGGGGCCTACCTGCACATGAGGAACTGGCAGGCCCTGGGCGATTCCGCCCGCGCCCGGGCATCGCGCAACTGGATGATCGCCATGATCGCGGTCGTGTGCATCGGCCCCGGGCTTGCGACCCTCGCGGGAGTGCCGGGGGTTGGAAGCTTGGTCGCCTTCGGGCTGCTCGTGGCCTGGTACTTCGTCAGCGCACGGGCGCAGATGCGCTACGTTCGCGAGAATTTCGGCGACAGCTATCCGCGCCGGGGTTGGGCTTTGCCGCTCTTCCTGGGCTTCGTCATCGTCATTGCCGTGAGCACGGTCAACTCGATGATCATCCAGGCCGCACTCATGGCCAACGCGCGCCACTAGCCCGCGAATTCAGGCGAACACGACCATGGTCTGGCGCCCGAGGGCGGCCAGCATGCCATCCGGCCCCCACAGCTCGAGCGATTGATGCGTATAGCCATCGTGGCCGGCGACCACGTGGGCGTCGAGGCGCCAGCCGTCGGGGCTCAGCGCGCTCACATCGTCGACCAATAGTTCCAGCATCCAGCTGAGCGAGGCCGCGTGCGCGCGCTCGGTGAGGAATGAGAGCGCGATGGGTGGAATGAAGTCGGCCATGGCGACCACGTGATATTCGCTCATGGGCCCCGGATCGCGCATGCCGAGATCGATCACGTTGTCGCGCGCGGTAGCGCCCGTGAAGGGCGGTCCGCCCTTCACCCAACGCGCCTTGAAGTGCTGCGTGAACGCCGGCATCGCCCCGGGGACGTATTGCATCTCGATCGGCCGGCTTGCTTCGACCGCGGGCTGTTCCGCGACGATCTTCACGAGGGATTCCCGGGCGAGCCCGAAGACGCCCACGACGAGCGCGAGCGTCTCTTCGCCGTCGACGATGCGTGCTTCGACGTGCGTGGCGTTCCGGCCGCTGCGCAGCACACGCGCACGGGCTTCAACGCGCCCCCCGGCGACCGGCGCGATGAAGGTCGATTGCAGCGAGCGCAGCGGCGCGTCGGGGACGAGGGTTCGCATCGCGCGCAACGCGATCGCCGCCTGCAGCCCGCCGAAAAGGGTGCGGCCCTGCAGCCAGTCGTCGGGAACTTCGAGGCTCGCTCGTCCCGAACCCGCCTCGATGCGCGACAGCAGCGTGGAGTAGGGGGTCGCCTCGCTCACCGCCTAGGCTTGCTTCACCATCGTGGCGCCGTCGGAGACCTCGAACTTGCCGGGGCCTTCGACGTTGAGCGTCTTCACGACGCCGTTGTCCACGAGCATCGAGTAGCGGTTGCTGCGAAGGCCCAGGCCGCGCGCGGTGAGGTCGAGCGTGAGGCCCAGCTTCTTCGTGTAGTCGGCGCTGCCGTCGGCCATGAAGCGGATCTTGCCGTTCGCCTTCTGGTCGCGCGCCCAGGCGCCCATCACGAACGGATCGTTCACCGCGAAGCACCAGATCTCGTCCACGCCCTTCTTCTTCAGCGCGTCGTAGGTGTTGAGGTAGCTCGGCACGTGCTTCGCGGAGCAGGTCGGGGTGAAGGCGCCGGGGAGGCCGAATATGATGATCTTCTTGCCCTTCGCCTGTTGTTGCACGTCGAAGGTGTTGGGCCCGACGCTGCAGCCGTTGCCCTCGACCTCGATGAATTCCTGGACTTTTCCCTCGGGCAGCTTGTCACCGGCCTTGATCGTCATCGCGAAATCTCCTTCGGTTTGTTCGTCGTTTGGCAAACAGCGGGGGCGCGTCGTTCCTTCCCGATCACGTCGAGGAGGAGGCGCGCCGGAAGCCGGCGAGCGCGAGGCCGGCGGCGATGAAGGCGCCGCCCAGCGTGCGGTTGATCCAGCGCAGGCGCCGCGGGTCCCTCATCACCGTGAACACCTTCGCCGCGAGCGCGGTGTAGCCCGCCATCGCGACCACGTCCACCGAGAAGGTGGTGGCGGCGAAGATGGCGTACTGCGGAAGCTGCGGGCGCGCCATGTCGATGAACTGGGGGAGGATCGCGGCGAAGAAGATGATGCCCTTCGGATTGGTGATGTTCACCAGGAAGCCGCGCCAGAACACCTCGCGCGGCGTGCGCGCGCGGTCTTCGCGGTCGCGCACGAATCCCTGCGGCTTCGAGCGCCACGTCACCACGCCGAGGTAGATGAGGTAGGCGACGCCCAGCCACTTCAGCGCCGAGAAGAGCGCCTCCGAGGCGAGGAGGATCGCGCCGAGCCCCAGCGAGACGATGGCGACGAGGATCGCGTTCGCGGCCTGCATGCCCACGCCGTTCCACAGTCCCACGCGGAAGCCGTGGTTCAACCCGCTCGAGATGCTCGAGAAGACGCCCGGCCCCGGCGTGAGCGACAGGACGATGGTGGCGAGGAAGTAGGTGAGCCAGACGGTGGTGCTCATCAGCGGCCTTGCTCGACGGCGCGCCGCGCGATCCGGTCGACCAGCCCCGGGGCGAGGAGCTTGAGCCAAAGCCCCATTCTACCGCGAGCGGTCATCACCACTTCCCGTTCCCGGCGCTCGATCGCGCGCACGACGCGCCGCACGCAGTCCTCGACCCGCATCACCTCGCCCTCGCGCACCGGGCTCACGAGGACCGGCCTGCCGTCGGGGCCGGTCGCGTTCTCGCGGATCCCGGTGGAGACGTAGCCCGGGTAGATCATGGTCACGCTGACGCCCGAGCCTTCGAGCTCGATGCGCAGCGAATCGAAGAAGCCGGTCATCGCATGCTTGCTCGCGGCGTAGCCCGTGCGCGTGGGCACGCCCGTGCGGCCGGCGAGGCTCGAGATGCCCACGATGCGCCCGCGCGCCTCCCGCAGGTACGGCAGCGCGTGGCTCGTGCAATAGACGGCGCCCATGTAGTTCACGCGCATGATGCGATCGAGCACCGAGACGTCGCGGATCTCCTCGAAGCGCGCCCACATCGTCATGCCCGCGTTGTTGACCAGCGTGTCCACGCGGCCGAAGGCGAGCACCGCGCCCGCGACCACCGCCTGGCAATCGCGCTCCTCGGCGACGTCGGCCCTGACGGTGACGACGGGCGCGCCCGCCTTGCGGCATTCCGCCGCGACCGCTTCCAGCTCGCCGGTGCTGCGCGCCGCGAGCACCAGCTTCGCGCCCTTCGCCGCGAGCTGCCGCGCGAGCTCCGCCCCGATGCCCTTCGACGCCCCGGTGATGATGACGACGTTGTCCTTCATGCGCGCGAGGTCACTTGTCCGTCTCCGGATCGGGGATGTGGTTGAAGGCGATGGCGAGGCCGCCGCGATCGCGCGCCCGGTGCGCGGCTGCGAAGTAGACCGCCTGCTTCCCGAAGCGGGAGTTGAGGGAATCGAGCGCGGCGTAGAGCGCCTTCGACTTGCCCTCCGCCTCGAAGAGCGATCCGGTGTGCGCCGCCTCGCTCACGAGATCCGAGTACGCCATGCCGACGCGCAGGATCGTGCGCCGGTCCCTGGGCCGCTTCGCCCACAGCTTGTCGAGCGCGTGGAGGAACGTGACGGTGTCCTGCGTGTCCACGAGCCGCATCTCCTGGCGCCAATGCGAGCCGTCGAGGTACTTGAGGTCGACGCAGAGCCGCGCCGCGTAGCAGCCCGCCTTGCGAAGGCGCATCGCCGCCTTCTGCGCGAGGCGGTTCAACACCGCGAAGGCATCGTCGGGGTTGCGGCGTTGCGTACCGAGCACGCTCGAATGCGAGATCGAGGCGATCTCGCTCTCCATCGGATGCTGCGGCTCGCCGCGGATGCGCGAGTACATGATCTCGCCGCCGACGCCGCCCCAGATCGCGCAGAGCTCCTCCTTCGAGCGCGCGGCGAGGTCGCGCACCGTGCGGATGGCGTGGCGCGCGAGGCGCTTCTCCATCTGCGCGCCGATGCCGGACAGGGCACGCACGGGCAGCTCGAAGAGCCGCCCGGGCAGCTCGCGCTTCTCGATCACGACCAGGCCGTCGGGCTTCATCATGTCCGAGGCGGTCTTCGCGATGAAGGTGTTGGGACCGATGCCGATCGAGGTGCGCAGATGCTCGCCGACCCGGGAGGCGAGCGTGGACTTCACCTTGCGCGCGAGATCCAGCGCGCGCGCGCTCTCGCGCCAGCGTCCGGTGAGCTCGCAATCCATCTCGTCGATCGAAAGCACGGCGCGCACCGGGACGACCGAATCCACGGCCGCCACCGCGCGATGGTGATAGTCGATGTAGATCTCGTGCCGCGCGATCACGAACTCGATGTGCGGGCAGAGCCGGCGCGCCTCGGCGACCTTGGTCCCGGTCTTCACCCCGAAGGTCTTGGCTTCGACGCTCGCCGCGATGCACACCGTGGTGTCGGCGAGCATCGGCACGACGCCGAGCGGCCTGCCGCGCAGCCGCGGCTCCACCTGCTGCTCCACCGAGGCGAAGTAGGAGTTGAAGTCGACCAGGAGGGAGGCGAGGCTCACGTCCGCGGCATCGTGACCGGCCGGGCGGTGGCCTCCATGAACTTGCGGCGGAAGACCAGCGGATCGGCGATGTCGGGGATCGGCTCGATGGAGCCGCCGGTCCCGGTCATGAGGATGGTCCCGAAATTGAGCATGCGTCCCCAGAAGCCCTGCTCGACGCGCAGCGCCTCCACCTTCTCGAGGTTGATCTCGACGGTGTCGCGCTTGATGAATCCGAACTTGGCGATCACGCGGCGATTGGTGATCGCGAGCTCGGTGGAGTGGACCTTGATCCACGCCGCGACGAGGAAGAAGAGGCCCACGACGACCACGAGCAGCAGCACGCCGAGCACGACCAGCCCGGCCTGCGACCACCAGGAGACGCGCCCGCGGTGCAGGACCGTCTCGCCGGCGACCAGGGAATCGTCGATGTAGGACATGTCAGCCGAGGTCCGTCGCCTCGACGAAGGCGCGCACGACGGATTCGAGCGCCGTCGCGTCCTCCTGCGTGAAGCGTTCCTTGCGCGGGCTGTCGATGTCGAGCACTCCGAGCACCACGGGCTCGGGATTTCCGGGCCGGGCCTGCAACACCGGCACCACGATCTCGCTCCTCGAGGCGGAATCGCACGCGATGTGCCCCGCGAACGCATCCACGTCGGGCACGATCACCGTCCGCCCCCGTGCCGCCGCCGTCCCGCACACGCCCTTTCCGAGCGCGATGCGCACGCACGCGGGCCTGCCCTGGAAGGGTCCGAGCACGAGCTCGCCGCCGCGCAGCCAGTAGAAGCCGGCCCAATTGACCTCGGGGAGCGAGTGGTAGAGCAGCGCGGCGAGGTTGGCGGAATTCGCGAGCGCGTCGCGCTCTCCCCCGAACAGCGCGCGGGCGAGCGGCAGCAGCTCCTCGTAGAGGGCCGCCTTGGAAGGGGATTGGGGACGGGCGGTCGCGAACATGGGGGCGATCCCGACCCGATTCTACCCCGGGCGCCGGGCGCGGCGCCCGCGAACCGCCGGCCCGCGGGCCCGGCTGCTCCGCGCGAACGGTCAGGTGGCGGGCAGCGCCCATTCAACGGAACTCGGGCTGCCGCGTTGACGTCGCTATAATCCTCCTCTTGCCCCGGCGCGCGCCCCGCCCGCCATGCTCCTCGACTCCGCCGCCCCCTCTCCCCCGCCGTCCATGGACGCGGGCGCCGCCACGCCTCCCGTCGCGCGCCGCCGTCCGAAGGTGCTCGCCCGCTTCGGCGACCGGCGCACGGATCCCTACTTCTGGC
>DATJVS010000225.1:0-2722 GCA_035501715.1 Usitatibacter sp.
TGAAGGGGCGCGCCCTTCCCGCCTCCGAGGACGGCCAGAAGCCCGTGCAGCGGCGCATCCTCTACGCGATGCGCGAGATGGGCAATCGCGCCGACGCGCCGTTCAAGAAATCCGCGCGCATCGTGGGCGACGTGATCGGCAGGTTCCACCCGCACGGCGACACGGCCGTGTACGAGGCGGCGGTGCGCATGGCGCAGGACTTCACGCTGCGCTATCCGCTGATCGAGGGCCAGGGCAACTTCGGCTCGCGCGACGGCGACGCGGCCGCGGCGATGCGCTACACCGAGGTGCGCCTCACGCCCTTCGCGGAGCACGTGCTGCTCTCGGAGCTCGACCGCGGCACGGTGGACTTCGTCGACAACTACGATGGCTCGGTGCAGGAGCCGCGCCTGCTTCCGGCGCGGCTGCCCGTGGGATTGCTGAACGGCGCTTCGGGCATCGCGGTGGGCATGGCCACGGAGATCCCTCCGCACAACCTCAGGGAGATTGCGGAGGCGTGCGCGCAGACGCTCGAGGGCGATCCCGGCGGGAAGCCCGTCACGCGTCCCATCAAGGGGCCCGATTTTCCGGGCGGCGGGCAGATCATCTCCTCGCGCGAGGAGATCAGGCGCGCCTACGAGACGGGCCGCGGCAGCATCCGCGTTCGCGCGCGCTGGACCACGGAAAAGCTCGCCCGCGGCCAGTACCGCGTCGCGGTCACGGAGCTTCCGCCGGGCACGTCGGCCGCGAAGGTGCTCGCGGAGATCGACGAGCTGGTCAATCCCAAGGCGAAGGCCGGGAAGAAATCGCTCACGCCGGACCAGCAGAGCCTCAAGTCCGCGACACTCGCGCTGCTCGAAAGCCAGCGCGACGATTCCGATGCCGAGCATCCGGTGCGCATCGTCTTCGAGCCGCGCACGGCGAAGGTCGAGCCCGACGAGCTCATGAACTTCCTGCTCGCGCACACGACAATGGAGTCGAACGTCGCGATGAACCTCGTCGCGATCGGAACCGACGGCCGCCCGCGCCTCATGTCGCTCGCGGAAGCCGTGGGCGAATGGGCGAAGTTCCGCCTCGAGGTGATCGAGCGGCGCCTGAAGCACCGCGCCACGGAAGTCGCCGACCGCCTGCACATCCTCGACGGCCGGATGATCGCCTTCCTCAACATCGACAAGGTGATCAAGCTCATCCGCAACTCCGACGAGCCCAAGCCGGAGCTGATGGAGAAGTTCTCCCTCTCGGAGCGCCAGGCCGAGGACATCCTCGAGATCCGCCTGCGCCAGCTGGCGCGGCTCGAGGGCATCAAGATCGAGAAGGAAGCGGCCGACCTCAAGAAAGAGCAATCGTCGCTCAGGAAGTTGCTGGGCTCTCCCGCCGAGCGCCGCAGGCTCGCGGCCGAGGAAGTTCGCGCGGACGCGGAGAAGTACGGCGACAAGCGCCGCACGGTGATCGAGGAAGCCGAGCGCATCACGGTGTCGATGGTGGAGACCGTGGCCGACGAGCCGGTGACGGTGATCCTCTCGCGCAACGGGTTCCTGCGCTCGCGCTCGGGCCACGGCATCGATCGCGCCGCGCTCACGTGGAAGGAAGGCGACGGCGAGCTCGCCATCGTCGAGACGCGCACGGTGCTTCCCATCGTGCTCTTCGGCGCCAACGGGCGCGTCTTCAACGTGCGTGCCGCGGAGCTGCCCGGCGGCAAGGGCGACGGCGTGCCGGTGAGCTCCCTCGCCGAGACCGCGGGCACCGCGATCGTGGGGCTGCTCTCGGGAGCGCCCGAGACCAACGTGCTTCTCGCGAGCAGCGCCGGTTATGCGCTGCGCGCGAAGATCGCGGGCTTCGTCACCGACCGGCGCGCCGGCAAGCAGTTCGTGAGCGTGGGCGAAGGCGAGTCGCTCCTGAAGCCGTGGATCCTCGGCGCCGAAACGGAGGTCGCGGCGCTATCGAGCGACAAGCGCCTGCTCGTCTTCCCGCTCGAGGAAGTGAACGAGCTTCCCAACGGCGGCCGCGGCGTGATGGCGATGAAGCTGCACGAGGGCGAGCCCATGGTGGGATTGAAACCCGTCGGGGAGTCGCTCGTGATCGATACCATCGGGCGCGGCGACAAGCCGGGAACGTTCATGGTGAAGCGGGGAGACTTCGACCACTATCGCGGATCGCGCGCGCGAACGGGCCGAGCCCTGCCCGGTTCCTTCAAGCGTACCGAAGGCTTCGAGAACTGATCGGCGAGATCGCGGGCGATCCTCGCGATCTCCTCCCGCAGCGAATCGGGCGAGCGCACCTCGAAGCGGTACGGAAGGCGCATCAGCTCCCGCGCGTACCAGTCGACCTCGTCGAACGATCCGGTGAGCCTCATGCCGCCGCCATCGGCCTCGACGGTGCCCACGGAGTAGCAAAGGTCACGGCACGCGCCCGCATCGTCGGTATGGATGAACACTTCCGCAGGTGTCGCGCGCGGCAGCGTGGCCAACGCCTTGTCCAGGTATTCGGAAGCGTCGAAGTCCGCCGGACGCGCGAAGGTCGGCGCCGCCAGCTCGGCATGGGCGACGCGATCGAGGCGCAGCGTCCTCAGGCCGGCGCGCAAGTGGCAATACCCGACCACGTACCAGCGGCCCGAGCGATACACGAGCCCGTACACGTCGAACTCGCGTGACGTGAGCGTGCCTTCGGCGGCGCGATAGCGCATGAGCGTCACGCGCCGCGACTGGGCCGCCTCGGACAGTACCCGCAGCAGCTTCGCGTCGGC
>DATJVS010000226.1:0-7127 GCA_035501715.1 Usitatibacter sp.
GATCGAGGCCGGCCAGCGCGCCCAGGATGAACGTGAAGTCGTGCCAGCGCGCCTGCGCGAGGTAGTCGAGCTGGTGCTGGTGCATGTTCATGCTGCCCGCGGCGACTTCGTGCAGCAGGGGCTTCCACAGGTGCGTGCGGCTGCGATCCACGAGCGTGACGTGCGCACGGCCGCGGCGTCCGTAGCGGTCACCCAGGCGCGTGGCGAGCTCGAGGCCGCCGGCTCCTCCGCCCACGACGACGACTCGCTTGGCGCGACCATTTGGGTTAGTGTTCTTCACCGAGCGCGCACAAGACCTTGGACCGTGGATTATACGATCAGCGGCGATCTCGACTCGTGGGCCCGGACGCTGCTGGACGATCCGGACATGGCCCTCATGGGACATGCGCAAAGCGTTCGCGACGCGAATCTCGGGATGGGCTGGATCTACTACGGGCTCGCGCGGGCGCTCAGACCGCGCCTGGCGGTCGTGATCGGGTCCTGGCGCGGATTCGTGCCGCTCGTCCTCGCCCGGGCGCTCGCCGACAACCAAGAGCCGGGGAAGGTGCTCTTCATCGACCCATCGCGGGTGGACGACTTCTGGAAGTCGCCGGCCCGCGTGGCGCGGCACTTCGCGAAGCATGGGGCCCGCAATGTCCGCCACGAGTGTGTCACCACCCAGGAGTTCGTCGCGAGCCACGCCTTTCGCGAGATGGGAAACGAGGTCGGGCTGCTCTTCATCGACGGCTACCACACGCGGGAGCAGGTGGCCTTCGACTACGAGTCCTTCCGGCCGCGCCTGTCGCCCGACGCCCTGGTCCTGTTCCACGATTCCCGGCGCGACCGCCTCTCGCGGATCTACGGCGAGGGGCGCGAGTACGAGCAACGCGTGCACAGCTACGTGGAGACGCTCCGCGCGCGCCCGGAGCTGGAGGTCCTGAGCTTGCAGCTGGGTGACGGCCTTACGCTGCTGCGGCATCGCTCCCCATGAGCGGAGCGCGCCTCTGGGCGGTCACGTGCTTTTTCAATCCGCAGGGCTACCGTCGCCGCGTGGCCAACTTCCGCGAGTTCCGCGCGCGCCTCGCGGCCCCGCTGATCGCCGTCGAGCTGGCCTTCGACCGGGAATTCACGTTGTCGGACAGCGACGCGGAGCGCGTGGTGAGGGTGCGCGGTGGCGACGTGATGTGGCAGAAGGAGAGGCTGCTCAATGTCGGCATCGGGCACCTGCCCGCGGAGTGCGAAGCGGTCGCCATGCTCGATTGCGACATCGTCTTCGGCCGCTCCGATTGGCCGCGAGAAGCAGAGCTGGCGCTCGAGCGGGCGCACGCCGTCCACCTCTTCCGCGATGCTTACTTCCTGCGCCCGGGCATGGAGCGGACGCTCGACAATCGCGGCTCGAGCGCCCAGCGCTCGTGCGTGGCGGGATTTCGGGAGGGGCGAGGGCCGGCCGAGTTGCTGGCCGCCTCCGGCACCGACGGGCGCGGCGCATATTCTCCGGGACTCGCCTGGGCGGCGCGCCGCGAATGGCTGGAGGAGCACGGGCTCTTCGACCGCTGCGTGATCGGCGGAGGAGACACGGCGCTCGCCTGCGCGCTGCTTGGATTTCCCGAGGTCGTCGAATCCCGGCATCGCATGAACGAGGCGCAGCGCCACTGCTATCGCGAGTGGGCCGAGCCGCTGTCGGCCCGCGTGGGGGGCGACGTCGCCTCGCTGGAGGGCGACCTCTACCACCTCTGGCACGGCGAGCTCGCCGACAGGCGCGCGGCCTGCCGGCACCAGGCGCTCGCGGCACACGCGTTCGATCCGTACGCCGACGTTGCCGCGGACGAGCACGGCGCATGGCGTTGGGCCTCGGCGAAGCCGGAGATGCACGCGCTGCTTCGGCGATACTTCGCCGAGCGTCGCGAGGACGGCTAGCGCTTGGCAGGCTTTTCGCGCGTCTTCGTCGTCCAGCATCCCCAGGTGCGCACGGGCTTCTACGACGAGGCCCTGGAGTGGGCTCGCGTGAACTTTCCCGCGGTCCACGCGCTGTTCGACGTGCGCGAGCTTCCGGTGCGGCCGCAGTGGTGGGCGGTCCGCGCGCTGATCCCGTGGCTGCAGGATCCCGTGGAGCAGTGGTCCGCCGGGACCTATGACGCGACGATGGAGCTTCAGGCCGCGTGCGACAGGCGCGCGATCCGGGTGCTGAATCGTGTCGAGCGGCTGGCCAACGCCGGCAAGGTCGAGGGCGCCGCGCGCATCGCATCCACAGGGCTGAGGGTGCCGCGCATGGTGCGGATCCTCGATGCGGGGGAGTTCCGCCGGGACTTCGGCGGACTGACGTTCCCCATTTTCATTCGCGAAGACTGGGGGCACGGCTACCCCATGCTTCGCCTCGACACGCCCGAAGAGGCGCGAGTCGCGCCATTGGACGGCTTCGGGCGGCCGGTGGCCACGGAACTCGTCGATGTCCGAGAGGCCGACGGCCTGTGCTACAAGTACCGCTACCTCGCCTGCGGGAACGTGGGCATCTCCCATCATTTGCAGGCGTCGCGGGCATGGATAACTCGCGGGGGCAATCGCGAGCTGAATGCCTCGACGCGCCAACGCGAGCTCGACTACATCTCGCGGCCCGATCGGCATCACGAGCGCTTCCAGCAGGCGCGGCGCGCCCTGGGCCTCGATTTCGTGGCATTCGACTACGGCCTGGACTCGCGCGGGGAGCCGATCGTCTGGGAGGCGAATCCGTTTCCCCACATCCAGTTCGCGCGTTCCACGACCGCGTACCGCAATGCCGCGATCGAGCGCAGCGTGGCCGCGATGTTCGCGATGTACCTGGAGGCCGCCGCGCTGCCCGTGCCCGCCGCGCTGGCGGCGAAGGTGTCCTACTGAGGCGCCGGCTCCCGGCGTTTGAGCGTCTGCAGGATCGCGGCGAACAGCTTGGCGTTGGAGGCGACGACGCGGCCGGTCTCGAGGAACTTGTCCTCGCCTTCGAGATCGCCGATGAGGCCCCCGGCTTCGCGCACGAGGAGCGCTCCCGCGGCCATGTCCCAGGCGGAGAGCCCGATCTCCCAGAAGCCGTCGATGCGGCCGGCGGCGACCCATGCGAGGTCGAGCGCCGCGGCGCCCGGACGGCGGATGCCCGAGGTGGCGAGCATCATGTTGCGCATCATGCGGATGTAGTCCTCGAGATTGCCCACCTCGCGGAACGGGAACCCTGTGCCCATGAGCGCCGCCTCGAGTCGCTCGGTCTTCGATACGCGGATCCGCCGGTCGTTGAGATACGCGCCCACGCCCTTGCTCGCGGTGAAGAGCTCGTTGCGGTTGGGGTCGAAGACGACGCCCTGCGTGGGCTTGCCCTTCACGAGCAGCCCGATTGACACGCAGTACTGCGGGAAGCCGTGCAGGAAATTGGTGGTGCCGTCGAGCGGATCGATCACCCAGACGTGGTCGGACTTCGTGTCGCTCCGGCCGCTTTCCTCGGCGAGGATGCCGTGGTCGGGGTAGGCGTCGCGCAGCACCGCGATGATGGCCTCCTCGGCGGCGTGGTCCACCTCCGAGACGTAGTCCTTCTGGCGCTTGCTGCGGACCGTGAGCTTGTCGAGGTCGAAGGAGGCGCGGCTGATGATGCTTCCGGCCTTGCGCGCGGCCTTGACGGCCGTGTTGAGCATCGGGTGCATCCACCCGATTTTACTTGACTATGTCGGGCGGGACAGGAGCTTGATGAAGCGCGCCCAGTTGGGGCCGATGCGGCGAAGCTCCGCCTTGTGCGCGACCGCGAGCTTCTCGAAGGTCCGCGTGCCGCGGCTCGTGAGGCGCACGACGACCTTGCGGCGATCGCTCTTGGACGGCTCGCGGCGCACCAGGCCCTGCTCCTCGAGGCGATCGACGAGGCCCACGGCGCTGTGGTGCTTCACGAGCAGCTGCGCGGCGAGCTCGCTGATCGAAAGCGTGGTGGGGCGCGCCTTCATCACGAGCAGCGCCTGGTACTGCTGCTGGGTGAGGCCCACGGCGGAGGCGGCCACGTCGCTGAACTGGAGGAAACGGCGCAGCGTGTACCGGAACGCGGCAAGCGTGCGGTATTCCGCGGGCCCGAGCTCGACGCCCGGTTTGGTCTTCTCGGCCAAGTCTTCCTCCTGCCGACATTGCACTACAGTATGCGACCCCTTTGCAACCTCCGTTGACAACATATCGCATTGCGATATATACAGGAGATGTATCGCGCTGCGATGCATGTGCCGGCAGTCACGGCATCGCGGACGATACGGCAGCAGAAGGTGGGGCAACGGGGCGCCGCGGCAGCGGCGCCCCGTTTTTTCTCCCGCGGCGGCCTCGGGCAGAATCGGCCCATGCCCCGGCCCGATCCCGCCTCGCGAATCGCCATCGTCCTGTCCCGCCCGGGGCACCCCGGAAACGTCGGGGCCGCCGCCCGCGCCCTGAAAACCATGGGCTTTTCCGATCTGCGCCTGGTCGCGCCCCGCAAGGCCCTGGGCCCGGAAGCCGTAGCGCTCGCATCCGGTGCCGCGGACGTGCTCGAGGCGGCGCGCACGTTCGAGCGCCTCGAGGACGCCCTCGCCGGCGTGGAGCTCGCCGTGGGGTTCAGCGCCCGGTCGCGCGACCTCTCGCATCCGGTGGCGACCTTGCGCGAGGCCGCGCCGGCGATCCTCGCGGCCACGGCCAACGGCCGCGTGGCGCTCGTCTTCGGCAACGAGACCTTCGGCCTCACCAACGAGGAGCTGGGGCGCTGCCAGATGCTCTGCAATATCCCCGCCAACCCGCGGTACTCGTCGTTGAACCTCGCCGCGGCGGTGCAGGTCGCGTGCTACGAGGTGGCGACCGCCGCCGCATTTCACGCGCCCTCGGCGGGCGCCGTGAAGCAGCCGGCGGCCATCGAGGACATCGAAGCGCTCTTCGCGCACTGGGAATCGTCGATGGCGGCGAGCGGGTTCCTCGATCCGAAGCGGCCCAAGCGGTTGATGGAACGCATGCGGCGCCTCTTCGGCCGCGCGCGCCTGGAGCGCGAGGAGGTGAAGTTCCTGCGTGGAATGCTGGCGGCCTACGACAAGCCGAAGAAGAAACGCTAGGCCTTCTCGAAGGCGGGCTCCGGGTGCGGCGCGCGGATGGAGAGCGCGACGAGCGCGGTCGCGCCCGCGATGGCGCCGCTCGCGGCGAAGACGGGCAGGAGCCCCGCGGATTCGACCAGCGCACCACCCAGCGCGATGCCCGCGCCGATTCCGCTGATGATGCACATCGAGCCCCACGTGAAGGCCTCGGTCACGTAGTGCACCGGAGCGAGGCGCGACACGAGCACCGACTGCGAGGCGATCGACGGCGCGATCAGCATGCCGGCCAGGAACGCGACCACGAAGAACGCCGCGGTCGCCGGCATCGCCACCGTGTGCAGGGCGAGCCCGACGGCCATGAGGCCTACGGCCGATGCGAACTGGCGCTCGATGGGCATGCGGAAGTGCAGGCCTCCGTAGATCGCGCCGCCGACGGCGCTGCCGATGGAGTTCACGCCGAGCAGCAGCCCGCCCATCGCCGCGGCGCCCGCGGAGATCCCGTAGGCCGGATATCCCACCTCGAGCAGGCCCAGCGACATCGTGAGGCCGAAGGTGCACAGGAAGATGAGGCGAAGGCGCCCGTCGGTGAGCGGCCCCAGCAGGTGGCGCTTGCCGCCGCCTTCGACCTTTTTCAGGAAGCGAAGGGCGGGCGAGCCCAGGAACGTGAAGAACGCGAGCACGACCGCGACGATGACGACCACGAAGGCCGCCGTCGCGCCCGAGGCCGCGAGCACCGCCGCCATGATCGAGGGGCCCAGCGTGAAGTTGATCTCGATGGCGACCGAATCGAGCGCGAAGGCCGTGCGCCGGTCTTCCTCGCGATCGAAGCGATGGCGCCACATGGTGCGCGTGAGCGTCGTGATCGGCGTGGAGAAGGCGCCCGCCACGACGGCGAACGCGGTGACGGCCGTGAACCCCAGGCCCATCTTCGCCGTCACGAGGATGCCGACGAGCGCGAGCGGCTGGATGGTGCCGGTCACGTAAAGGACGCGGCGCGGGCCGTCGCGATCGACGATGCGCCCCACGATGGGCGCGGCAATCGCCGCCGCGACGAACTCGATGCCGACCGCCGAACCCGCCTGGGCGAAGTTGCCCAGGGTCTCGCGCAGGAACATGAGCATGCCGAAGCCCATCATGCCGACGGGCATCCTCGACAGCAGCGCGGCCAGCAACATCCGGCCTACGTCGGGCTGCCGGACGAACTCGACGTATTTGTAGAAGATGCTCTTCACGGGAATAGTTGATTATTTTACTCGGGAATACTAGACTGAGTCCATGTTCCGAAGAACCCTCGAGGACATCCAGTGCGTGTTCGAACGCGACCCGGCGGCCCGCTCCGTCTGGGAGGTGTTCACGTGCTATCCGGGGTTCCACGCCCTGCAGATGCATCGCTTCTCCCACATGTTGTGGGGCGTGGGGCTTCGCTGGCTCGCGCGCTTCTCCTCGAACATCGCGCGCTTCCTCACGGGCATCGAGATCCATCCGGGCGCCACGATAGGGCGGCGCGTCTTCATCGACCACGGCATGGGCGTCGTGGTGGGCGAGACCGCGGAGATCGGGGACGATTGCACGCTCTATCACGGCGTCACGCTGGGCGGCGTCTCCTGGAACAAGGGCAAACGCCATCCCACGCTCGGCAAGAACGTCGTGGTGGGTGCTGGCGCCAAGATCCTCGGGCCCTTCACGGTGGGCGACGGAGCGAAGGTGGGCTCCAACTCCGTGGTGGTGAAGGCGGTGCCCGCGGGCGCCACGGTCGTGGGAATCCCCGCGCGCATCGTCGAGGCGGCCGCGGAGCGCCCCGAAGCGGGCCGAATGGCCTTTGATGCCTACGCGGTGAGCGCCGACCTGGACGACCCGCTGAACAAGGTGCTCACGGCGCTGGGCTCCCGCAGCGAGAATTTTGACGAGCGCCTCGTGGAGATCCTGCGGCGCCTCGAAGAGCTGGAATCGGGCACGAACGCACCGGATCTTCGGCGAAAAACCGGTTGACCCGTAGCGGAACCAATAGTCGAGTATAATAGTCGGATATTAAGGTAAGCCCATGAGACTCACGACCAAGGGACGCTTCGCCGTCACGGCCATGCTGGACCTGGCGCTCCACAGCGC
>DATJVS010000227.1:0-20668 GCA_035501715.1 Usitatibacter sp.
ATCAATGGCCTGCTGCTCGAGCAGCTCGAGGACATCCCGGAAGCGGGCACCGCGATCATGGTGGCCGACCACCCCGTCGAGATCCTGCAGGTGCAGAACCGCATGGTGAAGGTGGTGAAGATCCTTCCCACGCCCGTGCCACGCGCCGAGGAAAAGGCGGCCGCCTAGAGCTCCGGCTTGGATTCCACGCCGGCGCGGGCGAGCGTGGGGCTCGCGACGGGACGCGAAGCGACGCGATAGCGCGCGACGAAGCCGCGGTCGATGCGGTCCTTCCAGATCCACGCCCAGTAGCCCTGCCACGAGTAGCCGTTCCACATGCCCACGGCGTAGCGCCCCCCGCAGGAGACGAGCTGCAGGTGGCGCGCTCCGGTCACGTGGCGCTCGAGCGGCTTGTCGGCGAGCGCGGCGCGCAGGTTCGCCGCGAGCTGCGGCGCGGCGCGCACGGCGAAGACGCCCGCCTTGGGCAATGGCCGGTGCTCCTGCGCCGCGCAGTCGCCCGCGCCGAACACCTCGCGGTAAGTCACCGACTGCAGGAAGTCGTTGGTGAGCAGGAAGCCGCGCTCGTCCGTCGCGAATCCCGATTCGCGGATCCACTCCTGCGCGCCGGCGCCCGTCGCCCAGAAGGTCGCGTCCGAGGCGAACTCGATGCCGCTTTGCAGGCGCACGAAATGCTCGCCCACTTCCTTCACCGTGCTCGACACGTGCACTCCGATGTTGCGTTTCGCGAGGCGCCTGCGAAGGCGCGCACGCGCGCCGGCCTCGAGCTCCGGCAGCGCCACCGGCGTGTCGGCGATGATCCGCACGTGCGGCGTGTCGCCCTTCATCTCGCGGCGCAATCCGTAGTCCATCGCGAGCGCGAGCTCGACGCCGGCGGCCCCCGCGCCCACCACGGTGATCGAACCCACCTTGCCGGCCTTGGCCCGCGCCCGCACGTCCACCCATCCGCGAACGAGCGCTTCCATCGGCCGCATCAGCACGGCGTTGCGCTCGACGCCCAGGGCGCCGCCGATCACGGGAACGGAGCCCACGTCGAGGGAGAGCACGTCGTAGGCGAGCGCGGAGCCGTCGCTGCACGAGAGCTCGCGTTCGCTGGGATGCACGCGCGAGGCCGACGTGAGCATGAGCGTGGCGCCCGCGGCGCGGCACAGCGCCGCCACGTCCACGGCGCTGTCGGCGAGCGCGTAGTGGCCCGCGATCACGCCCGGCACCATGCCCGTGTAGATGAGGCGCGAATAGGGCGTGACCACGGTGACTTCGACGTCCTGCAGCGGGCGCGCGGCGAGGTCGCGCAGCACTTCGATGTGCGCGTGGCCGCCGCCCAGGAGCACGAGGCGCTTCACTTGCGCGGACCCAGGTGGAAGTCGCCGAAGGAGGCGGTCACCGTCTCGCCGGTCTGGTCCGTGTCGTTTCCCACCACCACGCCCGAGATGGCGGGGACCTTGCCGCGCCACTGCTCGCCGAAGGCGGCGATGAAATCCTCCTCGACGTCGCGCTCCTCGGCGACCCACTGGCCGGCGCGCTCGTTCCCGCTTTCCACGACCACGGTGCGCACGCGCCCGAAGTACGGGCTCCACATCGACGTGCCCACGGGATGCTTGTTGTCCCAGACGTAGCAGATCGCCGCGGCGGGCACGAAGCCTTCCACGGCACGCGCGATCTTGAGCTTCGCGCGGTCGCCCGTGGAAAGCTCGCTCTCGGGATAGTCGAACGCGACGTACACGCGGGCGGCGAAGTCTTCGCCGGGCTTGGTCTCGATGTCTGCCTTCTCCACGACGCGATCGACCTTCCAGCGCCACTCGAGGATCGGCGTCTTCTGCGCCTCGGCCGAGAGGCGAAAGGCGAGGGAGCCGAAGGAATCCTGCGCGCGCACCTGGAGCACGCGCGACTTCCCGTCCGCCACGACGCGGAACTCGCTCCTGTTGCCGTAGGGAAGCTCGGCCTTCTCCCAGCCCTGCGGGATTTCCTCGCCGAGCGCGGCCGTCGAGAACTTCGCGATCGGGACGGCGACATCGGGCGACGCGGCCGCCGCCGACGCGAAGGCGAAGAGCGCGGCCGCGAGCGCGCCCCTCATGCCGGCGCTACCGCGAGCAGGCCCTGCGCGCGCGCCCTCGCGTAGTCCTCGGGCCGGTCCAGGTCCCAGTGCGTCGCGAGCTCTTCCCAGCGCACGCCCTCGACCGCGAGCCGCGCCCGGGTCTGCATCATCACCGCGCTCGATCCCCACCCGATGCCCTCGAAGATTCGCGGCGCAGGTTTCGCGAGGCCCACCAGCACGTAGCCTCCGTCTTCGGCCGGGACGAACACCGCGTCGTTCGATGCAAGCGCCGCGGCGGCCGATCGAAGCGTGGCGCCCGCGAGCGCCGGGCAATCGGAACCGATGAGCAGGAGCGCCTCGCCCCGCGCGTGGGCCGCCTCGAAGGCGTTGCGCATGCGCTCGCCGAGGTCCGCGCCGGACTGTTCGTGCAGCGTTATGGGATGTTGCGCGGCGCAGCCCTCGAAGAAGGGATGCTTCGCGTCGGGCGAGCACCAGAGCTCCACGGGGCCCACGCCCGACTCCATCGCGGTTGCGAGAGCGCGCTTCACCAGCGACGAGTGCAGCGTGGCCGCGCCCTCCTCGCCCAGCAGGGAAGCGAGCCGCGTCTTCACGCGTCCCGCGACCGGGGCCTTGGCGAAGACCGCGACGCGCATCGTCAGGCCCGGCCCGCGTCGTAGCGGCGCGCGAGCACGCCGGGGTCGGCGCCCATCGCGTAGGCGAAGCGAAGCCACCACATGAGCGCGATGGTGCGAAGCGTGCCGTGCTTCTCCCAGCGCCGGCCCGACGTGACGACGCGATCGCGAAGGCAGGCGGGCGCGGAGAACGCCTTCAACGCCTTGGAGAGCGCCACGTCTTCCATCAACGGAATCGAGGGAAAGCGGCCGGCCCGCTGGAAGGCCTCGCGGCGGACGAAGATCGCCTGGTCGCCCGTGGCGATGCCCGTGATCCGCGACCTCGCGTTCATCATCGCGCCGACGGCCGTGAGCATCCAGCCGCCGCGAATCGTGACGTCGAAGCGCCCCCATGCGTGACGGCCGTCGAGCGCCGCCCCGATCGCCTCGAGCGCGTCGGGCGGAAGGAAAGTGTCCGCGTGCAGGAAGACGATCACGTCGCCCCGGCCGGCCGCGGCGCCCGCGTTCATCTGGGATGCGCGCCCGCGCGGCGCTTCGATCACGAGGTCGGCAAGCGGCCCGGCGATCGAGCGCGTGGCATCGCGGCTGCCCCCGTCGACCACGATCACCTCGGCGCCCGCCGCGCGAAGCGGCTGCAGCGCCGCGAGCGAGGCGGCGATGCCCGCGGCTTCATCCAGCACGGGGATGACGATCGAGATCATTTCGCGTCGTTGAGCGACCAGTCGTAGTCCAGGAACGCGATATCGGCCTTCTCGCCGCGGACCGCCGCGCGGTCCCCGGGCTTGTCGGCGAGCTGGTCGGCGAACTTCGACATCGCCTGCTTCACCGACGTGAAGCCCTTGTTGCCCTTCTCGAAGTCGCCGCCGTACCACTTGAAGATCATGGACAGCTCGAGCTTGCCCGAGGCCGGGTCGTAGCGGTTGCGCGTGCGGTCCGAGAGGAAGCGCGTCATGCCGTCCTGGAGCTGCGACTCGAGCTTGTCCGCGGTGAAGGCTTCGTTGCGCAGCATGGGGCAGCCGATGGACGCGCACACCACGGCGAAGTGCACGCGCGGCTCGTCGTAGAGGCCGGGCTTGCGCAGGATCTCGTGCTCGATGGTGTCGAGCGTCGCGGGCTCGCCGAAGAGCGTGAAGAACCTGTCCTTCCAGGGATTGCCGAAGATCGACCCGAAATCGCGGATCGACTTGATGTCCGGGTAGCGCGTAAGGATCTTCTCGATTGTGAGCGCGTTGTAGTCGTTGATGAGGAAGGCCTGCTGCTGGGGTTTCGTCCAGCCGTCGAACTCGGCGCGCGTGACACTCGCGTAGTCGGCGAGCACCGCCTTGAGGGCCGCGTGGTCCTTCGCCATGCCCGCGTAGTCCACGCGCGAGGCGTTGCCGCCGGCGAGATAGCGCACGTGCTTGTGCAGGAGGTCGTCCCACGCCTTGTGCGTGTGGTCGAGCGCGAAGGCGGGGGCCGCGGCAACGAGCGCCGCGAGGAAGAGCGCGATCCGGCGAACCATGTTCAGTCTCCGTGTTCCGTTTGTGCCGCGTAGTAGGGACGCTTGTCGCGCAGCGCGAAGAGGTTGCCCAAGACGCCCCCGAAGCCGCCCGCGCCGCGCGTCCACGCGTTGAAGGCCGCGACGAACGCCATCTGCCCCTGTGTCACGGTCTGGCGCTTCCACGCGCCCGCGGCGTACTTGCCCGCTTCCGAGTACGTGGGATAGGTGTGGATCGTGCCCAGGATCTTGTCCATGCCGAAGCCGTGGCGCATCGCCGCGACGTACTCGGCGAGGACGTCGGCCGCGTGCTCGCCCATGATCGTGGCGCCCAGGATCTTGCCGGTGCCCGGCTGCGTGAGCACCTTCACGAGCCCCTCGGCTTCCCCGTCGGCGATGGCGCGATCCAGGTCGTCGATGCCGTACGTGGAGACCGAATACGCGATGCCCTTCTCCTTCGCCTCGGTCTCGTTCAGGCCCACGCGCGCCACCTCCGGGTCCGTGAACGTGGCCCACGGGACCACCGAGTAGTCCACGCGGAATTTCCGGAAGCGGCCGAAGAGCGCGTTCACGGCGCAGTACCACGCCATGTGCGATGCCGTATGCGTGAACTGATACGGCCCCGCCACGTCGCCGCAGGCGTAGATGTTGGGATAGGTCGCCTGGAGGAACTCGTTCACCTCGACGGTGCGCTGCTTCGTGGTGGCGATGCCCAGCGCCTCGAGGCCGTAGCCCTCGGTGTTCGCGGCGCGCCCCACCGCGCAGAGGATCTCGTCGCAGGCGATGGTCTTCTCGCGCCCTTCATGCTCGACGACGAGCACCTTCCCGCCGCCTTCGACGCGCACCTCCTTCGCCTTGTGGCCCACGAGGACCTCGACGCCCTCGGAGCGGAAGCGCTCGGCGAGGCGTTGGGAGAATTCCGGGTCCTCGCGCGCGAGCAGGCGCGGCAACATCTCGACCTGCGTGACCTTCGCGCCCAGGCGCGCGAAGGCCTGCGCCAACTCGCAACCGATGGGCCCGCCGCCCAGCACCACGAGCCGGGCGGGGAGCTTGCGCAGGTTCCACACCGTGTCCGACGTGAGCGGGTTCGACTCGCGCAAGCCCGGAATCGGCGGCACGAAGGGCCGCCCGCCCGCCGCGATCACGATGTTCTTCGTGGTGAGCGTGCGTTTCCCGCCGCCCGCGAGCGTCACGTCCACGGTCCAGGGCGAGGTGATGGTGGCGCTTCCCTGCAGGCAGTCCACGCCCAGCTTCGCGTAGCGCTCGGCCGAATCGTGGGGCTCGATCCTGGTGACCACGTCCTGGACGCGTTGCATCACTTCGGCGAAATCGAAATCCGCGCTCGCCGAGCGGATGCCGTACTGCTTCGAGCGGCGGATCTGCGAGATGAGCCTGGCCGAGCGGATCAGCGCCTTCGAAGGCACGCAGCCGGTATTCAGGCAATCGCCGCCCATGCGGTGCTTCTCGACGAGCGTCACCTTCGCCTTCACCGCCGCGGCGATGTAGGCCGTGACGAGTCCCGCCGAGCCGCCGCCGATCACGACGATGTTGTTGTCGTAGCCCGCGGGGCGCGGCCAGCGCGCGTAGATGCGGCGCGCCTTGAATGCGTCGAGCACCTTCTTCGCCACGAGCGGGAAGACGCCCAGCAGCACGAAGGCGAGC
Source organism: Usitatibacter sp. (assembly GCA_035501715.1). Classification (GTDB taxonomy): domain Bacteria; phylum Pseudomonadota; class Gammaproteobacteria; order Burkholderiales; family Usitatibacteraceae; genus Usitatibacter. Next base: position 5,804 of record DATJVS010000227.1, read on the forward strand.
ACGAGGCCCGGCGAGATCCTGAACTGCCCGAGCTGCGTTCCCGCATACACGTACACGATGGTGCCCGCGAGCATGCCCAGCTGGCTCACGCCGTAGTAGATGCGCACCGGCATCGGCGTAAGGCCCATCAGCAGGTTGATCGCGAAGAACGGAAACGCGGGCACGAGCCGCATGGCGAAAAGGTAGAACGCGCCGTCGCGCTCGATGCCGGCGTTGATCGCCTTCAGCTTGTCGCCGAACTTCGCCTGCACCCAGTCGCGCAGCACGTAGCGCGAAGCGAGGAACGCGAGGCTCGCGCCCAGGGTCGAGGCGAAGGAGACGATGACCACGCCCCAGAGGAGCCCGAAGATCGCGCCGCCCACGAGCGTGAGGATCGCCGCGCCCGGCAGTGACAGCCCCGTCACGAGCACGTACACCAGGAAGTAGATCGCGCCCGCCTTCACGGGCTCGGCGTCGAAGTACGCCTGGATCGCCGCGCGCTGCGACTGGAAGTACTCCATCGACACGTAGCGCTTCAGGTCGAAGGCGAAGAACGCCGCGACGAGCAGCACGATCACGACGGCGACGAGGAGCTTGCCCTTGTTCATGGAATCCTTTCGGCGCGCGCCCTAGGCCGCGCGCGGCCAGGCGCTTTCGGGGGCGAACCGCGGCCCGTCCGAGATGCGGCGCCAGTACGAATCGTGCGCGGCCGAGCCTTCGGGCCACGCCGCGAGGAAGCGCCGCGCCCAGCGCTCGTGGTCGTACGCGATCTCGATCGCCTCGACGTGCACGCCGCGAACGATCACGCGATGCAACGCCGCGCCCGCGTACGGCGCCACGCCGATGCGCGTGAGGATCCCCGAGCGGCGCCCGGCGAAGTTGGGCATGCCGGCCGCGCCGTTGTTGGCGATGGCGACCTGGCCGGCGCCGAAGTCGAACGTGCGAAGCGCGGGAAGGCACGTGTGGGAGCTCGCGAAGAGGTCGGCGCGCGAATCGCGGAACGCGCTCTCGACCCAGCGGCGATGGCCCGCGTCGGCGAGGCGGTCGTGGGCGAAGCCCCATCCGGCGAGCGAGGACGCGTCGCCGTGCACGATGCCCACGCGTGCATCGCCCACCTGCGCGACGAGGTTCATCGGCAGCTCCCCCAGCTTCTTCCTCGCGTGCGGGAACTCGCGCGCCGTATCGCGAAGCCGCTCGATGATGCGGTTGGAGCGCAACACCTCGGCGTCGCTCACGTCCATCGGGTAGGCGCAGCCGCATCCGGCGCCCGACTCCTCCGATGCGATCTCGGTCTCCACGTTGCCGCGGATCGCGCGATGCCCCAGCACCGTGCCGTCCACCGCGAGGAAATCCTCGCGCGCCACGTCGAACCAGTGGAAGTCGCCGTTGAAGACGAGCGCCGCGTCGCGGTCTTCCGCCGCCATGGCGCGCACGCGATCGAGGGCTTCCACGTTGCCGTAGAGGCCGCCCACCACGTAGATCGCGTCGGCCACGATCTCCGGATCGCGGTCGAGCGACGCCGGAGCGTAGCGATACGCGAGCGGGCAGTTGCGCCCGGGACCCATCTCGCGCGAATCCATCTACGCGAGCGCCCCGCCGCAGGACGAGCCCTGCCCCGCCGTGCACCCGTAGCAGTGGTCGCGCACCGCGATGGGATTGCCGTCCAGGTCGCGCGACACCGCGTCCCTCACGTGCACGCGCGCCTTGCCCGCGACGCGAAGGGGCAGCCCCAGCATCTGGTTGAAGTCGCAGTCGTAGAGGTAGCCCTGCCAGTCCACGGACACGAGCGTGCGGCACATCACCGCCTCGAGGTTCGCGTCGCTGTGGGCGCCGCGCAGCAGCTTCATGTAGTCGCCGAACTGGCCCCGGGTGACGAGCGTGGAGCCGAAGCGCTGGATCGGCATGTTGGCGAGCGTGAAGAGGCGGTTGAACACGATGCCGAACTTCTCGCCCAGGATGCGCTTGTAGTCGCCCTCGAGCTTGTCCTGCGCGGGCGGCAGCGACGGGCCCTGCGGGTTGTACACGAAATCGAGCGTGAGGCCGCTTTCCTCGGCGCCATAGCCCAGCGCGTTCAGCCGCCTGATGGCGGCGATACTCTTCTCGTAGACGCCCGCGCCGCGCTGGCGGTCCACCAGCTCCTCGGTGTAGCAAGGCAGCGACGCCACGATGTCCACGCGGTTCGCGGCGAGGAACGCGGCCGTGTCCTCCTGCCCGGGCTCGAGCAGCACCGTGAGGTTGCAGCGGTCCATCACCTTCACGCCGCGCATGCGCGCTCCCAGCACGAGGTGGCGAAAGTTCGGGTTCAGCTCCGGCGCGCCGCCGGTGAGGTCCAGCGCCTGCGCGCCGCTCGCGGCGAGGTAGGCCAGCACCTCGTCGGCGGTCTCGCGCGACATGGACTCGGTGCGCGTGGGCCCGGCGTTCACGTGGCAGTGAAGGCACGCCTGGTTGCAGACGTATCCCACGTTCACCTGCAGCGTCTCGAGGCGGCGCCTCGCGATGGGCGGGAAGTTCGTTTCGGCGAGCAGGGGGAGCGTGGCGTGCATGTGGGCTTTCCTTCGAATCCATCTTACCAATTGCGGCTAGACTTAAGGGCTTCCCATGGCTGGCGAGAAACCCCCTTCCCCCTTCGACGGCGCGCGCCTGGATTTCTCCGGCGCGATGAGCTACGGCGACTACCTGCGCCTGGACCTCGTGCTGGGCGCGCAGCAGCCGCGCTCGGGCGACCACAACGAGCTGCTGTTCATCATCCAGCACCAGGCCTCGGAGCTGTGGATGAAGCTCGCGATCCACGAGCTCACAGCGGCGCGTGACCACGTGCGGCGCGACGACCTGCAGCCCGCCTTCAAGATGCTTTCGCGGGTGGCGCGGATCATGGCGCAGCTCAACCAGTCCTGGGACGTGCTGGGGACACTCACGCCCGCGGAGTATTCCTCCTTCCGGGCAGACCTCGGCGCCTCGTCGGGGTTCCAGTCGTTCCAGTACCGCTCCATCGAATTCCTCCTCGGCAACAAGAACGCCGTGATGATGGAGCCCCATCGCCACCGCGCGGAATTGTTCGAAGCCCTGGACGGCCTGTACCGCGAGCCTTCCCTCTACGACGAATCCATACGCCTGCTCGCCCGCCGCGGATTCAGGCTCGATCCCGGATGTGTCGAGCGCGACTGGCGCTCATTACACGCTTTCAACGAATCGGTGCGCGACGCGTGGGTCCAGGTCTATCGGGCCACCGACAGGCACTGGGATCTCTACGAGCTGGCCGAGAAGCTGGTGGACCTGGAAGACGCCTTCCGCCAATGGCGCTTCCGCCACGTGACCACGGTGGAACGCATCATCGGATTGAAACGCGGCACCGGCGGGACTTCGGGCGTGGCATACCTGCGCCGCGTGCTCGAGGTGGAGCTCTTTCCCGAGCTCTGGCGCGCGAGGACCGAGCTGTGAGCGCCGGCACCGAGATCGAGCTCAAGTTCGACCTCGCCCCGGAGGCGCGCTCGCGCTTCGCCTCCGCCGCGCCGCTCGCCGACGCGAGCCCGCATCGCACGCGCATGCGAAGCCTGTACTTCGACACGCCCGAGGGCGCCCTCGCGCGCCGCGAGATGGCGCTGCGCCTCAGGCGCGAGGGCCGGCGCTGGGTACAGACCCTCAAGGCCGGGCACGGCGGCACCGGGGGACTGCACGAGCGCGAGGAATGGGAGCATTCGCGTCCGGGTCCCACGCTGGACCTGACGCTCCTCAGCGAGACGCCCCTCGCACGCATGCAGGACGCGACGCATGTCCGCGAGCGGCTCGCGCCCGTCTTCGAGGTGAATTTCACGCGCACCGCCTGGACCCTCGCGCCGGAACCCGGGACCCGGCTCGAGGTCGCGCTCGACGCGGGCGAAGTGGCGAGCGGCGATCGCAGCGCGCCCATCTGCGAAGTGGAAATCGAGTGCCTCGAGGGCGATCCTGGCCGCGCGTACGACCTGGCAGCGCGCCTCATGCAGGAGGTGGAGCTGCATCCGAGCGCCGTCTCGAAGGCCGAGCGCGGCTATCGCCTCGCGCGCGGCGAAGCGCCGCGGCCGGTGAAGGCCGCGAAGATCGCGCTCGAGCCCTCGATGACGCCGGTGGATGCCGCGCGCATCATCGTGGGCGCGGGAGTCGCGCAGCTGCAGGCGAACGAGGAAGGCCTGCTCCTGTCCTCCGATCCGGAGTTCGTGCACCAGGCGCGCGTGGCGATCCGCCGCACGCGCTCGGCGCTGCGGATGTTCCGCCGCGAGATCGGCGTCGAACGCTCCGAGGCATGGCACGAAGCGCTGGGCGACATCGGACGGGCGCTCGGCGCCGCGCGCGACTGGGACGTCTTCGGGACGCAGACGCTGCCCGGGGCGCTGGAAGCGTTCGGCGACGCGGCGCTCGCGCGATCGCTGCGCGCGAAGGTGGCGCACCGGCGCCGCGGGGAGCGCGAGAAGGCGCGCGAGGCGATGCGATCGCCGCGGCTTTCGGCCGTGCTGCTGGAGCTCTCGCGCTGGCTCGCGCACGCCGACGGGCCCGGCGCGAACGCCCCGGCCGGCGAGACGCTCCCGCAATTCGCCGAGCGCGTGATCCGCAGGCGCCACAAGCGGCTGCTGGGCGGCGCGCTCATGCTCGCGAGCATGACGCCCGAGGAGCGCCACCGCGTGCGCGTCGATGCCAAGCGCCTTCGCTACGGGGTCGATTCGCTCGCGTCGCTCTTCCGGCCGCGTCCGCTCGCCACTTTCGCCGCGTCGCTGGAGACGATCCAGGACACGCTGGGCGACTGCAACGATGCGGCCACGGCCCTCGCGCTCGTCGAGGAGATCGGGGCGCCCGAGGCCTTCGCCGCGTTCGCGCGCGGCTGGTTCTCGGCCCGCGCGCGCGGCGAGCCCTCGGCGCTCGAGCCCGTCGTGGCCGACATCGCGCGGCACCGCCGCTCCTGGCTGCGGAGGGCCTAGGGGACGCGACAATTGACGGCGCGCAACGTGCGCGCGCGGAGCCGGCGCAAGCTGGCCTGCAAATCCAGGGAGAAGAGCCATGTTCGAGTCCGCCGAAATCGGCCACAAGCTGAAGAAGTCCGAGTACAAGCGCGAAGAGCCCAAGCTTCGCCAGCGGTTGCTCGACCTGCAGTACGACCTGCTCAAGAACGGCTCCTTCCAGACGATCGTCCTCGTGAACGGAGTGGACGGGGCCGGCAAGGGCGAGACGGTGAACCTGCTCAACGAGTGGATGGACCCGCGCCACATCCAGACGCGCGCCTTCGGCGGGATCGAGGACGCCGAGCGCGCGCATCCCGAAATGTGGCGCTTCTGGCGCGCGCTTCCGCCGAAGGGAAGGATCGGGATCCTCTTCGGGTCCTGGTACACCGACCCGATCCTGCAGCGCGTGATGGGCAACGAGAAGCGCGCGGAGTTCGAGCGGCGCCTGCAGCGCATTCGCCACTTCGAGCGCATGCTCGTGTCGGAAGGCGCGCTGCTCGTGAAGTTCTGGTTCCACCTGTCCAAGCGCGCCCAGAAGAAGCGCCTGAAGCAGCTCTCCTCGCACAAGGACACCGCGTGGCGCGTGGGGCCGGAGGAATGGCGCCACTACGAGCACTACGACGAGTTCGTGCGCGTGTGCGAAGACGCGCTGCGCGAGACCAGCACGGGCGAAGCGCCGTGGGAGGTGATCGAGGGCAGCGACCACGAGTACCGCTCGCTCACCGCCGGGCGGCTGATCGAGCAGGCGCTGTCCACGCGCCTGAAGGGCGCGCCGCCCGTGATCTCGCCTCCGGCGCCGCCGCCCGCGCCGCCGCTCGACAAGCGCACGCTGCTCATGAGCTTCGACTACAAGCGCAGCCTCGACCGGGAGAAGTACGCGAGCCGGCTCGTGAAGCTGCAGGGGCGCCTGAACCTGCTCGCGCGCTCGAGGAAGATGCACGAGCGCTCCATCGTCATGGTCTTCGAGGGCATGGACGCCGCCGGCAAGGGCAGCACCATCCGGCGCATCACGCAGGCCATGGACGCGCGCTTCTACCGCGTCGTCCCCATCGCCGCGCCCACCGACGAGGAGCGTGCGCAGCCCTACCTGTGGCGCTTCTGGCGCCACGTCCCGGGCCACGGCGGCGCGGTGATCTTCGACCGCTCCTGGTACGGGCGCGTGCTGGTCGAGCGCGTCGAGGGCTTCTGCACGAGCTTCGACTGGATGCGCGCCTACTCCGAGATCAACGACTTCGAGGAGCAGCTCACCGAGGCGGGCGCGATCGTGGCGAAGTTCTGGCTCGCGATCACGCCCGCGGAGCAGCTCAAGCGCTTTCGGCTGCGCGAGAAGACTTCCTACAAGCGCTTCAAGATCACCCCCGAGGACTGGCGCAACCGGCGCAAGTGGCCCAAGTACGAGCAGGCCGTGAACGACATGCTCGAGCGCACCTCCACCGACGTGGCCGCGTGGGACGTGATCGCCTCGGACGACAAGCTCTTCGCGCGCGTCCAGACGCTCGAGCGCCTGTGCGAGCGAATCGAGTCGCAGCTGTAGGAGCGCGCCGATGGGCGTGAGCGAGCTGCTTCGCACCGAGATGGGCTGGGCCATGGGCCTTTCGCTCGTGCTCGCGCTGGCGCTGCTCGCGCTTCGTCCCGGCGACCGGTCGAGCGTGCGCAACACGCTCATCCTGCTGGGCATCTGCGCGCTCGCCCTGGTGACCGTGCAGCTCACCACCGCGATGGGCGAGCGCCAGGCGGCCTCCATCGCGGCGGACGTGGCCGGCGCCCTGGCGGGCATCGCGCTCGTGCGCCTCTCGACGATGTTCGTCTTCCGCGTGATCCTGCCGGCGGCGGGGATCCGCCCCGTGGGCATCGTCGAGGACCTCGTCACCGCGGCGCTCTACGTGGGCTGGATCTTCGTGTGGCTCCGGCTCTCGGGCGTCGACCCGGCCGGCCTCGTGGCGACCTCCGCGGTCCTCACCGCGGTGATCGCCTTCTCGATGCAGAACACGCTGGGAAACGTGCTGGGCGGCGTGGTGCTGCAGCTCGACAACTCTCTTCGCACCGGCGACTGGGTGCGCGTCGACGACGTGAGCGGCCAGGTCGTGGACATCACGTGGCGGCATACGAGCGTACGCACGCGCAACGGCGAGACCGTGATCGTCCCGAACGGCTGGCTGCTGCAGAACCGGTTCGTGGTGATCGGCGCGCTCGGCGAGGCGCAGACCCCGTGGCGTCGCTGGGTGCGCGTGAACGTCGACATCGCCATCGAGCCGCAGCGCGTGTGCGCCGTGCTGGAAAGCGCGGTGAAGGACGCGCGCATCGATCGCGTGGCGCAAAGTCCCGCTCCCAACGCGGTGATGATGGAGATCGGGCCCGGCTTCGGCGGCTACGCGCTTCGCTACTGGCTCACGGACCCGCTGCACGACGACTCGACCGACAGCGTGGTGCGCGCGCACGTGATCGCGGCCCTCGCCCGCAACGCGATGCCGCTCGGCGTTCCCCACCAGCAGGAGCTCGGCGTGCGCGACGACGACGCGCATCGCGCGCTCGAGCAGGCGCATGAGCGCGAGCGGCGCCTCGCCGCGCTCGCCGCGGTGGACCTCTTCCGCCCGCTCACGGCCGAGGAGCGCGCCACGATCGCCGGCCACCTGGTGTACGCGCCTTTCCTGGCGGGCGACATCATGACGCGCCAGGGCGCGACCGCCCATTGGCTCTACCTCATCATCACGGGCGAGGCCGACGTGTGGATCGACACCGCCGCGGGCCGCAAGCCCATCGCCACCATCGGCGCGGGCAGCGTCTTCGGCGAGATGGGCATGCTCACGGGCGAGCCGCGCCGCGCGAGCGTGAGCGCGCGCACCGACGTGATGTGCTATCGCCTCGACAAGTCGGGCTTCGAGCAGATCATCCGCGAGCGCCCCGACGTGGCCGACGCCATCTCCCAGGTGCTCGCCACGCGCGAGTCCGAGCTCGAGGAGCTGCGCGCGATCGGGGCGGCGTACAACCAGCCGCCCGCGCCGCACGCCGACATCCGCGCGCGCATCCGCTCCTTCTTCGGCCTTTCCTGAAATCGACTTAAGCGAGCGTGAGGCGGATGCGGTTGCGCCCGTACACGTACGCGTAGTCGGCGCTCGCCGTGAGCCCGTGCGCGAGAAGCACGCCCAGGCCCCCTTCGCGCCGGGTGTCCGCGAGCGCCTCGAGCATCTCCTTCGTGGCCCGCGAGAACGGGTTGAAGGGGCCGGCGAAGTCCTCGTACGTGAGCGAGACCTCGCCGCCGGAGGCCGTGAGCGTGATCCAGATGGGAGCGTCGCTGCCGCCGCGGTGGCCGTGCTTCACGGTGTTGAGGAAGAGCTCCTCGAGGACCAGGTTCGCCTTGAGGCAGCGCTCGCGGTCGATTTGTGCGCTGCCGCAAAAGCCCTCCACGAAGGCGCGCGCCTCCTTCCACCGCTCCAGCCGGGAAGGAAACATCCCCATTCGCGTAGTGACAAGGTTCACAGGCAGCCTCCTCGCGGATTTGGCATGATAGGGCGGTAAATCGACATCCGTCGAGGGGAGATTCGTCATGCGCAAGGCGTGGATCATGGTCGCGGCCCTGGCGGTCGCGGCACCGGCGATGGCGGCCGACAGCATCGGCCTCGTCAAGGTTTCGAAGGGCAACGTGTCCATCCAGCGCGGCTCGGAGAAGCTTCCGGCCGGCGTGGGCGCCTCCCTGCAGGCTTCCGACACGATCGTCACCGGCGCCGACGGCTCCGCGGGCATCACGTTCACCGACAACAGCCTCGTGTCGGTCGGCCCGAACAGCGTTTTCTCGATCGACAAGTACAGCTTCGACTCGACCACGCACCAGGGCGAGTTCGCCGGCAACCTGAAGCAGGGCCGCCTCGCGGCGGTGTCCGGCAAGATGGTGAAGCAGTCGCCCGAGTCGATGACAATCCGCACGCCGTCCGCGATCATGGGCGTGCGTGGAACGGAGTTCGTGGTCCAGGTCGAGAAGTAGGTTCCGCGATCTTGAAAGCTCTCGCGCTCCTCGCCGCGGCGGTGCTCGCCGCCGCGTGCGCCAACCCGCCCAAGCAGGTCGCGCCCGAGCTCTTCGCGGTGGTGCCCGCTCCCGACGGCCACATCGGCACCATCGTCGTGCGCCCGGCGAGCGGCGGCGAGACTGTCATCCACACCGCCTACGGCGCCGAGCGCATCAAGAGCGACGGCAGCATCGAGCAGGCGCGGATGAGCGAGGGCGAGATCAAGCAGGCGTTCGCCGAGACGCTCGCGGCGCTGCCCGGCAAGCCCACCTCGTTCACGCTCTATTTCCTGCCGGACAAGGACGAGCTCACGCCCGAATCGAAGGTGGAGCTGGAGAAGATGCTCGCCGAGCTCAAGAACCGGCCGCTGCCCGACATCGTGGTGATCGGCCACACGGATACCGTGGGAAGCCTCTCCTACAACGACAAGCTTTCCCTCGCGCGCGCCGAGCGCGTGCGCGAGATGATCATCGCGCTGGGCATCCCCGCCGAGCGCATCCAGGCCGCGGGCCGCGGCAAGCGCGAGCCGCTCGTGCCTACGGACGACAATGTGTCCGAGCCGCGCAACCGCCGCGTGGAGATCGACGTCCGCTAGTCGCGGCCGGCATCGCCGGCCCAGCGCACCGCGAGCAGCGTGATGTCGTCGGCGGGCTCGGCGCCCGCGGAAAAGCGCTTCACCTCTTCGTTCACCTTCCTCACCAGCTCCTCCGGACCCACGCCCTCGGGCAGCCACGAGAGCGCCGTGCGCAGCCGCTCCACTCCGAAGAACTCGCGCGACGGATTCATCGCCTCGGTGGCGCCGTCGGTGACGACGCACATCCACTCGCCGGGCTCGAGCTTGCGCATGCCGGTCGGATACTGGAAGCCCGGCACCACGCAAAGCGGCGGCCCGCCCGGGATCTCGAAGCGCTCGGGCGCGCCGTGCGCGGTGCGCACGAACGGCGGCTCGTGGCCGGCGTTGGAGAACTCCAGCTCGCCCGTGGCGATGTCGAGGATGCCCGCGAACGCAGTCACGAAGAGCTGCTCGGGATTCTCGTGCTCGATCTCGTCCTGCGCGCGCGAGAGCACCGTGCCGACGCTTCCGCCGCGAAGCGCCGCGCTCTTCAGGTGCGACTTCACCGACGCCATGAAGAGCGCCGCCGGCAGCCCCTTGCCCGACACGTCGGCCACGACGAAGAAAGCGTGGGTCGCGTCGATCATGAAGCAGTCGTAGAAATCCCCGCCCACGGTGCGCGCGGGCTCGAGCAGCGCCGCGAGGCGGAAGCGCCGCTCGTTGCCGACGGCCTCCTTCGGATCGGGCAGCAGCCCCATCTGGATGCGCCGCGCCGCATCGACCTCGCCCGCCATGCGCGCGGCCGCCTCGCGCAGCTGCCGGCGCTGCCGTTCCGTCTCCGAGAGCGTGCCCACCACGACGCTGCCGAACACGGCGAGCGTTCCGATCGCGGGCCACGCCCAGTCGAACAGCAGCGAGTAGTGGCGGAAGAGCACGATCCCGATGAGGAAGCTCGTGAGCACGAGCACCACCACGAGGTTGATGCCCTGCAGCGCCGAAAGGCGCGGGATGAACCAGATGAGGATGAGCCCCGAGAACACGAGCAGCGCCGCTTCCGAATACGCCATGGCCGCGGGCCGCACGAGCGACACGCCGTTGAACAGGTTCTCGATCACCTGCGCGTGCATCGTGACTCCCGGCACGAACTCGCCGAGGGGCGTGGTCTTGTAGTCCTGCACGCCCAGGCCGCTGATGCCGATCAGCACGACCTTGTCGCGGATGAGGTCCGGGTCGACCTTGCCGTCGAGCACGCGCGCGGCCGACACGTATCGCGCGTTGTCGCCGTGGCTGATGCGAAGCCACGCCGTGCCGTCGTCCTGCATGCGCGTCACGATGTCGCCGAAGCGCATGGTGATGAGGCCCGCGGGCGCGTCCTCCAGGCGGATGCCCGCGCCGAGGGCCACGCGCAGCGCCTCGACGCCCAGCGCGGGCACGATGGCGCCCTGCACGCGCTCCACGAGCGGCACGACGCGCACCACTTCCTGGGCGCTGCCCGAATCGAGCAGCCCCCGGCCGGCGGCCGCCTCGTCGAGGACCGCCACGTTGCCGATGTGTCCGCCGAAGCTTCGCAGGTTGTCGGCGCGCTCACCCTTCACGATCACGGGCGCCGCGCGCGGTGCCGAGGGGAAGCGCGCATCGGCGGAATCCTGCGAGCCGATGCCGAGCACCACGTTCTTTCCCCTGATGGCGTTGGCGAGGACCTGGTCGTTCGACGGAAGCGCGCGCAGCGCCTGCGCGAGGTTCGTGGGCAGGATCGGCAGCTCGTCGGCGATCGTCCCCGGCGAGAAGCGGTCGGGCTCGCCGTAGATGATGTCCAGGCCGATGGCCGCGGGCTGGTTCCCGGACAACCGCGTGATCAGCTCGGCCATGCGCGTGCGCGGCCACGGCCACTGGCCGTACTTCGCGAGCGCCTCCTCGTCGATCATCACGAGGGCCACGGGATCGGCCACGCGCTCCAGCGGGAACATGCGCTGGTAGCCGTCGAAGACGACGTTGCGAAGCGAGGCGGGATACGGCGTGAAGAGGAGGAAGAGCGCGAGCGCCGCGAGGAGCACCAGGGCGAGAACCCGCAGGCCCCGCAGCGTGTTCAGAGATCGATCTCCAGGCCGTCGTAGGCCGCGGAGACCTTGAGCGCCTGGTCGCCGCGCGTGAGCTCCTCGAAGCGGCGCGCTTCCTTGAGCAGGCCCTCGAGGGTGGCGTCGTTGTTGGCCGGCTCGTGGTGGAAGAGCACGAGGTGCTTGGCGCGCGCCATCTGGCAGAGCTCGACGCCCACGATGTTGCTCGAGTGGCCCCAGTCGGCCTTCACGCTGATCGCCTCGGCGAGGGCGTACATCGCGTCGAAGATCACGCAGTCGGCGTCGCGGAAGAAATTCGCGAACGCCTCGGCCTCGGCGCGGTTCTCGAGCTTGTGCTCGGAGTCGGTGGAGTACACCACGCTCCTGCCGTCGCGCTCGAAGCGGTAGCCGTAGGAGTCGCCCGAATGCAGCTGCAGGTGCGGAGTGACTGTGAGCGCTCCCACCTTCTGCGGCTTGTCCACCTCGAGCTTCACGAACTCGATCTTCGCCGCGAGCTGCGTGAAGTCCACGGGGAAGCACGGCTCGCGCATCTGCATGCGGTAGGCGTCCTCGAGCACCGCGTGCACTCCGTGGATGCGGATCGTCGTTCCGGGGACGTACGCGGGCCCGAAGAAGGGAAAGCCCATGATGTGGTCCCAGTGCACGTGGGACTGGAAGATGTTCACGACGGCGGGCTTGCGCGCCTGGCGCGCGAGCACGTGGCCGCCGAAGGGGCGCGCGCCGCTGCCCATGTCGCACACGTAGTACTCGTCGCCCGGCGCCTCGATCTCGACGCACGGCGTGTGGCCGCCGAACGTGTGGGTCAGGTTGAAGTCGAGCTCGCTGGTGGCGTAGGCGTGCGCCTCCTCGTAGCTCTCGAACGTGCGCCCCGAGGCCTGCACCAGCGCCTGGGCGAGCTTGTCGCGGATGTCCGCCGCCGTCAGCGCGACCGGGATGGAACCGCGGGTTCCCCAGAACCGGACGCGCATGGGCTCATCCCTTCTCGAATGCGGCGGACGCTTCGGCGCCCACCGCCCCCATCGCCTCGCGCACCGAAGGAAACACCTGGAACACGAGGTTGAAGTGGGAGATCTCGAAGATTTCCTTCACCATCGGCTGCAGCGCCGCCACGAAGATGCGCCCGTGCTGGCTCTTGGCCTTGCGCGAGGCGAGCATGAAGCAGCGCAGCCCGGCGCTCGACACGTACTCGAGCTTCGAGAGGTCCAGCACGATCGCGCCGCCGTCGTGCGCGTTCGATTCGACGTGGGACATGAGCTTGCCCGTGAATTCGGTGCACGTGTCCTGGTCGAGGCGTCCCTCCACGTGGAGTACGTCGGCATTGGCGTAGCGCCGGGAGGTGACGTTCATGTTGTAGTAGTTCTGACGGCAGGCGCGCCTATTGTGTCACAGCCTTTGCTCCCGGAAGAACCCCAGCTTTTCCTGGGCCGCGCGGTCCGAATACGAGAACAGGGTCCAGTGCTCCTCCGCCCCCAGCGTGTAGGGCGCCCAGCCCGGGACCACCGCGACGTCATGGGGCCGCAATTCGAGGACCTTCCCGCCCGTCTCGATGCGCCCGCTGCCTTCCACGCAGGCGAAGACCATGCTGTCGGTGGAGCGATAAGGCTTCGTGACAAAGCCGGCGGGCAGCGAACGGATCATCGCGGCGATGGTGGGCATCGCCCAGCCGCCGTCCACGGGATCGGTGTAGCGCATGAGATAGCCCAGGTGCGGATCGGGCGCGCCCGCGCGCGCCATGCCGTCCAGGGCCGCGCGTGCGCGCGAGTACGGGAAATGCAGCAGCCCGCCGAAGCGCGCCTCGGGCGGCTTCCATGCGTCATGGTCTTCGCGGAACGACGTGTTGAATCCCTGCACCATCGGGATGTCGAGGCCGTCGAGCCACACCATCGGTTCTCTCGTCTCGTTGCCGTGCGTGTGCCAGCGCCACGCGGGAGTGACGATGAAGTCTCCCGGATGCATGACGACCTTCTCGTCGTCGATCGTGGTGTACGCGCCCGCGCCTTCGACGATGAACCTGAGCGCCGATTGCGTGTGGCGGTGCGCCGGCGCGATCTCGCCCGGCATGATGAGCTGCAGGCCCGCGAAGAGCGTGGGCGTCACGCGCGAGGCGCCGCGGAACGCCGGATTCTCGAGGATGAGGACGCGCCGCTCGGCCTCCTCGGCGCTGATGTGCGCGGCCGATTCCATGAGGTGGGGACGCACCTGGCCGTAGGCCCACTTGTGGGCCTCGCCCGGGGCGGGCTCGCGCCGCACGAGCCCCTTCAGGCGCGTCCACAGCGGCGCCAGCGCGAGCGGCTCGATGCGCTCGTAGAAGGCGTTGCGCAGCGCTTCGGGGTCCCGGGTGTTCATAGGCAGCTCTCCACGCGCCATCCGTACAGCCATTCGACCGCATCGTAATACCTTTCGGGGGTGCGGCCTTTCCACAGGTCGTTGCGCACGAGGCGCTCCACGCCCTTCGCATGGTAGAGGCGCCCCATCTCGCGCACCATCAGCACGACGCGCGCGGCACGCGTGACACGCGCCCTCTCGTAGCGCCTGAACGCGGCGGCGAAGTCGCCCGGGTGCGCGCGCACCGCTTCGCCGAGCGTCACCGCGTCTTCGAGCGCCATGCACGCGCCCTGCGCGAGGTACTGCATCATGGGGTGCGCCGCGTCGCCCAGCAGCGTCACCCGATCGAAGGACCACGTCGCGATCGGCTCGCGATCGGCGGTGGCCCAGCGCTTCCAGCTCCTGGGAAGGTCGAGGAGCTGCCGTGGCCGCTCGCCGATGCCGTCGAAATATGACAGCACTTCCTCGCGGCTGCCCTCGGTCACGCCCCACTCTTCCGCCTTGCGGCTGTGGAACGTGACGACGACGTTGTACTGGCCGCCGCCGCGCAGCGGGTAGTGCACGAGGTGGCAATCGGGACCGGCCCAGAGGCACGGGGCATTGAGCTTCAGGTTCGATGGGAAATGGGCCACGTCCACGACGGCGCGATAGACCACGTGGCCGGTGACGCGATGCGGGTCTCCCACGTACTGCGCGCGAACGTTGGACTTCACGCCGTCGCAGCCCACGAGCGCCGCGCCGCGATGCTCGCGGCCGTGCTGGTCGATCGCCGTCACGCCGCCCGCGTCCTGCATGACACGCTCGACGCGCGTGGAAGTGAGGAGCTCGACGCCGCTCGAAGCCCGCACGGCCTCGAGGAGCGCGCCGTGCACGTCGGCGCGATGGCACACGGCGTAGGGATTGCCGAAGCGCTTCCGGAAGGCGTCGCCCACGGGCATGTTGCCCACTTCGGACTCGTCGATGGC
>DATJVS010000228.1:0-2351 GCA_035501715.1 Usitatibacter sp.
GAGACGCTCGCCCGGGATTTCGACGCGATCATCGCCAGGCGCGGCTACACGAGCCGCTCCGAGGCGATGCGCGACCTGCTCCGGCGGGAAGTCGAGACGCACCGCGCCGAGCAGGGCCCGCGCGTCCTATGCGTGGCGTGCCTGTCCTACGTGTACAACCACCACTACCGCGACCTCGCGGAGCGGCTGACCGGCGCGCAACACGCGCGCCACGACCTCGTGGTCGCGACGATGCACGTGCACCTCGACCACGAGCATTGCCTCGAAAGCACGATCCTGAAGGGCCCGAGCCCCGAGGTGCGCGCCTTCGCCGACAGCATCCGCGCCGAGCGCGGCGTCGCCCACGGAGCGCTCAACCTCATCACCGTCGACCCCGGCGGGCGGCACATGCATCCGGGAAAGCAAGGCGCCCAGGGGCACACCCATCTCGTCCCGAGGTCCTGACGCCGGGGGGCGTTGCCAATCGTAGGAAGATTCGTCAGACTCTTCCTACCATGATCGCGTGGAAGCGGCTGTTGCGGTGCGCTCTCGCCCTGGGCGTGGCGCCCGCGTTCGCCCACGACGTCGTGACGATCGAGCGTATCGACGTGACCGGCAACTACGACAACGGCGTGGGCACGAGCGATGCCGCGAGCGAAGGCAGCGTCACGTCGAAGCTGATCGACAACCGCCCGGTGCTTCGTCCCGCGGAGATCCTCGAGTTCGTCCCCGGCGTGGTGGTCACGCAGCACAGCGGCGACGGCAAGGCGAACCAGTATTTCCTGCGCGGCTTCAACCTCGACCACGGCACCGATTTCGCGACCTGGGTCGAGGGCATGCCCGTGAACCAGCCCACCAACGCGCATGGGCAGGGCTACACGGACTTGAACTTCGTGATCCCCGAGCTCGTGCGGCGCATCGACTATCGCAAGGGCCCGTACTTCGCATCCGAGGGCGATTTTTCCTCGGCGGGCGCGGCGCATCTCCTGCTGCAGGAAAGCCTCGTCGACGATCTCGCCCAGCTCACGATCGGCGAGAACGGCTACCGGCGCGCGGTGCTCGCGCTCTCGCCCGAGATGCCCCATGCGCGATCGCTCTTCGCCCTCGAGATGGGCGAAAACGACGGGCCATGGCAGAACCCCGAGGACCTGCGCAAATGGAGCGGGATGGCGCGCTATGCGCGCGGCGGGCCCACGAACGGCTTCAGCGTGACCGCCATGGGCTACGAGTCCCACTGGAACGCGACCGACCAGATCCCGAAGCGCGCCGTGGAGGACGGCACGCTCGATCGCTTCGGCGCGATCGATCCTACCGACGGCGGAAGCACGGCGCGCTACAGCCTCTCATTCGAGGGGCGAACCGGCGACGCGCAGGGCCTGTGGCTCGCGAGCGCCTACGCCATCGCCTCGCGCCTGCAGCTCTTCTCCAACTTCACGTACTTCCTCGAGCATCCCGGCACGGGCGACCAGTTCGAGCAGCAGGAGCACCGCACGACCTTCGGCGGCGCGCTCGGACGGCGCTGGGCTTCGCACTGGGCCGGCCTCGACGTGGTGCAGGCGGCAGGCGTGCAGTTGCGAAGCGACAAGCTCGATCCCGTCGCGCTCTACCAGACGATCGCGCGGCAGCGCTGGTCCACCACGCGCGAGGACCGCGTGACCGAATCGAGCGCGGGCGCCTACTACGAAGCCGGCATCCAGGTGAACGACTGGCTGCGCACGCTCGCGGGGATCCGGTACGACCGCTACCGCTTCGACGTCGCGAGCGGCAATCCCGCCAACAGCGGCACCGCTTCCAGCGGCATCGCTTCGCCAAAGCTCTCGGCGATATTGCGCCCGTGGCAACGCGCCGAGCTCTTCGCCAACTGGGGCGAGGGATTCCACTCGAACGATGCGCGCGGGACCACGCAGACGGTGGACCCCTCGACGGGCGAAGCCACGCAGCGCGTGACGCCCCTCGTGAAGTCGAAAGGCGGCGAGCTGGGCGTTCGCGTGGAACCGATCGCCGGCTGGCAGAGCTCGCTCGCGCTCTGGCAGCTTGACCTCGCTTCGGAGCTCGTCTTCGCGGGAGACGCGGGCACGACCGAACCCAGCCGGCCTTCGCGCCGGCGCGGCGTCGAATGGTCGAACCACTACGCCGCGGCCGAGCACTGGCTCGTGGACCTGGACCTCGCGTTCAACCACGCGCGCTTCACCGACGGCGATCCCGTGGGCCCGTACATCCCCGGCGCCCTCGAGCGCGCGGCTTCGTTCGGGGTTTCCGCGGTGAACCTGGGCGCGTGGTCGGGCAACGTGCAGCTGCGCTACTTCGGCCCGCGGGCGCTGATCGAGGACGACAGCGTGCGGTCGCAATCGACCACGCTCGTGAACGCGCGC
>DATJVS010000229.1:0-15473 GCA_035501715.1 Usitatibacter sp.
AGATGTCGAAGACGCGCTCCATCTCGGCGACGATCTTCGCTTCGTCCCCATACTCGGGGCTCTGCCAATCGACCGAATGCCGGGTCGGAGCTTCGAGGCTGCCTTCTTTCATCGGGAGTTATTCAGGAGAAGGGCTTTGGAAACGCAGATGAACGCAGATGAACGCAGGTGCTTTTGCGCTTGCCATTCGCAGAGTGCCGGGCCCGACCTCGAAAGCCCTGGGAGGTCAGGCAAAGCATCGGCGTTCATCTGCGTTCATCTGCGTTTTCAAAGCCGTAACAAAAAGGGGCGCTAACGCCCCTTTGTGCCGTAGGCAGCGAAGCCGTCAGTCCGCCAGCGCGTCCAGGGCTTTCTGGAAGCGGTTGGCGTGGGAGCGCTCGGCCTTGGCGAGGGTCTCGAACCAGTCGGCGATCTCGTCGAAGCCTTCCGCGCGCGCGGACTTGGCCATGCCCGGGTACATGTCGGTGTACTCGTGCGTCTCGCCCGCGACGGCGGCCTTCAGGTTCTGGCGCGAGGAGCCGATGGGAAGCTCCGTTGCCGGATCGCCAACCGAGGCGAGGTAGTCCAGGTGTCCATGCGCGTGGCCCGTTTCGCCTTCCGCGGTGGAGCGGAAGAGCGCGGCCACGTCGTTCTGCCCTTCGACGTCGGCCTTGTTTGCGAAGTAAAGGTAGCGGCGGTTCGCCTGGGACTCGCCCGCGAACGCGGCCTTGAGGTTGTCGTGGGTCTTCGTGCCTTTGAGTGATTTCATGCGGCCCTCCAGGGGATTTGAGACGGGACGGTTACATCTGTTCAACTCACGTTACGCGCGCGCGCAAGCGCCGTCCAATAAATTGTTCCGATACGCCCGATTGGCGCGGTTTATCGCGCGGCGCGCAGCTTCTCCAGGGCGTTCCTGAAGGACGCGGCCGCAAGCGCCTCGTTGGGGTGGTGCCCCTCGCGCACGACGATCGCGCCTCCTACATAGACATCGCGGACCCGGTTCGCGTTTCCGGAAAACATCGCCACGCCGAGGGATTGGGCGGCGGCGAGGCCCGCAAAATCCACGTCGCTTCCGTCGAGCACCACGAGATCGGCGCGCTTTCCCGGCTCGATGGCGCCCATCGCCTGGGAAAGCGCCTGCGCGCCGCCGGCCGCCGCGCCCAGCCAGAGGTTCGCGGCCACGTCGGGCGCGGACTCGTCGGCCACGATGTTGCGCGCGCGATGGCGAAGGCGCTGGCTGTACTCGAGGGCGCGCAGCTCCTCGAAGGGGCTCACGCAGACGTGGCTGTCGCCGCCGATGGCCCAGGGCTTTCGCTCCTCGAACCACGGCACGAATTCGAAGATGCCGTCGCCGAGATTGGCTTCGGTGACGGGGCAAAGGCCCGCGACGGCGCCCGAGCCATCGAGCGATCGCGCCTCGATCTGCGTGAGGTGCGTGGCGTGGATGAGGCACCAGCGGTCGTCCACCGCCACGAGGTCGCGGATCCAGTCGAGCGGCGTGGCGCCGTGAGTCTCGATGCAATCGGCCACTTCGCCCGATTGCTCCGAGACGTGCATGTGGATGGGCATGGTCGCGTCGAAACGATTGGCCGCTTCCACCATCTCCGTGAGCAGCAGCGCATCGACCGCGCGCACCGAGTGCGGAGCCACGCCCACGCGCAGCATCGGGTCGGGGAGGTTGAAGGTGCTGATCTCCTCGACGAGCGACATCACGAACTCGGGATCCGAGCCGAAGCGCTTCTGCGCGGGCGAAAGCGGCTTGTGCCCGAAGCCGCCGTGCGCGTAGAGCACCGGAAGGAACGTCATCGCGATCCCCGAGTTGCCCGCCGCAGCGATCACGCGGTTGGCCATCTCCGCGCGGTCGTCGTAGCGTTTGCCGTCGCGGTCGTGATGCAGGTAGTGGAATTCCGCCACCGCCGTGTAGCCATGCCGCAGCATCTCGATGTAGAGGTGCCGCGCGATGGCCTCCACGTCGTCGGGATCGAGGCGCGTGACGAGCCGGTACATCTCCTCGCGCCACGTCCAGAAGTCGTCGGTGGGATGGCCGCGGAATTCCGCGAGGCCCGCCATGGCGCGCTGGAAGGCGTGGGAGTGGACGTTGGCCATGCCCGGAAGCACCGGGCCCGCGGCCACGGGCTCGCCGCCCGGCACGGCGCCCGGGATCACCCGCGTGAGGGTCCCGGCGGAATCCCACTCGATGGCCACGTCGCGCGTCCAGCCCGTGGCGAGCAGGGCGTCGGCGGCGAAAAGCGATCCGATGGCGATGTCTCCCCGTCTTGTTTTGCCTATCATACGGGCCATGGCCGCACTCGTCGTCACAGGCGCCCGCATCGCCACCATGCGAGGCGGAAGATACTCGATCGTCGAGAAGGGCGCGGTGCGCTGCGTCGACGGCCGCATCGAGGCGGTCGGCGCGGATGTCGCAGCGCGCGCCGGCGACGAGGTGATCGATGCGGCGGGCGCGCTCGTTACGCCCGGGCTCATCGATTGCCATACGCACCTCGTGTACGCCGGCGACCGCACGCACGACTTCGAGATGCGCATGGCCGGCAAGAGCTACGCGGACATCGCCAAGGCGGGCGGCGGAATCGTCTCGACGGTTAAGGCCACGCGCACGGCGAGCGATGCGGAATTGCGGAAGGCGTCCGCACGGCGGCTCGCATCGCTGATGGCGAGCGGCGCCACCACGGTCGAGGTGAAGTCCGGATATGGCCTCGATGCCGGGAACGAGCTGCGCTGCCTCAGGATCGCCAAGGAGCTCGCCGCGGATCGTGCGGTGTCGATTTCAACGACGCTTCTCGCAGCGCACGCCGTCCCGCCGGAGTTCGCGGGGCGTGCCGATGCGTACGTCGATGAAGTCTGCTCGATTGTCGCGCGCGCGGCTTCGGAAAAGCTCGCCGACGCCGTCGATGCGTTCTGCGAATCCATCGCCTTCACGCCGGCGCAGGTACGGCGCGTGTTCGAGGCGGCGAGGAAGCACGGCCTTCGCGTGAAGCTTCATGCGGACCAGCTCTCGGACTCGGGCGGCGCGGCGCTCGCGGCGGAGTTCGGCGCAGTGTCGGCCGATCACCTCGAGCACACGAGCGAAGCGGGTGTCGCGGCGCTCGCGAAAGCGGGTACCGTCGCCGTGATGCTGCCCGGGGCGTTCTATTTCCTGCGCGAGACGAAGGTGCCGCCGGTGGAGCTCCTGAGAAAGCACGGAGTGCCGATGGCCGTGGCCACCGACTGCAATCCTGGCACGTCGCCCCTCACGTCGCTTCCCACGGCGATGAACATGGCATGCACGCTCTTCAACATGACGCCCGAGGAAGCGTTGGCCGGCACCACCATCCACGCCGCGAAAGCGCTCGGCCTCGACGACCGCGGGACGATCGAGGCGGGCAAGCGCGCCGATCTCGCCATCTGGGAGGTGGAGCACCCCGCGCATCTCGCATGGCAGATCGCGGGGCTCGCGCCGAGGGCCGTCTTGTCCCTGGCGGGAACCTGAAGCCGGGAAACACGGAGGAAAGGCGGAGATCCACGGAGACCACGGAGGAACCCGGGTTCATTTGTTTCGTGCCTGCGTTCGGTTCGGGCACGAGTTGCAATCGATTTTTTCTCCGTGGTCTCCGTGGTCTCCGTGGTTTCGCTTCTTCGTCCTAGCGGCGGTAGCCGGGAGGCGGGTTCTCGACCACCGGATCGACATTGATCGCGATGCGAATGCGGCGGCCGGGATGGTACGGCATTCGCGAAACGTACTCGCGCCCGTTGTACCGGTAGCGCACGTCGAAGCCGGTCGTCACCTGGCGCATCTCCTGCACGACTTCGCATTTCTCCACGGTCACGGGACGCGACGTGGTGACCGTCTGCGGGGGATTGTCCGCGGCGTTCTGCTTGTCCACCTGGTTGCCGACGAGGCCGCCCACGATGGCGCCCGCCGCGGTGCCGCGATCGCGCCCGCCGCTGGAGCTGCCCATCTGGTGGCCGATCACGCCGCCCACCACGGCGCCGATGACGGTGCCCGGGCCGATCATGGGCCCGTTGTCCTGCCGCGTGACGGTGTGCTCGTACACATGGTGCGTTTCGTTCCAGCATTGCTTGTGGTTCACCGGAACCTGCTCGACGACGGCCCGCGCCGAGAGCACGGGCACGGTTTCGGTGAACGATTCGGCGAACGCGGGAGCGCCCGCGAGCGTGCAGACCGCGATCGCGATCGGGACCTTCTTCATTTCATTGCCTCCGCAGTAGGAATTGCAGGGTGATCTGGAGTTGTTCGCGCAATATGGGTCGTACACGTTCCGCGCGCGATGCATCGAACGTGTAAGGGCATTGCTCGCTCATGTAGACCGCTTCGGCCATCTCGAGTTGCACGGCATGCACGCCGCGCGACGGCGATCCGTAGTGGCGCGTGATGTAGCCGCCCTTGAAGCGGCCGTCGAGGACACTCGTGTATTCCGTGTGTCGCTGGAATGCGACGAGCAGCGATTTCGCGAGCGCGGGATCGCACGAGGTGCCGCCTGCGGTGCCGAGATTGAAATCGGGAAGCCTTCCCTCGAAGAGCCGCGGCGAAACCGACACGATGGAGTGCGCGTCCCATAGGATCGCGACTCCATGCGCCGCACGAACCCGCTCGATCTCTCGCTCGAGCCTCCGGTGATAGGGTTGCCACACCGAATCGACGCGCCGCGCGATCTCATCCTGTGACGGTTCTGCGGCGCGATACAGCGGCTGGCGGCCGAACGTATCGGTGGGGCAGAGCTTCGGCGTGTCGCGTCCCGGATAGAGATTGGTTCCGTCGGGCGGGCGGTTCACGTCCACGACGTAGCGCGAGACGTTGGCCGCGATGACGGTCGCGTCCAGCTCATCCAGGAAATCGTAGAGGCGAGGCAGGTGCCAGTCGGTGTCGTCGCGATGCACCGCCGCTTCGCCCATCGTCCGCCCGATGGATCGCGGGACGAACGTGCCCACGTGGGGCATGGAGACGATCAGGGGACTCGAGCCGTACCGGTAGCGATAGGGCCAGACCGTCCGCTCAGAGAGGAACATCGAGGTGGTGGCGCTTCGCCGTCTCGATGGCGATCTCGTAGCCCGCGTCCGCGTGGCGCACGACGCCGATGGCCGGATCGTTCCACAGGACGCGCTCGATGCGCTTCGCGGCCGCCGGCGTTCCGTCGCACACGATCACCACGCCCGCGTGCTGCGAGTAGCCCATGCCGACGCCGCCGCCGTGGTGGATCGAGACCCATGTGGCGCCGCCCGAAGTGGAGAGCAGGGCGTTCAGCAGCGGCCAGTCGGAGACGGCGTCGCTTCCGTCCTTCATCGATTCGGTCTCGCGATTGGGGCTGGCGACCGAGCCCGTGTCGAGGTGATCGCGCCCGATCACGATGGGCGCCTTCAATTCGCCCTTCGCGACCATCTCGTTGAACGCGAGGCCCGCGAGATGGCGCTGGCCCAGGCCGAGCCAGCAGATGCGCGCCGGCAATCCCTGGAACTGGATCTTCTCGCGCGCCATGTCGAGCCAGCGGTGCAGGTGCGCGTCCCCGGGGAAGAGCGACTTCACCTTGGCATCGGTCTTGTAGATGTCCTCGGGATCACCCGAGAGCGCGACCCAGCGGAACGGGCCCTTGCCCTCGCAGAAGAGCGGCCGGATGTACGCGGGCACGAAGCCGGGGAACGCGAAGGCGTCTTCCACGCCCTCGTCCTTCGCCACCTGCCGGATGTTGTTGCCGTAGTCCACGGTGGGGATGCCGCGCTTGTGCAGCTCGAGCATCGCGGCGACATGGCGCTTGATGGATTCACGCGCCGCGACTTCGATGGATTTCGGATCGGACTTCTGCGCGGCCTCCCATTGCTCGACGGTCCATCCCGAGGGGAGATAGCCGTTCACGAGGTCGTGCGCCGACGTCTGGTCGGTGACGAGGTCGGGTCGCACGCCGCGCTTCACGATCTCCGGGACGATGTCGGCCGCGTTGCCGAGAAGGCCGATGGAGATCGGCGTCTTCGTTTCGCGCAGCATCGCGAGCGCCTCGTCGAGCGAGGCGGCCTGCTTGTCCAGGTAGCGCGTGCGAAGGCGCATGTCGATGCGCGACTGGCGGCACTCGATGGCGAGCATCGACATGCCGGCCATTGTCGCGGCGAGGGGCTGGGCTCCGCCCATTCCTCCCAATCCGGCCGTGAGCACCCATTTCCCGCTCGCACCGCCGTAATGCTGTCTCAATGCCTCCGCGAACGTCTCGTACGTCCCCTGGACGATGCCCTGCGAGCCGATGTAGATCCACGAGCCCGCGGTCATCTGGCCGAACATCATGAGGCCCTTGCGGTCGAGCTCGTTGAAGTGGTCCCACGTGGCCCACTTGGGCACGAGGTTCGAGTTGGCGATCAACACGCGCGGCGCATCGGCGTGCGTCTTGAAGACCGCGACGGGCTTGCCGGACTGGATCAGGAGCGACTCGTCGTCGGCGAGGCGCTTCAACGTCTCGAGGATCGCGTCGAAGCACTCCCAGTTGCGGGCGGCGCGCCCGATGCCGCCATAGACCACGAGCTCGGCGGGATTCTCGGCCACTTCCGGGTCGAGGTTGTTCTGGATCATCCGGTAGGCGGCCTCGGTGAGCCAGCTCCTGCAGGTGAGGGCGCTGCCCCGTGGCGCGCGGACGATGCGGTCGGCGATGCGTCGATGGGTCATGTTCGCTATTATGACGCATGCCTCTCGTGCGCATCGACCTCGTGAAGGGCCTCTCGGAGCCGCAGATCGCCGCCATCGGCAACGCGGTCCAGAAGGCCATGGTGGAATCCATCGGCGTTCCCGAACGCGACCGGTTCCAGGTGATCACCGAGCACGCGCCCAACCGGCTCGTCTACAACCGCGCCTACCTTGGCGTGGAACGCAGCGACATGCAGGTGATCGTGCAGATCTTCTTCAGCAAGGGGCGCACCGTCGAGCAGAAGCAGGCGCTCTTCGCGGCCGTTGCGGGGCAGGTCGCCGCGGACGCCCGGATCCGCCGCGAGGACGTGATGGTGGTCCTGGTCGAGAACACGCGCGAGGACTGGTCGTTCGGGGGCGGCGTGGCGCAATACGTCGTGCTGCCCAAGGAGCAGTGGAAGTAACTCTCGAGACCGCGCGTCTCAGGTTGCGCCAGTTCAGCGAGGCGGACCTGGACGCATATGCCGTCATGTGCGCCGATCCCGACGTGATGCGCTATCTCGGCACGGGAGTCACGATGAATCGCGGCGAGACGTGGCGCGCCATCGCGGGAATGCTGGGGCACTGGCAGCTTCGCGGCTACGGCATGTGGGCGCTCGAGTCGAAGCAGACCGGCGAGCTCGTGGGCCGCGCGGGCTTCATCAATCCCGAAGGCTGGCCCGGCTTCGAGCTGGGCTGGGTGCTCGGCAAGCCGCACTGGGGCAAGGGCTACGCGACGGAAGCGGCGCGCGAGGCGCAGCGCTACGCGTACGAGGTGTTGAAGCGCGACCGCTTCATCAGCCTCATTCGCCACGCCAACACGCCGTCCATCAAGGTCGCCGAGCGATTGGGCTCGAAGCTCGCCGGCGAAGTGGAGCTCATGGGCGGGCCGACGCTCGTGTACGAGAACCTGCGTGGTTGATCTCGACGCGTATTTCGCGCGGATCGGCTACGAGGGACCGCGCGATGCGACGCTCGAGACACTCGAGCGGGTGCACGAGCTGCATCCGGCGGCGATCCCGTTCGAGGCGCTGTCGCCTTTCGTGGGCGATCCCGTGAGCCTCGATCCGGCGGCGATCGAGGCAAAACTCGTGAAGGGCGGGCGCGGCGGCTGGTGCTTCGAGCAGAATCTGCTCCTCTACCACGTGCTCACGTCGCTGGGCTTCGAGGTGAAGCGCCTCGCCGCGCGCGTGCGCTGGAACGTGCCCGCGGACGTCGTCACCGCGAGAAGCCATTGCCTGATGCAGGTGACGATCGACGGCGAGCGGTTCATCTCGGACGTGGGATTCGGGGGGCTCACGCTCACGGCGCCGTTGCGGCTTGCGGTGGGCCTGGAGCAAGCCACGCCCCATGAACGGCATCGCATCATCGAAGACGGCGGCATCCATTCGCTGCAGGTCGATGTGGCGGGCGATTGGCAGACGCTCTACACGTTCGAGTTGAACGAGGCGCAAGTCGCCGACTACCAGGTGAGCAACTGGTACCTCTGCAATTTTCCGCAGTCGCACTTCGTGAACACGGTCGTAGCAGGGCGACCGGTTACGGGCGTGCGCCATGCGCTCCGAGGCAATCGCTACTCGGTGCATCGCACGGGCGGTGAGACCGAGCGGCGCTTCGTCACGAGCGTTGCGGAATTCCTCGACCTGCTCGAGGGGCCGTTCGGCATTCGCGTGCCGCGGTCGGCGAAGCTCGAGGAGAAGCTCGCGGCATTGATCGCAACGAGGTCCTCCAGCATGGATTCACGATAGCATAGGGCGATGATGCAGCCCGTCACGCTGCTGCTCGATCGCATCCGCAACTCGATCGCGCGCGACGCCGAAGCGCCGGCCCTCCTGGGTCCCGCGGCCATCACCTATCGCAACCTGCGCGCGTTGATCGGAAGCACGATGCGGGGCCTCGACCAGGCCGGCGTGCGTCCGGGCCAGGTGGTGGCGCTCACCATGGGCCAGACGCCCATGCATCTCGTCGCGTTCCTCGCGCTGGCCCGCATGGGCGCGATCTCCGTGTCGGTGCCGGGCATCGAGCGTGTGGAGGAGCGCGCCGAGCTCTATCGCCGCTTCGGCGTCACCGCCGTCGTGACCGACAGCGAGTCGAACGGCGTTCCGGGCATTCCCCTGATCGTGGCGCGCGGCATGAGCGCCCGGGGCGACGAGGACGACCTCGACACATGGCCGTTCGTTCCCTCGGGCGACATGCCGATGAGGATCGGCCTCACGTCGGGCACCGTCGGCGTGCGCAAGGGCGTGGAGCAGACCCACGAGGAATTCGCGCGGCGCCTCGACCGGCGCTTCTACGGCGACGATCCGATGCCGCGGATCATCCCGCCCTCGCTTCACATCACGGCGTCGCTCACGATCGCCTGCCATGCGCTCGTGAAGGGGGGCGCGGTGGTGTTCCCGCCCAGCTACGAGGCCACCGCGCTCTTCTCGACGATCCTGCGCTTCGGCGTGACGCACATGATCATGCCGCCCGCGCACATGGCGATGTTGCTGCCCCTGCTGCAGGTGGAGGCGCCGGCGTTCCCGAGCCTCACGCACGTGCGCCTGCTGGGCTCCACGCCGACCGTCGCGCTCATGGACGACGTGAGGCGCAAGTTCTCGCCGAACATCTACGTGCCTTATGCCACGACGGAGATGGGCGTGATCTCGATCGCGACGCCCGAGATGCTGCTGGCCGCGCCCGCTTCCTCGGGCCCCGTCGCCGCCGATGCCCAGGTGCGGGTCGTGGGCGAGGACGGCCGCGACCTTCCGGCTGGAACGCCGGGCGAGCTTCTCGTGCGCGTTCCCGCGATGCCGCGCGGCTACCATGGCGGCGCCGATCCCGAGCGCTTCCTCGACGGTTGGTACCACTCGCGCGACCTGGGCTATATCGGGTCCGACGGGATGCTCTACGTGCAGGGCCGCATCGACGACGTGATCAACGTGGGCGGGCGCAAGGTCCTGCCGGGCTACGTCGAAAAGTTCATCGGGGAGCAGCCTGCCGTTCGCGAGGCCGCGGTCTTCGCGATCGATTCGCTTTCGCTGGGCGCGCTCGTGGCCGCCGATGGCGCGATCGACTGGCGCGCGCTTGACGCCGCCGTCCGGCAACGGCTGGGCATCTTCGCGCCGCGTCGCTACTACGAAGTCCAGGCGCTGCCCCGCAACGCCATGGGCAAGGTGCGGCGTCCGGAGCTGCTGCGATTCGCCGCCACGGATGGGGCGACGCTGCGTCATCCATTGGGTCCCGCACGCATGGCGCCATGAGCGAAGCCCCGCGCGTTCCGCTTCTCCTCGAGCGCATCCGCGGCGCGATCGCGAGCGATCCGTCGGCGCCGGCGTTTCTCGGCGGAGCCGCGCTTTCCTACGCGCACATGCGCGCGCTGATCGGCGCCACCATGGCGTTCCTCCACGAAAGGGGCGTTCGGCCCGGGCAGGTGGTGTCGCTCACCATGCCGCAGGCGCCGCTGCACGTGATCACGTTCCTCGCGCTCGCACGCATGGGCGCGATCTCGCTCTCGGTCTCGCCCATCGCGCGGGAATCCGAGCGCGACGCGCTCTATCGGCGCTTCGGCGTGAGCGCGGTGGTCTCCGAGCTCGAGACCATGGGCGCGCCCGGCGTGCCGTTGATTGCGCTCAAGTCGATCGGCGCGAAGGGCAACGAGGCCGAGTTCGATTCGTGGCCCTTCCAGCCCGTGGACTCGACGCCCATGCGCATCGCGCTCACGTCGGGGACCGTGGGCGAGCAGAAGGGCATCGAGCAGACCCATGGCCAATTCGCGCTGCGCCTGGACCGCCGCTTCTACGGCGAGGCGCCCCGGCCGCGCGCGATCCCGCCCAACCTGCACGTCACCGCGTCGCTCACGCTCGCCTGCCACGCGCTCACCAACGGCGGCGCGGTGGTGTTTCCGCCCGGCTACGACGCGCAGTCGCTCTTCGTGACCATCGCGCGCTTCGGCGTGACGCACCTCACCATGCCGCCCGCCCACGTGGCGACGATGCTGCCGCTGCTCGACGTGATGGAACCCGCCTTTCCGGGCGTGAAGCACCTGCGCTTGCTGGGCGCCACGCCCACACCGGCGCTTCTGGACGAGATCCGCCGCAAGCTCACGCCCAACGTGTTCGTGCCCTACGCCACGGCGGAGCTCGGCGTGATCTCCATCGCCACACCCGAGATCCTCGCGGTCGCGCCGGCGTCCTCGGGACGCGTGTGCGCCGATGCCCAGGTCCGGGTGATGGGCTCCGATGGAAGCATCTTGCCCATGGGCCAGGCGGGCGAGCTTCTCTTGCGAGTGCCGGGGATGCCGCTCGGCTATTTCGGCGGCGCCGATCCCGAGCGCTTCCGCGACGGCTGGTTCCATCCGCGCGACTACGGATACCTCGGCCCCGACGGGCTGCTCTACGTGCAGGGCCGGATCGACGAGGTGATCAACGTGGGCGGGCGCAAGCTCGCGCCGGCGTACGCCGAGTCCATCCTCGAGGAGCGGGGGGACGTGCGCGAAGCCGCGGTGTTCCCGATCGAAGGCATGGCCGTCGCCGCGCTCGTGGTCGCCAGGAGGCCGGTGGATTGGCGAGCGCTGGACGCATTCGCGCAAAAGCGGCTCAAGGTCTTCGCTCCGCAGCGCTACTACGAAGTCGGGGAGATCCCGCGCAACGTCATGGGCAAGATCGCGCGGCGGGAGCTGGCGGCCCTTGCCGAAAGCGATCGCGCGACGCTACGCCATCCGGCGTAGCAGCTCGCGGAAAACGCCGCCGCGCACGAGGGGCGTCGCCGCCTCGATGTCCAGGGCGAGGTAGCGGTCTCCATCGAGATGCGGCGCCACGCGGCGGATCGCGGCGTGCGCTTCCTCGAGCGGCCCGGACGAGGCGAGCGGGCGGCGAAAGTCGATGCCCTGCGCCGCCGCGAGCAGCTCGATCGCGAGGATGCCCGCGGTGTTGGCCGCCATTTCGGACAGGCGCCGCGCCGCGAAGGTCGCCATGGAGACGTGGTCTTCCTGGTTCGCGGAGGTGGGCAGCGAATCCACGCTCGCCGGATGCGCGAGCGACTTGTTCTCGGAAGCGAGCGCCGCGGCCGTCACGTGCGCGATCATGAAGCCGGAGTTCACGCCCGAGGCCGCCGTGAGGAAGGGCGGCAATCCGGAGAGGCTCGCGTCGATGAGCAGCGCGATGCGGCGTTCGGCGAGCGCGCCGATCTCGGCGATGGCGAGCGCGAGCTGGTCGGCGGCGAGCGCGACGGGCTCCGCGTGGAAGTTGCCGCCCGAGAGCGATTCGTCGGAATCGGGGAACACGAGCGGGTTGTCGGTGACGCCGTTGGATTCCGTGAGAAGCGTGCGCGCCGCGTTGTCGATCACGTCGCGGCATGCGCCCATCACCTGCGGCTGGCACCGGAGGCTGTAGGGATCCTGCACCTTGTCGTCGCCTGTCAGGTGCGAGGCGCGGATCTGGCTTCCCGCGAGGAGCTTGCGATAAAGCGACGCGGCGAGCATCTGCCCGGGCTGGCCGCGAAGCTCGTGGATGCGCGCATCGAAGGGCGTGTCGCTGCCCATGGCGGCGTCCACGCTCATCGCGCCCGCCACCACGCCCGCGGCGAAGAGATTCTCCGCGGCGAAGAGGCCGTGCAGCGCGAGCGCCGTGGAGACTTGCGTGCCGTTCAGCAGCGCCAGTCCTTCCTTGGGCCCCAGCTTCAACGGCGCGAGGCCCGCGCGCTTCAACGCTTCGGCCGCGGTGAGCGTCTCGCCGCGATGGCGCGCATGCCCCAGCCCCAGCAGCACGGCGCTCATGTGCGCGAGGGGCGCCAAGTCGCCCGAGGCGCCCACCGAGCCCTTCGACGGAATGCACGGATAGATCCGCGCGTTGAGCAGGGCCAGCAGCGCATCGACCACCTCGGCGCGAACCCCCGAGAAGCCGCGCGCGAGGCTTGCCACCTTGAGCAGCATCGTGGTGCGCACCACGGAGTCCTCGAGCAGCGCGCCCACGCCCACGCTGTGGGAGAGCACCAGGTTTCGCTGCAGCAACTCCAGCTCGTCGTCGGCGATGTGCGTGTTGGCGAGCTTGCCGAACCCCGTGTTGATGCCGTACACGGGAGCGCCGCGCGAGACGATGCGCTTCACCGACGCGGCGCCGGCATCGAGCCGCGCGCGCGCCGCGGGCTCGAGCGTGGCCGCGTCCTCGGAGCCCGCGAAGGCCTCGATCGCCTCGAGCGTGAGGCTTCCGGGGACGAGCCGCACTACTTCAACCGCTGCTCGATCATGCGGCCGAGCTGCGCGGAGTCGATCTCGTTCGCGTTCTTCTTCTGCTGGAACGTCACGAACACCAGCGTCTTGCCCTTGTGGAAGCCGAGCGTGTGCGATGCGGGGCTCCAGTACGCGTGCTCGCCCACGGCCTTCACCTCCTTCGCGTGCTGGTGATAGACCTTCTGGTCGTTGTCGCGCTCCTGCGCGAGCTCGTCGACGGCCGCGTACTGCACCTCGCGGATCTTGATTGCGAGCACGGCGGTCCTGTGGCCGTCCATGAAGTTGCACTCCGAAGGATTGCCCGAGCGCACGGGCAGGATCTTCTCGACGGTGCCGCCCGCCACGGAGTTGATCTCTTCCTTGGTGAGGATCGTGCAGGCATCGGGCACCTCGGCCCACGCAAGGGCCGGCGCGATCAGCACCAGGGAGGAGGCAAGGGCGATTCTCATCATGGTTCCTTTGAAGGCCGGAACGCGCATTATAGGGAAATACAGCTTCACGAAAGCTCGCGCGCGAGGTCCGTCAGCGACGCGATGTTGTGCACCGGAAGGAACGCGTCCACGTGGGGCCGCATCGCGGCGATGCCCGAGGCCTTCGGCTCGAAACCTTCGTAGCGCAGCAGGGGATTCAACCACACGAGGCGATGCGAAGCGCGGTGCAGGCGCTGCATTTCCCCGGCGAGCGCTCCCGTGTCGTCGCGCTCGAGGCCGTCGGTCACGAGCAGCACGCAGGCGTTCTGCCCGAGAAGGCGCCGCGCCCAGCGGAAATTGAATTCGTGCAGGCAGGATGCGATGCGCGTTCCTCCCGCCCAGTCGGGAACGGCGTTGGAGACGCGCTCGAGCGCTTCGTCCACGTCGCGATCGCGAAGCGGGCGCGTGACGTTGGTCAATCGCGTGCCGAAGACGAGCGTGGAAACGCGCTGGCGATCGCGCGTAAGCGCGTGCACGAAGTGCAGGAACATGCGCGTGTAGCGATGCATCGAGCCGGAGATGTCGCACAACACCACGAGCGGCGGCGGCTTGTGGCCGGGGCTGCTGCGCGCGATCCGGGTGATGTCGCCGCCGGAGCGGGCCATGGCGCGAAGCGTGGCCGAAAGGTCGATCGCCTTGCCGCTCGAAGACGGGCGATGCCGCCGCGTGCGGATGTCGGGCACGGGAAGGCGCATCGCCGCCACGAGCCTGCGCGCCTCGTTCCACTCGGCCGCCGTCATCTTCTCGAAGTCCATGCGGCGCAAGCGTTCCGACGCGCCGAACGTGAGCGTGGCGTCGACCGTCACTTCCGGCGGCTGCTCGCGGCGGGGCGCGCGCGGCGCCACGGGCGGCGACATCGCCTCGGCGAGGCGCCCGCCCGGGTCGTTCTTCGGCGTGCGTCCCTCGACCTTCGGAAGCAGCGCCGCCCGCATCTTCTCTTCGAGGCCCGGATCGCGCCAGAAGCGCTCGAAGGCCTCGTCGAAGAGCGCCTGCTGCTCGTGGCGCGTGAGGAAGAGGGCGGAGAGCGTCGCGTGCCAGTCCTCGCGGCGCTCGAGGCCCGTCAACGGCAGCGCGCGCACCGCGTCGATCATCTTGTCGCTGCCGATGGGGATTCCGGCCCCGCGCAGGATCCGCGCGAAGTGCACCACGTTCTCGGCGAGCTTCACGCCGCGAGCGACTTCGCTTCCTGCAGGATCGCGGCGATGTCCTCGCGGGCGAGCCGCGCGATGTCGTCCTGGTACTTGAGCAGCACGCCCAGCGTCTCGCCGATCTTCTCCGGATCCAGCGACACCGAATCGAGCACGAGGAGGGCGCGCGTCCAGTCGATGGTCTCGGCCACGCCCGGCGCCTTGTAGAGGTCCATCTTGCGAAGCCGCTGCACGAAGGCGACGACCTCGCGCGACAGGCTCTCGGCGGCACCCGGCGCCTTCACGCGCAGGATTTCGAGCTCGCGCTCGGCGCCGGGGTAATCGACCCAGTGATAGAGGCAGCGGCGCTTGATCGCGTCGTGGATCTCTCGCGTGCGGTTGGACGTGACCACGACCACGGGCGGTTCGGCCGCGCGGATCACGCCCATCTCGGGGATCGTCACCTGGAAATCCGAGAGCACCTCCAGGAGATACGCCTCGAACGGCTCGTCGGCGCGATCGAGCTCGTCGATCAGCAGCACCGGAGGCGAGGGCGACTGCAGCGCCTGGAGGATCGGGCGGTGGATGAGGTACTCGCCGGTGAAGAGGTCGTGCGTGAGGCCTTCCCGGTCCGCCTTGCCCGAGGCTTCGGCGATGCGGATCGCGGTCATCTGCTTCTGCACGTTCCACTCGTACACGGCGCTCGAGACGTCGAGGCCCTCGTAGCACTGCAGGCGGATCAACGGGCAGTCGAGCGCGGAGGCGAGGCACTTCGCGAGCTCGGTCTTGCCCACGCCCGCTTCGCCTTCGAGGAAGAGGGGGCGCCCCAGCGAGAGCGCGAGGAAGACGGCGGTCGCCAGCCGCCGGTCGGCGACGTAGCCGGCCGAGGAGAGCTGCTGCTGGACCTGGTCGGTGGACGTGGGAAGCATGAGGGAAACCATTTAACCACGGAGACCACGGAGACCACGGAGGAAAAGCGAAAGGCGGTGCTTGTGTTTCGTGCCCGGGCTCGCAGGGTCACGAAGCACTCA